>CANIEV010000050.1 GCA_947466535.1 Betaproteobacteria bacterium
CGTCCGAATTCACGAATTCGACGAGGCTGTTATCCAGGCCGACGCGATGACGAAGCGCGGCGAGCGCCTTCGACGCGGTGGCGCCACCAGAGATTTCGGCGATGCGCCTGCCCTTGTCGCCCAACGTTCCGCATAACGCGCCTGAGACAGCGGCGCGAAGCGACGCTGACGGAGGTCGCTGTTGATGCGGTTGTTATGCGTCACTGAGCCTCACCCTCCAGTAGCCTGGCTTCCGCTTCGCTGGCGCGACGGCGACGACATAGACCTCGTTCTCATTGTGCAGGTACACCAGTGAGAACTTGAATTGCCGGTCAACAACCCGACGCGTCTTGTGCTTGTACGTCGGCCAGGTCTCGGGCGTGGTGGCCGCCTGTGTCTCGGCGGTGTGAACCGCTCTGTCGTAGTGCTCCGCCAACCGGGGGCTGATGCCAGCGTAGTACTCGACCTCGTGCAGAAACTCGGCGCGAGCCTCCGGGTGATACTGGACCGTTCTCACCGCCGAATTAGACGACGGGCTTCCGCGTGAACCTCTTCGGCCGATACGAGCTTGACAGCGCCGGACTCGATCTCTGCGACCCGGCGCTCGATCTCGCGATCCCAGGCGCTCTCAGCTTCGGCATCGGACCCTCCTTGCAGCGAGTCCAAAAGTTCCTCTACGAGGCGCGTTCGATCCGCGGCAGACAAGGTCTTGGCGCGAGCTGACAGTTCCTCAACCAAGGTGGACATAGTGTGATCTCCAGCGGCAACCCGGGCAGATTACAGCGACAGCGTGCAACACGGTTGCTTGTGATGCATAAGGATCAAACCCCGACAGAAAACACCGGATAAAAGGAGCGAAGACGGCGTGGATGGCACAAACCGTTGAGTCCAAAGCATACGCCGCATCGCCGCTGGCTAGAAGGGGGGCGATAACGAGCGATGGCGCAAGGCGAGATTGCTTCGTCGCTGCGCTCCTCGCAATGACGGCCGGGGAGGCTTGGGCTTTAGCATTACCGGCGACGCACTACGGAGCGATCGCCCCGTAATTTTCGAATTTTTCTCTTTTCAGAACAAGGATCGGCGCTGCGAAGTGGCTAATTCGATTGCTACCTTTAGCAATCGTCCACCTCGACCGACTCAGCCCCCGGTGGGCGTACGCATCGCCTGAAGGATCCCGCGCATGTCCCCGATCGTCGTCGGCCGCGGGTTGGTGGTGACCTGGCCGCTTTTTATCGCCCATTGCGCAAGGCGCTCGCGGTCGGCGTCGGTCTTCACGAATTCGTCGAGGCTGACATCCATGCAGACGCGATGGCGCAGCGCGGCGAGCGCCTTCGATGCGGTGGCGCCGCCGAAGATTTCCGCTATCCGCCTGCCCTTGTCGCCGAGCACCTCTTCGTTGAACTCGATCGTGTACGGCAGCGCGAGCGCGTTGCCCAAGCCGTGCGCCACATGCTGCTGCGCGGAGAGCGGGCCGGAGATCGCGTGCGCGAGGCCGAGGTTGGCGGAGTTGAACGCAATCGCCGCCTGCATCGAGGCGATCAGACAGGCCGAGCGCGCCTCGCGGTGGTCGGGTTGCTCGCAGGCGGTGACGAGCCATCGCGCCAGCAGTTCCATCGCAGACACCGCGAAAGGGTCGGTCATGGGCGAGCTCTTGTTCGAGACATAGGCCTCGACCGCGTGCGTCACCGCGTCGTAGCCGGAGTACGCGGTGACTCGTGTCGGTGCGGACACCGACAGCGCCGGATCGAGCAGCGCCACCTGCGCGGTCATTTCCTGCGAGCGGTAGATGAGCTTGACATCGCTCCCATCGAGACCGATCACCGCCGACTCCGACACCTCCGCACCGCTGCCGGCGGTGGTGGGTACCGCCACCAGCAGGCTCGCGTGAGGCGTCATGCGCATCCCGAACCCCGCGATTGCCGCCGCCGGACCGGGATTCGACAACAGCATGCGCGCCACCTTGGCCGCATCCATCGTGCTGCCGCCGCCCACCACGACGATGAAGTCCGGGTTCGCGCTGGCGAGCGTCGCGGCGCAGGCCTCGACGCCGGGCGCGTCGGGTTCGTGCGAGGGAATCGCATGGAACACCGGTTCGGTGCCGGTCGCGCGTATCAATATGTCGCGAAGACGATCCTGCAGCGCGGTGCCGGCGAAGTATTCGTCGATCACCGCCGCCGGTCGCTTGAGGCCGCGCTCCTTGGCAAGCGCATCGAGCTGCACCAGGCTGTCCCAGCCGAAGATGACGCGGCGGGTGGAGTGCAGGAAGGTGAAGGGCTGGATGGACATGGTTAGCGAGGTCTTGTCAGCACGGCTTTTGTCGACGGTCATGCGACGCAATGACCGACCGCGCGTGCTTCATCGCATCCTTGTGGGATACCGCGTGTCCGGCAGCGAACTCCGCGTCCGCAACGCGACTTTCGCGGACATCTTCCTCACACGCATCGAACCCGTCGCGAAGCACGAAGCGAAGCATGGCCGACGGGGTGCGCCCCGCCTCCTGAGCCAGACGCTCCAGCCGCCGTTGCTGCACCGCCGTCAATGCCAGTTGTTTCATGTCACGGGCCCTTTGAATCGATTGCTGATTCTACATCCGGCACTACGGGCACAAAACCCCGCTCAACCCCCGAGAAACGCCTCGCGGATCACCGGGTTGTCGCGCAGGGTGTCGGTCGGGCCTTCGTCCACGATCCGCCCCACCTGCAGCACATAGGCGCGGTTGCACACCGACAGCGCCTTGGCGACGTTCTGCTCGGCGAGCAGCACCGCAGTGCCGCGCGAAACGATTATGCGCACGCGATCCAGCACCTCGGTGGTGAGGATCGGCGACAGACCGAGCGACGGTTCATCCAGCAGCAGCAGCTTGGGTTCGGTCATGAGCGCGCGGCCGATGGCGAGCATCTGCTGCTGCCCGCCGGAGAGCTGCCAGCCGAGCGCCGCCTGCTTCTGTTCGAGCGCGGGGAAGATGCCGAAGATCTCCGCCACCTTCATGTGGGCGTTGCGCGAATCGCGCGCCGCGACTTCCAGGTTCTCGCGCACCGTCATGCCGGGGAACACCCGCCGGCCCTCGGGCGAATAGCCGAGGCCCATCCGCGCACGCGAGGAGGTGGACACACCCGCCAACGGCTTGCCGTCGAACTCGATGCTGCCCTCGGAAGGCGACACAAAACCCATGAGCGTCTTCATCAGCGTGGACTTGCCCGCGCCGTTGGCGCCGAGCAGGGCCACCGCCTCGCCCGCGTTCACCGTGATCGAGGCATCGCGCAGCGCGGTGATCTGGCCATAGCGCGCGGTGAGATTGCGTATGTCGAGCAGGGCCATCAGCCTGCTCCCTTCAGGGCGAGATCCGGCGCGCTGGGCACCGCTGCATCGGGCGCTCCCAGGTAAGCCTCGATCACCCGCGGATGCGCGCGGATCTCGGCGGGCGTGCCGGTGGCGATCACCTGGCCGTAATCCAGGCACGCCATGCGGGTTGCGAGCGGCATCAGGAAGGGCATGTTGTGTTCGATCACCAGCAGCGTCACGCCAAGAGAGGAAAGTTTTTTCAATCGCGCGGCGAGGTCCGCCTGCTCGGATTCGTTGAGGCCCGCCGCGGGTTCGTCGAGCAGCAGGAGGCGCGGCTCGAGCGCAAGCGCGCGCGCGATCTCCACCCGCCGCTTGATGCCGTAGGCGAGGCCGCCGCAGGGCTGCATCGCCACGTCCGCCACGTCCATGAGTTCGAGCAGGTGCATCGCGTAGCCGCGCGAACGTGCAAGCTGCGTGTCGCGCAGCTTCGCGAGCGCCCGCCCGACGCCCACGCCCTCGATGCCTGCTCTCGCCGAGGCCACGTTGTCGAGCGCGCTCATCTCGTCCACGAGGTTGATGTTCTGGAAGGTGCGCGCGACCCCGAGCTTTGCCATCGCGTACGGCGGCACGCGGGTCGCGTCCTGCCCCGCGATGCGCAGCGCGCCCGAGTTGGCGTTATAGATGCGGGTGATGCAGTTGACCAGCGTGGTCTTTCCCGAACCGTTGGGGCCGATAAGGCCGAAGATCTCGCCGCGCTGCAGCTCGATGCTCACCCCGTCGAGCGCACGCACGCCGCCGAAGGCGATCGCGAGGCTGGTCACTTCCAGCAGGGGGCCGGACAGCGAGTCATCGCGCCGCGCGGGCAGCGGCACGGCTTTGGGCGGCGCGGGCGGCGCTTCGGGGAACCACCGCGCGCGCAGCCGCTGCACCGTGCCGATCAACCCGTAAGGCGCGGCGATGATCATCGCGAGCAGCACCGCGCCATAGGCGATGAGGTAGTACTTGTCGAGGAAGCGGAACCATTCGGGCAGGTGCACAAGCAAAAACGCGCCGAGGATCGCGCCCGCGATGTGTGTGCGCCCGCCCACCACCGCCATGGTGAGCACCGCCACCATGATGTGGAATTCCAGCACTTCGGGCGATATCACCCGGATGGTGTGCACATACAGCGCACCCGCGATGCCGGCGTAGACGGCCGAGAGCAGGAAGCCTGAGAAGCGCAGCATCCAGATGTCGATGCCGATCGACAGCGCCGCGGTGTCGTTCTCGCGCATGACAGTAAAGGCGCGCCCGAGCAGGCCGCGGGTGATCTGCCAGGACACCAGCGCCGCCAGCGCGGCGATACCCCAGACGAACAGCAGCAGGGGCCAGCCGCGCGGCATGGTCTCGCCGAAGAACATCACACCCGGCACGCCGGGCAGGCCGTTGGCGCCGCCGGTGACCGATTCCCAGCTCACCGCGAGCAGCAGCATCACCTGCCCGATGCCGAGCGTGGCGAGCGCAAAGTAATGCGATTCCAGCCGCAGCACCGGCGCGGCCACCAGCAACGCGAGCAGCAGCGGCACCAGCATCGACAGCGGCAGCGTGATTGCGAAGCCCCAGCCGAACTTGAGGCCGAGAAGTCCGGTGACATAGGCACCCACGCCGAAGAAGGTGCCCTGCGTCAGCGCGAGCGCGCCCGCGTGGCCGAAGATGAACTGGTAGCCAAGGGTGAGAATCGCGTAGATGCCGGCGAGCGTGAACACCCGCAGGTCGTAACTCGAACCGAACACCATCGGCCAGCCACCGATGAGCACGAGGCCCACGAGCAGCGGAAGGTTGATGCCGCGCTTGAGGAAGTTCACTTGAACACCGGGACGATTCGCATGCTGCTCATCCTCATGCGCGCCGCTGCACCACTTCGCCGAACAGTCCCTGCGGGCGGAAGAACAGGATGGCGAGCACCACCGCGTAGAGGATGATGGTGGCGGCGGTGTGCGAGAACATTGCCTGCGCCCACTCCGCCTTGCCGTCGATGCCGGGGATCAGCACCGGCAGCGAGGGATACACCACTTCGAACAGCGCAATCAGCAGCGCGCCGAGCACCGCGCCCGCGATGCTGCCCCAGCCGCCGATGGTGACCGCGATATAGGCCTTGATGATGTAGTTGGTGCCGTCCGTGGGACTAACGAAGAACTGGTTGGCAAGCAGCAGGCCCGCGGCGCCGGCGAGCGCGGCCGAGAGCCCGAAGGTAAATGCGATCATCCAGTTGACGCGGATGCCGATGGCCTCCGCCATCGCGCGGTCCTGCGCTGTGGCGCGCAGGCGCCGGCCGAGCGGCGTCTTCGCGAACAGCCACCACTGGCCGAAGATAAGCAGCGCCGCGACCACGATGATCGCCGCCGACTGTTCGGGAAGCGCCAGCCCCGCCATCTCGATCTGGCCGCCGGAGATGAGCGGCGGCGCGCCGCGGGGTGCGGCGCCGTAGATCGCGTTGGCGGTGTTCTGGAACACGATGCCAAGCGCAATCGTCGATATGAACACCGACACCGGCGGTCGGGATTTCAGAGGGAAATACGCGAGCAGCGAGAACACCAGCCCGAGCACCACCATGAGCACGATCACCAGCGGCAGCAGGATCACGCCCGGCACATCCAGCACGCCGGCGAGCGCAATCGCCACATAGCCGCCCGCCATCACCATGTCGCCCTGGGTGAAATTGACCGCGCTGGTGGCATTCACGATCAGCACGAAGCCGAGCGCAAGCAGCGCATAGGCGCTGCCGAGCGCAAGCGCGTTGATCAGGGTCTGGAGCATGGGGAGAAGGCGGAGGTGAAAGGCAGGGAGGCGAAAAACATGGCGGCGCAAAAACGCGATGGCCCGGGCCTCGCGACCCGGGCCATCGCGTGTGCCGTATTACTTGCCGAGCACGCCGGTCACGTTGTCGTAACGCTGCACGACGCGCGGGATGCGGTCCTTGCCGTCGTAGCAGATGATGATCGCCGAGTGCGCCATGTTGCCCTTGCCGTCGGACTTGTAGGTCATCGCAAGGCCCTTGTAGGTGCGACTGGCAAGCGCCTTCTGCAGTTCCGCCGGCGTGGTCGCGCCCTTGGAGATCGCATCCAGCGCCATCGACACGCCGTCGAACTGGCCGACTGCGAAGCCGTCCGGATCGGTCTTGAACTCGGCGCGGTACTGCAGCAGGAAGGAGCGCATCTCGTCGGTGTTGCCCGAGACCGGCGAGGAGTTGGTCTCGGCGCACACGCCGATCAATTCGGTGGGCTCAAGCAAGGCTGCGGTCTGCGGCTGGTGCATGGCCGACCCTGCGACGATCGGAAGACCGAGCTTCTGCTGCGCGGCGGCGCGAACGAAGAGTGCCGTCGGCTGCGAATGCAGGTGCAGCATGATCACGTCGGGCTTCTGTTCCTTCGCCTTGTTGATCACCGGCGACATGTCGCGCACAGATACGTCCAGCGCTTCCTGGAACACCGGCTCGATGCCGGCCTTCTTGAGCAGCGCGACGATTTCGGTGCGGCCGCCCTGGCCGTAGGCGGTGGTCTGGTAGATCAGCGCGATGCGGCGTTTTTTCAGTTCTTCCACCACGTAGCGGACGTGCGCGGCCTTCGCCACCGCGTCACCGGGGAAGAAGCGGAACACGAAGGGGTTTTTCTGCTCGGTGATGCCGGCGGTGCCGGACACGGTGAGCAGCGGGATCTTGGCCTCCAGCGCCACCGGCAGCATCGCGAGCATCTGCGTGCCGAGCATCGAGGCGACCACCGCATTGGGCTTGTCGCGCGAGATGACGCGCTCGAGCGCGTTCACCGCCACGTCGGGCGCGGTGCCGGTGTCGGACACATCCGCCTTGACGTTGAGCTTGGCCGGGCCGCGCTTGACCGCGAGCACCGCGCCGTTGCGCTGGCTGGTGCCTTCGAGGGAGAGAAAACCGGTGATCGGCACGAGGATGGGCACGCTTGCGTTCTGCGCGAGTGCCGGGGCGGCGCCGAGAACACCGATCGCGGCGGCAATAAGGGGAAGCGTGAAGGGGCGGCTGGAAATTCGGTGGGTCACGGTCTGTTTCTCCTGGTCTGTGATAACACCGGGCGCGCATTGCGTTGCGCTTGCCGCGGCGGATTGGCGTTCCGGAATAGCCCGACTCTAGGTTCGGTAATCACGGGCTGTCAATGTACTCCCTGTTTCGGTGCCCGCTTATGACTTCGCGATCGAAACAAGTGCGAAACAGTAATTTGCGAACATTTGTTCGCAAACAGTATCATTGGTCGGAATCCACCATGTCAAGCACCCGCCCTCACCCGCCCAAACCCGTCCGCGCCCGTCCGTCACGGCGTGCAGTCGACGCGCCCCACGCGGCCGTAGCAGCACCGGCGCGCGATGCGGAACACCTCGAATCGCTCGACAAGGGCCTGCGGGTGCTCGAACTCTTCGGCTCGGGCGAGGCGGCCGGTTTTGCGATGATCGAAGTAGCCGAGCGCCTGGATATTCCGCGCGCAGTGGCGCGGCGCGTGCTGCTCACGCTCGAGCGGCTGGGCTATCTGCGTTCCGACGGGCGGCGCTATGCACTTGCGCCCCGGGTGCTCGCGCTTGGCTACACCTATCTCGCATCGCTCGGTTTTCGCGAAGTGGCGCGGCCGGTATTGCAGGGGCTTGCCGAATCCACCGGCCACACCTGCTCGATCGGTGTGCTCGACGGCGACGATGTGGTGTATGTGCTGCGCGCCGAAGCAAAACGGCTGGTGCGCATCGACCTTGCGGTGGGCAGCCGCATTCCCGCCTGGGCGAATTCCATGGGCAGGCTCCTGCTCTCGGGCCTGGAGGCGAAGGCGCTGGATGACTATCTCGAACGCCTGCAGCCGGTGCGCATGACGCGCCACACCGTCACCGACAAGCGCAAGCTGAAGGCGCGCATCCTCGAGGCCGGGCGCGAGGGCTGGTGCGCGATCGCCGATGAGGTCGAGGAAGGCATACGCGGCCTCGCCGCGCCGCTTCACGATGCAGACGGACGGCTGATCGCCGCCACCAACATCAGCCTTGCCTTTCACGACTACAGCGAGACCGAGCTGAAACGCAAGATCCTGCCGATGCTGATTGAAAAAACCCGCTCGATCGAGGAAATCCTCCGCTCGGGCATGCATCCCACCTGATCCCGCAATCCGTCGTCTTCACCAAGGAGCTCATCATGCAACCCTCGATGCTCGAAGAAATCGTCCAGAACCCGAACCCGTACCCGATTGTCGCGGACATGGAGTACCCGGAGGTCTGGCGCCTGTGCACCCAGGCGCGTGAACTCGCCTGGGACCCGGCGGCGATCGACTTCTCGGACGTGATCCGCGCCGACATCCCCGACGAAGTGCGCAAGGCCGGCGCCGAGTGGTGGTCGCTGCGCGCCTGGATGGAACACGGCGCCACGCCCTACGGCGCGGAGCGGCTGCGCGATGCGATCACCACCCACCAGCCCTTCGAGATCAAGCAGCAGATCACCAACTTCATCTCCGAAGAATTGCGCCACCACGAGGTGTCTTTCCGCATCGCCAAGGCCATCGGCATGAATTCCAAGGGCAAGGTCGCCGACTACGAGCCGACGCCACGCGCGGATTACTTCCAGATGATCATCCCGAAGTTCCACGACGAGCGCGACGAGAAGGCGATGTCCTTCTTTGCAGGCCTCGCGGTGAACACCCTGTTCGAGCAACTCTCGGGCGAGCTGCTCACCGCGCGCTACGAAAACGCGCGCTTCGATTCGATCAAGGAAGCCTGCAAGCTGGTGCTGCGCGACGAGGCGCGGCATGTGCAGTTCGGCCGGATCATCATGCGGCGGTTTTTCGAATCGCTGCCCAAGGAAGAGAAGGTGTTGCTCGGCAACAAGGTCTCCAAGAAACTTCGCGGCTCGCTGTTGAACGGCGTGTACGCGGTGGTGAACCTGCCCGACGAGGAGCGCAAGCGCGCCGGCCGCAACCGCGCGCTCGCCTCGGATTACGGCCTGGGCGCGACGCACCCCGACGAGGAGATCGGCATCCTGAAAAAGGCTCTCGACAAGGTGCGCGAGGAAGTCGGCCCCTACGGCGTGCCGATTCCGCACATCCCCGAGCTCGACGGCCCGGTGCGTGCGGCGGCGTAGTTAAAGGCGGGGACCGAAGTAAAATACGCCCCCCGACACGACCCCAAACACACGAAGGAACGCACATGAAATTCTACGACCCGAAAACCGTCGCCACCCCCGGCGCCTCCTACCACCAGAGCGTGGAAATTCCCGCCGGCGCGCGAATCCTCTATATCTCGGGCCAGGTCGGCCAGCGGCCCGACGGCACGAACGCAACCGGCATCGAAGAGCAGAGCGAGGTGGTGTGGCAGAACATCTCGGCGATTCTCGCCGACGCCGGCATGAGCATAGAGAACCTGATCAAGATCAATTCCTACCTCGTCAAGCCCGATGATTTCGCGAAGTACGGCGCAGTGCGCGGCAAGTTCCTCAACGGTCACCGCCCGGCCTCGACCAGCGCAATCGTGCTCGCGCTCGCCAACCCGGCATGGCTTGTGGAAGTGGAAGCGGTCGCCGCGAAGGCGTAAGTACGACGAACCGGAGGGCTCCCGCTCTCCGGTAGTAACAGAAGTTACTTCCCGAGCTTGAGCAGTTCCCGCCCGACCGCCGAATGCCGGGCGAGGATCTCGTCCTGATCCACCAGCGTCAGCCTGCCGTTCTCGACCACGACCCGGCCATCGACAATCACCGTGTCGACATCCGAGCCGCGCGCCGCGTGCACGAGGTTGGTGACCACCGTCTCCGGCACTGCCGGCTGCAGGTGGAAACGATCCACCGCGATCAGGCTCAGGTCCGCAAGACTCCCCGGCACGATCTCCCCCGCCGCGATGCCGAGCACCGAGGCACCGGTGGCGGTCGCCATGGCGAGCACTTCACCCGGCTGCAGCAGCGTGGGGTCGTGCGCGACGCCCTTGGCAAGCAGCGAGGCGAATTTCATCACGTCGAACATGTCCAGGCGGTTGTTGGCCTTGGAGCCGTCGGTCGCAAGCGCCACGAGCACGCCGGCCTTGCGCATCGCCACCACCGGCGAGATGCCCGAGCCGAGCTTGAGGTTCGCATGCGGACAATGCGCCGCGCTCGCACCGCGCGAGGCCATCAGGCGCTGGTCGGCGTCATTCACCCAGACGCAGTGCGCGAGGTGGGTGCCCTCGAACAGCACGCCTAGGTGTTCCAACTGTTCCACCGGCGAGCGGCCGGTGCGGGCTCGGGTTTTTTCGGTCCAGAACTTCGATTCCGAGCAGTGCAAATGCAGCCCGACGCCGTGCTCGCGCGCAAGCGCCGCGCCTTCCTGCAGCAGCGCATCGCTCGCGCTCTCCAGGTCATGCATGCCGACCCAGGTCCGCACGCGCGCACCGCGCGCGGTGGAGGCGAGCATCGCTTCCACCCGGTCGAGCGTCGGCGCAAAACTCATGGTGTCTGCCACGTAGGGCGCGATCACCGCACGGATGCCGATCGCTTCCGCCACCTCTCGCGCCACCTCCGGGATGACGCACATGTCCATCACCGCGGTGGTGCCCGAGAGCAGCATCTCCGCATAGGTCGCATACGCACTCACCCGCGCCTGCTCGGGCGTGAGCTGCGACTGCTCGCGGATCACCGCCTTGAGCCAGGGTTCGAGCGTCATGCCTTCCGCGCTGCCGCGGGTGAGGCTGCTGTGCGAATGCGCGTGCGCATTGACCAGGCCCGGGATCAGGATGCGTCCCTTCGCGTCGATGACGCGCGTTGCATCTGCGCTGACTTCCGCCGGAGGCTCGCCTTCGCCGAGTGCGGCTATGCGGTTGCCGCGAACGCGCACCCAGCCGAAAAACGGCTTGTCGGTGGCCGGCCGGGCGATGACGAGTGCGTTGCGGATCAGCATGTTTTATTCGTTCCTACTTGATGAAGCTGCCGTTGAACACATCCTTCGCCGCGGGCACCTTCTCGACCAGTGCGACGCGACGCGCGGTTTCTATCGTCTGCAGCCAGCGCTGCTCGGTCTGGCTGCCGAAGCCCGACCAGTCGCCCGCCTTCACCCCCCACAGCGGCAGGGTACGGTCGAGCACCTTGAGTTCATGCGCGACATCGATCTCGGACACCGCGTTGGCCACCGACTGCGCCGCGCCCTTGCGGTCGCCTGCGATCTCCTGCACAGCCTTGCGGGTGGCGCGCAGGAAGCCCGCGATCGCCGCCGGCTGTTTTGCGATGAATTCGTCGTTCGCGACGATGATCGTGCCGTAGGCATTGACGCCGAAGTCGGCGACGAAGAGTTCGTTCACAGGCATGCCGGCGCCCTCGGCCTGGATCGGCTGCACGTTGGTGTAGGCCATGATCGCATCGACCTGTTTTACGAGCAGCGGCTGCACGCCAAAACCGATGTCGACCATCCTGATCTGCTCCATCTTGATGTTGTTGGCAAACAGCATCGCCGAGAGTCCCTGCACCACGGCGCTGCCCTTGGGCGCGCCGATCTTCACATCGCCGAGCAACTGCTTCACCTCGGTGATCGGCTTGGTCTTCGGACTGATCAGGGTGATCGGCGTACGCTGATAATACGCGCCCACCGATTTCACCGGCACCCGCTGCTCGGCCGCCTGCACCAGGACCATCGCATCCAGAAGCGCGATGTCGACCGCACGCGAACCGGCCTGCTTTACCGAGTCGGAACTGCCCGAGCCGGGAACGATCGTGAGGTCGACGCCTTCCTCCGTGTAGTAGCCCTTTTCCTTGCCGTAGTAGAAGGGCGAGTACTGCCCGCCCGGTTTCCAGTCCAGACGCATGGTGAGCTTGGTCGCGGGTTTGGCCTGGGCGTACGCCTGCGCCGCGAGGCCGAGCACAATGGCGTTCACTACTACCGCGGCCGCGGCGGTCCTCAGGGACTTCTCGAGTCGGGTGGACATCGTTCATACCTCCGGAAGGGGTGTCGGGGACAAGCAACAGCCCTCGTTTTCGCAAAAAACATGCCCAAGGACAGGCCCCGCCCCTGGCGCAGCCCCCTCGGTCAGGAATGCTCACCACCCGACGTCCCTTCGCACCACGGCGGTGCGCGCTGCGCAAAAACCCGCACGCCGCGGTAGCATTGGCACCCTATCCGCACCGTCGTGCCGTGGCAGATCCTTGATCGATTGCTCAGGATGCACCAATGATCCCCTACCAGCCGCCCAGGCCACTGAAAGAAATCCCGCTGATCGATTTTTCGCCAGCGTACTCCGCGAACCCCCGCGAACGCGCGAAGCTCGCCGCGGCGCTGCGTGATGCGTGCGTGAACGTCGGCTTCTTCTACCTGGGCAACCACGGTGTGTCCGATGCAATGCTCGCCGGGCAACTCGAATGGGCACAGCGCGTGTTCTCGCTGCCACGGGAGCAGCTCGAGGCGGTGTCGGTGGCGCACTCCAAGGCCTACATGGGCTACGCGGGAATCGGCGCCCAGGCGCTCGACTCGGATACCCCGCCCGATCTCAAGGAGAGCTTCTACGTCGGGGTGGACATGCAGGCGGACCATCCCTATGTGAAGGCAGGCCTGCCCAATTGCGGACCCAACCAGTGGCCCGACCTGCCCGACTTTCGCGAACACACCGAGGCGTATTTCGCCGCGATGGGCGAACTCAGCCGGCATGTGATGCGCATGCTCGCGTTGTCACTCGAAGTCGATGAGCACTGGTTCGACCCGATCACGGCAAAACCCAACAACAATATCCTGCGCATGCTGCGCTACCCGCCACATCCCTCGGCCGCAAAGGCCAACCAGCTCGGTGCCGGCGCGCACACCGACTTCGCCGGCGTGACCCTGCTTCTGCAGGACGACTCGGGCGGGCTGGAGGTGCGCAACTGCGCGGGCGAATGGTTGCGCGCGAGCCCGGTCCAGGGCACCCTGGTGGTGAATCTCGGTGACATGATGCCGCGCTGGACCAACGACATCTATATCTCCAACATGCACCGCGTGCTCAACAACGTATCGGGCCGCACCCGCCATTCCGTGGCGCATTTTTTCAACCCGGACTATTACACCCGGGTCGAATGCCTGCCCAGCTGCCACTCACCCGAGCGTCCCGTGAAGTACCCACCGTGCACCGCGGGCGAGCACATCGCTCACATGTACGAGCTCACGTACGGCCGGGCACGAGCGGCCCGGGCCGAGTCCGACGCGGCGTTACGCCTCCCGTAAAGCCCTTCCCCGGGGGCGCGCCTCCGGGTTCAGCGGCCCGCGAAGCCGATCAGTGGTGCGCGGATGCTCAATCCCTGCCGCTCCGGCGTACCCCGTCCGCGATCTGTGCATCCGACGGCCCGCCGCGTTCCCGCAAGCCGCGGATCACGCCCGCCCGATCCGCAGGCGGTCGGTTCTGGCTCATCTTCCATTTGCCGGTGAGGGCGGTGAGCGGGATTTCGATGCCGACGATCGCACGCAGTTGCGACTGAATGAAATCTTCCGGCGCATCGCCCACCTTCCACGGCACGGCGCGGCCCGATTCGTGACGATCGGTCAGCTTCTCCAGAAACGCGCGCAGCCAGAGCGGATCATCGCGCACGACAAGCTGCCCCCGCGCATGCACCACCACGTAGTTCCAGGTCGGCACGACCTTGCCGGTTTCCTTCTTGGTCTCGTACCAGGAGGGCGTGACATAAGTGGACGGCCCCTGGAATATGACCAGCACCTCCGACCCCGCCTGCGTTTCGCGCCACACCGGATTGGCGCGGGCGACATGGGCGCGCAGCACACCGAAGGGCGCGGGCGCGGGATCGAATTCCATCGGGATGTGGTTCGCCACCAGCCCCGCGTCGTTCTGCGTGACCAGCGTCGCCAGCGGATGCTCGTGAATCAAAACGGCGAGCACCTCGATGCGCGTTTCTTCGAACAGTGGCGGCAGATACATGGCAGTGGGTAATGAACGTCGGCGTCAGCGCCGGAAGCCGGGAACGCCGGAGACAAACTCGTCGAGCAGGCGATTGAAGCGCGGCGCATCATCGACGAACAGCGCGTGCCCCGCGTCACGAAACAAGACCACCTTCGTGCCGCGCCGGTTCTTGCGAAGATTGGTCCCCTGCCCGGCGAACTGCTTCGTCACCACGTAGAGCAGCGGCTTGAAAAACCCGTGCGTCGCGTTGCGCCAGTGGGTGCGCGGGAGTTTGGACGGAAACAGCGATATCGACCCTTCCAGCGGCATGCGCAGCGCCGCATCGCGCAGCGCCTCGATGCGTTCGCGAGCTTGCGGTTTGAGGAATATCGCCTGCACGAATCCTTCAACCGCCTGCGTGCGGTCGCGCCGCAATTCGGCCACGAAGCCCTTGCCGCTCACCGGCTTGGGTGGCGCCGGTTCCTCGCCCACCGAACTGTCGACGATCACAAGGCCCGCAATCGCTTTGTCGCCGTGAAGGTGCAGGTAATGCAGCGCCTCGAGTGCACCGAGCGACCAGGCAACCAGCAGCACCTTCGGATAGCGCGCGATGAATTCGCGAAGGTCCTCAGCGCGGCGGTCGATCGAATAGCCGTGTTCAGGCACGTCGGACTCGCCCTGGCCGCGCGGATCGAGTGCGGCGACGCGATGCCGTGCACCGAACTCGAGAAGCTGCGCCTGCCAGATCGAGGCCGGCATCGACCAGCCCGGAACGAAGGCGATCACCGGGCCGTCGCCCGACTCCGGCCCGGCCTCGATCACATTCAGGCGAACGCCGTCGGAGGTGGTGAATCCGGTACTGCGCAGGGTGACGTTCGCGGCGCTCACGTTATCGGCGGGATCGGTCGGAGACGACGGGTTGGAACTCTGCGAGTGTGCGGGCGAGAGCACGCAGACCGCAAGCAGCGCAACGGCGAGCGTCCCCGAAAACGCGACAGGGGATATCACGGCGGCCTTGTCGACCGCCGGGCACATGCTAGCGGCTGATCCTGCTGATCGCGCGCATCGCGACCCGCTTGCCGAGGTTCTCCTCGATCGCGGCGCGCTTTTCGGGCGAGGGGCCCAAGCCGACCATGACATTCGACCGCTCGTCGCGGTAGTCATGGAACTGGTATCCGAAGGTGAAAGGCAGCGGCTCGGGTTTTTGCTCGCCGTAGGCGCGGTACAGGGCGGTCTGGTAGGCGCGCTGGAAGGGCGGGATCGGCACGTCGTACTTGCCGTGCAGGCGCACCTGCCAACCGCGCGAGGCAAGCATCTCATAGGGCAGGCCGGAATCGTCCTGCACCAGGAAGCCGCTCACTTCGAGCAGGGCGCTGCGAATCTGTGTGAATTCGCGCCCGTGCAGCAGGTAGGACGCGGACTTGATGAAGGTGGTGGTCGGTCCGAGCTTGCGCACGAATTCGACAAACTCCGGATAACGCGACAGCCCGCTGTCGGTCGCATCCACCGAAAAATAATGCAGCCGCTTGATGCCGGTGCCGCCGGGGGCACGGAATTCGATGGTGACGCCCTTCAGTTGGCGCAGTGACCGCCCCGCGGACGCGGGACGCGGTCCGGTGACGATATCGAGCGGACGCAGGCGCAGGATGTCCACGCCGGCGAGCGCCATCGAGATCATCACCAGCGGCACGACGCCGCGCAGGTTCGCGGTGCGCAGCTGCCGCGCCATGTTCTCGGTGATGAAGTAGTTGCGATCGAACAGGTCACCGGTGGCGGTACGCACATCAGCGATCATGCCCTTCAACTGGCGTTCGTTCATCGCCTCGACATCGGGCACCTCGCCGATGTGCTCCAGGCCGAACATCACGAAGGTGTCGCAGTCGGGGAACAGCCACCACGCGTTGAAAAAGTCCGGCCCGCTGAACGGATAGAGAAGAGTCTTGTTGACCGGGCAGGTGGCCGAGATTGCCGCATCGCGCCATGAGCTCATGGCGGCCACGCGGCCGTCCATCACCTTGCCCCAGGCGGCCTGCATCGCGGCGGCGTGTTCCTTCCATGCGTCGGTCTGTGCAGATTCGATGTGTGCCGGATGCATCGGCGGCATGCCCGCCATCAGGCGTGCGGTCGAGTTCACGCGCCATTGCGCGCCAAGGTCGAAATCGGAGCGGAGCTGCGAGACTGCGGAGGGAGAAGCGACCGCGGCGAGGATCGCCAGCAGCACAGAGATGAGGTTCCGGAAGGACATCCACCGGGCCGTTGCACGGCTCTTGTTGTCACATTGCATGCGTGTACTGGGCTGTTTCCGAAAGCGGTTCCGAAGGGAATGCGGGCATTTTAGCCGGGAATTGTCATCCGGTCCCGAAAACGCGGGCACTTGAGCCACGCTACCTCTCCTGTTGGATCAGTCAATGAAATAATGCCTGCATGCCGACGATTCGCATCGACCCCCGCGCCGGGATCGCCCGCCACGAACCGCAGCAGCCCGCGCAACCGCGGCTGTTCGTCGACCGGGTATCGGCCGCGGCGGGCGGAATCCTCGCCGGACTCGGCCTGCCGCAGGCAGCCACGCCGGACGAGGCCGATCTCATCTGGATGCGCACCCGCTTCCACCCCTGGTACACCCGCCTGCGCGAGCACCAGGCGATCAACCACCTGCCGGGCGAGGGCGTGCTCACCCGGAAGGATAACCTCACCGCCTGCCTGCATGCCATGGGCGACGCGCAACCCGGCGCAGCCTTCTCGCACCGCGACTTCTATCAGCCGAGCTTCCGGCTGGGCGACGCTTTGGAGCGGGCGGCGTTCATCGCGCAGCTTCCGCCGCAGGACCACCCGGACAACGTCTGGATACTCAAACCCGCGACGCTCTCGCGCGGCATCGGCATCCGCATCGGCTGGCAGCTCGACTGGCTGCGCGAGGCGCTCGCCGCAGGCAAGCCGGTGCAATTCATGCACGAGGGCCGGCCCGCCGACTACATCGCGCAGCGCTACATCCGCAACGTGCTGCTGCTCAACGGCCGGAAGTCGGAACTGCGTATCTACTGGCTGATCGCCTGCCTCGATCCGCTGCTGGTGCTGATGTACCACGAGGGCACCGCGCGACTGACGACGCGCGACTACAGGCCCGATGACTACGATGACCCGCTCATCCACATCACCAACACCTACCAGCAGAAAAAGCACGGCGGTGTGACCGCCGACTCCGAACTGAAATGGGATTTCCCGCGACTGCAGGACTACCTCGTTCGGGAAAAATCCGCCGCGCCGGATTTTGTCCCCGGCACGCTGCTGCCGCGGTTGCGGGACATGCTCGCCTACGTGGTGCGCGCCGGCGAGTCCGAGCTTCGCAGGACGCCGCCCTCGGGACATTTTTTCGGCCTGCTCGGCGCGGACGTGATCCTCGATGACACGATTACGCCCTGGCTCACCGAGATCCAGAAAGGGCCGGGGCTTTCCTACGATGATCCGGTGAAGGCGCGCGTGATCCCGCCGATGCTGCGGGGCGCGGTGACGACGGTGCTGGATGTGATCGAACGGAAAAAACAGGGCCGGACGATGAGCGACCTTGTCCCCGCGCCGGGTTACCAATGGGTGGTAGGGCCGTGATGCAGGACCGAAATGAGCGGACCGTGAACCCGACAGTCACGGCCGCGCGAGTTGTCGCATCGACAATGCTGTGCACCCTGCTGCTCGCCCACCCGGCGGCGGCGCAAACGGGTGCGCCGTTTCCGTCGAAGCCGCTGCGCTACATCGTCCCCTTCGCGCCGGGCGGCACCAACGACATCATGGCGCGGCTGCTCGCGCCGCGCCTGTCCGAGTCGCTCGGTCAGCCGGTGATCATCGAGAACATCCCCGGCGCGAGCGGCGTCACCGGTTCGCGCGCTGCCGCGCGCGCCGCACCCGACGGACACACGCTCGTGGGCGGCAGCGCCACCACCCACGGCATCGTGCCGGTGCTGCACTCACCTCCGCCCTACGACACGCTCACCGACTTCGCGGCGATCTCGATACTCGTGCAGATGCCCAACCTGCTGGTGGTCAGCACGAAGCTGCCGGTGACGACGTTCGCTGACCTGATCGCGCTCGCGCGTGCCAGACCGGGCGCGCTCACCTTCGCCTCCTCCGGCCACGGCACGACGCAACACCTGTCGGCCGAAGTGTTCATGCGCGATGCCGGCGTGTTGCTCACGCATGTGCCCTACAAGGGCAGCGGCCCGGCGCTCGCGGACGTTATCAAGGGCGTGGTAGACATGAACTTCGACAACATCTCGAGCGCCCTGCCGCAGGTACGCGGCGGACGTCTGCGCGCAATCGGCGTCACGACGCGAAAGCGCTCCCCCGCCGCGCCCGACCTGCCCACGCTCGCCGAGCAGGGACTGCCCGGCATGGACCTGTCGTCATGGCAGGGGCTTTTCACGCCGGCAGGCGCGCCCGCTGAATCCGTATCGATTCTCGCGCGCGAGACGGCGAAGGCGCTCGCGCACCCCGAGGTTCAGGGCGCGCTCAGGAATCTCGGCGCCGATCCGCTCGGCCTGTCGGGCGAGGCGGCGCGGGAGTTCATCCAGTCGGAACTGCGGTTCTGGAGGACGCTGATCAGCGCGCGCGGCATCCGGGTCGAGACGCCTTAGTCAGCGCGACCGCTCAGCGCGGCCAGCCGGGACGCGATTGCATCGAGGGGCCGTAGAGCATTGGCGGTAACGCGTAAACCACCACGCCGTTCTGAAGCGCCGGCTCGGCACTGCGGATACGGTAACCGCTGGCCCCGGGCTGACCGCAGGACGGCGTGTTGACCACGCCACCCGCCTGCACAAGCGTGGTGATGCACTGGCCCCAACCGTCGCGCAGCGAACAGGTTTCGATCAGGCGACGGTCATTGCACTTGTTGGCCACCTGCACGCCGAAGTACCAAGGGGCGGGACAGGCATCGGAGGACTGCGCGCTCACCTGCAGGCAGGCATCCACCGTCTGGGTGAACACCGGTCTGTCATTGGGCTGCAACGGCCCGCGCGGGAGCGACTCCTGGAATCGTACCGGCTGCAGCAGGATGTCCGGCGCCGTACGCACGCTTGCTCCGTTGACTTCGCCTGCGACGCCGGCACCGGTGGCAAACACCGTCAGCGTCTTCGGGTTGCCGTCGTACAGAAGCGGCGCCGAATTCACCGTGACCGCGCCCGAGGGGCCTATGTTCAATCGCTCCGCGTACAGCAGGCGATCACCGTCGAGAACGCCCCAGAGCGCGGCGCCGAGGACCAACGTCGACTCGTTGCGAAGCACGGTGCTCAGAACGAAGGTCTGCCCGGCCGTCCCCGGAGGAAACACGGCAGGCGTATTGTAATTAACCAGCCGAAAAGAACTGTCGTAGCGGCTGCCGACGAGGTCCTGCGCCTGTCCCGATTGCGGCACGAGTTTCACGCCTGTGACTTTCAGACGCACGGTGGGATCCCCGGGCGGTTGCGCCGGCGGCACCGGCCCGGACGGCGGCGGCAGGGTCAATGTCCCCTGCGATATTTGCGCAGCGTAGCTAACGCCAGGGACCATGCGGCTATCACTCACTTGGCCGGCGGACGTGATGGTCAGCCTGGAATCTCGCCCATCGAACAGAAAGCCCGGGGACTCGAACTCCACCTGCTGGAACGCCCCGACGCTGATCCGAATGTTCGGCCCGATCTGACGATTACGCGCGTTGCTGGTGATCCTCCAGTCGGATCCGTCGAAGATGGTTCCGCTGGTGTTCTTCAGGCTGATGCGCACGGCGTACGGCTGGCCGAACTGTGGCACCGGCGGGAAGAACGACGCCCCCACGATCTGCAACTGCGGCACCGACGACATCGTCGCCGGTACGAACTGCGGCACCGGCCCGCCCACCGGTGCCGGAATGGGCTGCGGTTGCGGCACCGGTTGCGGCACCGGTTGAGGTATCGGTTGCGGCGTCGGTTGCGGCACCGGTTGCGGCGTCGGTTGAGGTATCGGCTGCGGTGTCGGTTGAGGTATCGGCTGCGGCACGGGTTGCGGTTGCGGAATCGGCTGCGGCGCCGCTGCCTGCTGCTGCGTCTGGTTTGCTGCGTTCTTTCTCTTCTGGTTGGCCACCAGAGCGGCTATCACGCCCGCGGCGGCAATCGCCGCCCCGCCGATGAACCAGCCCGATATCGACGACTTCTCCGGCACCGGTGCGGTTTCCGCATCCTCCGGTGATGGCGCATCGGCACCTGCACCGCGCGCGGCCACCACCGGCGGCGCGGCGGCGCGAAGCGCATCCAGCATCTCCTTCGATCGCCCCGACGCGTTTGCCAATTGCAGAACGCTTGCCTTGCCGCCGGTTCTCAGGGACGGATTGGCACCGCGCGCGAGCAGCAGCTTCACCACCTCGAGGTTGTTTGCACCCACTGCGACCAGCAAAGGCGTATCTCCACCGCTGGTGGCCCGGGTCGCGCTCGCGCCTGCCTTGAGCAACCGCTCGACCAGAACCGTCGCCTTGCTGCGCTCGATCGATGCGAACGGTCCCTGCTGCGTCACCACCATCGCGGCAGTCAGCGGAGTGGTCTTGCTTTGTGCGTCCTCCGCGTCAAGGTCGGGCTTGCGCGCAAGCAGCAGGTCGAGAATGGCCGCATCGCGCGGGCCACCTTCGGCTACCGCGAGATAGAGCGCGCTGTGACCCACCTCCGGATCCACCGTACCGGGCGAGCCGCCCGCGGCGAGCGCTGCGCGCACCTGCGCCGCATCGCCGGCGAGCACCGCCTGCGTCAGGGCTGCGGGTTCCGCCGCGTGAAGTGGCGCAACACCCGGACACGCAAGAAAAAAGCCGAACGCAGCGGATGCGAATGCATTCCGGAAAGCCATGGACCGCCCCCAGTCAACGTGGTTGTTATTTTTTCAACGAGTGCGCCAGGGACTGTTCCGGGGCCTCTCGGCCCATCACCGGAGAAAAAGCGCTCGACATGCCTCTTAACTGCGTCCGGATATCAACGATCCGCTGCGGCCGCGGTTGACGTAGCGCGGGGGAAAGCGGCACTTTGTCACGTTGTCCGCGATACACTCCGCGCTCGACACAACAGGAGGACGACATGCTGAAACTCTGGGGCCGGGTCAACTCATCCAACGTGCAGAAAGTACTCTGGCTGTGCGAGGAACTCAACATTCCCTACGAGCGCACCGAAGCCGGCATGCAGTTCGGCGTGGTGAACGAACCCGCCTACCGCACGATGAACCCGAACGGTCGCGTGCCGACGATCGACGACGAGGGCTTCGTCCTCTGGGAGTCGAACGCGATCGTGCGCTATCTCGCCGCCAAGCACGCGCCCAACGCGCTCTACCCTGCCGACCTGAAGGTGCGTGCCGACGCCGACCGCTGGATGGACTGGGCGACCTCGACCCTGGGCGGTGTGATCGTGCCGGTGTTCTGGACGCTGATCCGCACCCCCGCCGAGAAGCGTGACGCGACCAAGCTCGCCGCCGACGTGAAGGCGCTGGGCGATGTCATGGGTGCGCTCGAACAGGGCCTGCAGGGCAGGAAGTACGTCGCGGGCGATGCGTTCTCGATCGGCGACATCCCGGTGGGCATCAACACCTACCGGTTCTTCGCGCTGGACATCGCGCGCCCGTCGTTGCCGAACGTGGAGGCCTGGTACAAGCGGCTGTGCGAGCGCCCCGCCTACCAGAAGTGGATCATGAAGCCGCTTACCTGAGCCGGCCCGGGTCTTCCGGAGCAATTGCGCACTTTGCTATTTTCAGATCAAGCACCGGTGAGTGAAAGAGGTGAAATTGATTGCCAAATTTGGCAATTGAACCGGGTGACAATCATTCCTTTTTCGCCGGGAGGCGGCTCCCGGCGCGAAGCCGCGCGTTGCGCTCTTCGCGCGACGCGGCGGCGAGCACCTTGACCTCGGCGTAGAACGCGGCAAGATCGCCGCGCTTTTGCGCGAGCAACTCTTCGAACGCGGGCACGAGTTCGTTGTAGGCCGAAATCGAAGCGAGAAGCGCGTTGTTCGCGCCCTGCGCGAAAAAGCGGTCGTAGCCGGCAAAGCCGCCCCACTCCTCGCGCTTGATGCGCTCGTAGTCGGCGAACATCGCGTCGAACAGTTTTTCCTTGCCTCCGCGGCGGTCCCCTGCGGTGCCCGATCCGGCGTACAGGCGGGCCAGCCGGTCGCGGTATTCCAGCACGAGCGCAATGAAGCGCGCGCGCCGCGTCTGCGAGGCGGCCCAGGCCTCGCGCTGCGCCTGCGTGCCGTTTTGTGACAACCAGCGTCGCAGTCCCTCGCGCTCCACCGCCACCGCGAAGGACTCGTTGAACACCGTGTCGCCGCTTGCGTAGGCCACCTGGTGCGCGAGTTCATGGAAGATCAGGCGCGCGAGTTCCGGCTCGGGATAGAAGACGAAGGTGTTGAGCACCGGGTCGTCGAACCAGCCGAGCGTGGAGTAGGCGGGCACGCCGCCGACGTACACATCGAAGCCCTGCGCGTGCAGCGCATCCGCATGCGCCCGCGCATCCGCCTCGGCGTAGAAGCCCTGGTAGCTCACACAGCCCGCCACCGGAAAACACGAGCGCCGCGGCGAGACGGAAAACTCCGGCGCCGCGAATACGTTCCAGACCACGAAGGGCCGGCCGAGATCGGCGTACTTGCGGTAGCTGCCATTGTCGGGAAGCGCGAGTTCGCGGCTGGCGTAGTCGCGCATGCGCTGCACCAGCGCGAGCCGCTCGCGGAGCCCCGCGGGCGTGGACTCGCGCGCGATCGTGTCCGTGATCGGCTCGGCGCGGCGGATCATGTCGAAATGGCCGGTCACCGCCTGCGCGTAGTACTCGACGGTGGAGCAGCCGCCGCAGGCGAATGCCGCGAAGACCGCGACCCCGGCAGCGATTCGGCGCGTGAGGCTCAATTGTCGAACGCTCCGCGCCTGAGGAACGCCGCGGCCTGCGAGGCAACCGGGTCGGACATCAGCATGCCGGTGTGGCTTACCGGCAGCACGATGTGATCGCGCAGCCCCTCGAGCCGCGTCTCCTCCACCGTGACCACGCCGTCGTTCTCCCCCGGCAGCGTGACAAACAGGGGGCCCAGACCGAAGGCGGTGGAGCCGGCGATAGAACCCACCTCGCGACCCGGCGGCACGCGCGGCTCGAAGGGCGAGCGCCAGAGTTCCACCGAGGCGCCGAGCAGCATGCGCCCGAGCGCATGGCCTTCGAAATCGCGCGCCGCCTGCGATCCGCGTACCGGCGAGCCGAGCAGCACCGCGCGACCGATGCGCAGGTCCGTCGACTGCGCGAGATAACGCATCACGATCACCCCGCCCATGCTGTGACCGACAAGATGGATGCGATCGGCCCGCGTTGCCGCCACCGCCTCGTCGAGCAGGCGCACATGCGCCTCCATGCCCTCGCGCGTGCCGCGGTAGTCGACGGTGTCAGTGCGAAAGCCCGCCGCATCGAGCGCATGCGCAAGCCAGCCCATCACGAACCGGTTCATCCAGAGCCCGTGCAAGAGGAGCACGGCATCGCGCGGCGGCGTGCTCAACTACGACTCACCCGGTGCCGGATCGGGTGCGCGCCGGCGCCGGCTTGGCGAGGAAGAGGCGAAGGCCCATGATCATCGGGAACACCGCGCACACCACGTACCCCCAGGAATAGCCTCCGCTAAGGGCCACCGTCGCACCGAAGATCGGCGGACCCGCCATCGCGCCACCGAAGGTGAACACCTGGGTGCCTCCGGTGATGCGACCGACGTTCTCGGGCGGCGCAAAACGCACCACCTCGGCGAGGTACACGCCGTTCCATGCGGCGGCGGTGAGTGCGAACACCGCGCACACCACGAACACCAGTGGCAGCGGCCAGTCCGGTGTGAACGATGCCGTGGCGAGGGCGCAGAGCGACATCGCGATGCCCAGACCCGCGAGCACCTTGCGCGGGCTGAACAGGTGGTCGGCAACCGCGCCCCAGAGGATCCGTCCGAACACGCCGGTGACGCTTGCCACCGAGTACACCGCGCCCGCGAGCACCAGCGAGTAACCGAGCCCGAGCTTGAGATAGCTCACCAGATAGGTGAGCAGACACAGCTGCACACCGGAGTAGATCGCAGAACAGATCGCGAGTTCCAGCAGCGGCGGATTCGCACACACTTCGAGCAGCGGCGAGGCGATGTTGGAGAGCGTGAGCTTCGGGCCGGATTTCGTGCGCTTGCGATCGAACTCGGCGCGAAACGGATGCATCAGCGGCAGGAACACCAGGCTCACCAGGGACAGCAGGAGCAGCGCGGTCTGCCAGTGCATCGAGAGCAGCAGAAAGGGCAGCAGCACGCCAGAGACGGCGGTGCCCGCAGGCACCCCGGTCTGCTTGATCGAGAACACCATCGAGCGGATCGGGACCGGCACCGACTGCGCGAGCACCTGCGAACTCGCGGGATTGATCAGGCCGTGCGCAATGCCGAGCAGAAAGACGCCGGTGAAGGCGAGCAGGATGTGTGCGCCGCCGCCGCAGACAAGGCCTACGCCGACGAAGACCGCCGCAAACTGGAACAAGCGCACCGGACCGAAGCGCGTGATCAGCGGACCGCCCGCGAGACCGAGCAGGATCGCCGCGACATAGGCCGATGACACGAGCACGCCGACGCTGCCCGGGGCGAATCCGAGATCGGCGGCTGCCACCGGCGCGATCACCGCCGGCACCGACATCGCAAACGAGGTGAAGGCCTGGATGATGAAGGTCATCGCCACGGTGGCTGTGACAAAGCGGCCTGAATAGTGTTGCTGCATTCAGCGCGTATCCGGGCCCGGGGTGACGACCATCCGCTACTCGACCTCGATCGTGCCGCTGACGTTGACCGTGATCTGGCTGACGCCGCCCTCGAGCTGCGGTGCCGGCACCGCCTCGGCGCTCACGCCGCGCGCGGCGAACGCCTGCCTTGGCTGGGGAAAGCCTCCGCCGGTGTTGATCGCAATGCGGCGAATCTTGTAATTCCTGCCACCCAGCGCCGACTTGATGATGTCTCCGCGCGCACGGAAGGCAGCGATCGCCTCGGTGATCAGCTCGTCCTGCGCGCGCTTGCGTGCCTCGGGCGACACGCCGAAGTTCACGCCGCCGAGCTGCATGTTCGCCTGCAACTGGCCGATGAGCGCGCTTGCCGCCTGGAAGTCGCGGCTCTCGATGCGGATTTCGGCGCGGCCGCGCCATCCGGTGAGCCGCTGATTGCGGTCGTACACCGGGAAGGTCTGGTTGCCGCCGGAGCGCGTGCGCACCGTCTTGTATTCCTTGGCCGCAGCAAGCGCCTCGTTGGCACGGGTGTTGAGCAGGGCGGCGAGCTTCGCTGCGTCCATGTCATTGAGCTCAGTGTAGAGCGTCGCGGTGAGCAGATCGTTGGCAACTTCGCGCTGGGACTCGGCCTGGAGTTCGACCGTGTTGTAGCGCGTGGATTCCTCGCCCGGGGCGCGTTGCGCCGCGGCGGGTAGTGCGACGAAGGCGGCGAGCAATGCTGCAATCAAGGTAGCGGTCATGGAAGCCTCGCGGGTGGACAACGATGAAAGATCCCGGACACGCCGGGACGGATATCAGCGCGGCAGGCGCGCGAACTCGACGCGGAACAACAACGCTTTCCTGGAGGTGTTGGTCCACACCATGCAGTAGTCGCCGGAAGCCTTCGGCGAGAACGAACCGGAACCGAGCGCCTGGCGCTCGGTCTTGAGCGTGCTGATCGCCTCGGCGGCACTCTGCAGCTTGAAGTCGAGCAGTGCATCGCCGCGGTACCAGTAACGCAGTGTCTGCTGGTCGCTCACCGCCATGCACTCGCGGTAGGCAGAGTTCGCCACCAGGGTCCTGGAGATCACCTTGACGGGTTGTTGCTGCTGAGCCAGTGCCGGGCCGGCGACGAACAGGCCGATGAGCAGTGAGAAGGATGCGAGCCATGCCGCCGCAATGCGCCGCACCGCGTGCGCCACCAGGCAGGCCGCGGTCGACTCAGCAATCCGCTTTTTCATGTCCTCACTCCTCCCGAAAAGGCAGCGTGCCGCTCGTGCCTCGCCTTGTCATTTTTTCGAAGCCTTGCCATGCCGCAATCGGTCGAAATCGGCCGAC
>CANIEV010000051.1 GCA_947466535.1 Betaproteobacteria bacterium
AACGGGCATCACCTGATCAATCGAAGCGATGCGGACGTCGTTTATCTCGAAGTCGGCGATCGCACGCCGGGCGACGAGGGAAGCTACCCCGACGATGACCTGAAGGCTGTGCTCGATGAAGGCAAATGGCGCTTCACGCACAAGGACGGAAGGCCGTACTGAAACATGATGGATGTCCCTGCCTAATCGGGGCGGCGGGAAAATCCGGCACCAATCGAATCCAGAGGGAGTTTTCATGAATCGGAGCACCGAACGTTTTCTCACCACTCACACCGGCAGTCTGCCGCGCCCGGACGACCTGATCCGCATGATGTACGCCAAGGAAGAGGGCGTGCCTGTTGACAAGGCGGCGCTTGCCGCGCGAATCCGCTCGGCGGTGGCCGAAGTGGTGAAAAAGCAGGCCGATGCCGGCGTGGACCTGATCAACGACGGCGAATTGTCCAAGCCGAGTTACGCCACATATATCAAGGACCGGCTGGGCGGCTTCGGCGGGACGAGCAATTCCTTTGTGTATCAGGATCTCGTGGATTTTCCGAATCTCGCGAAAAAGGTGTTCGGCGACCCGGGTCGCTCGCGGCGCAAGACGCCCGCCTGCGATGCGCCGATCACGGTACGCGATGCGCAGGCCGCGCTTACCGATGCGGACAACCTCGGGGCGGCGCTGTCCACGGTCAAGCATGCGGGCGGATTCATGAGCGCGGCTTCCCCCGGGGTGGTGGGCCTGTTCTTTCGCAACGACCACTACCCCTCGCAGGAGGCATACCTGTACGCGATCGCCGATGCGATGCGCCACGAGTACGAGGCGGTGGTGAAGGCAGGCTTCGTGCTGCAGATCGACTGTCCCGACCTGGGGATGGGCAGGCATATCCAGTACGCTGACTTGAATCTGGCCGAGTTCCGCAAGAAGGCGCAACTGCATATCGAGGTGCTGAACCACGCGTTGTCCAACATAGCGCCGGAGAATCTGCGCCTGCACCTGTGCTGGGGCAACTACGAGGGACCGCATCATTACGATGTGCCCCTGTCCGACATCGTCGATTTGGTGTTCCGTGCGCGACCAGCGGCGATTTCGCTGGAAGCGGCAAATCCGCGGCATGCGCACGAATGGAAGGTGTTCGAGACGGTGAAGCTGCCCGAGGGCAAGGTGCTGATCCCTGGCGTGCTCGAATCCAAGACCAATTTCATCGAGCATCCGGAACTGATCGCGCAGCGCATCGGTAATTACGCGACACTTGTGGGCCGGGAGAACGTGATCGCCGGCAGCGACTGCGGCTACGGCACCTGGGTCGGCCAGGCGGCGGTGGACCCGGACGTGGTCTGGGCAAAGATGGCGGCAATGGCCGAGGGCGCGCGGATCGCGTCAAAGCAGTTCTGGCGCTGAATGACGACAAAAGCCCCCGCACGATGAAACTCGGCCGTAACGACCCCTGCCATTGCGGCAGCGGGAAAAAATACAAGCATTGCCATCAGCCAATCGAGTCCGGTCAGGCCGCTGGTCAGTCCACGGCCCGGGCGTTCGCGGCGCCTGCGGAGGCGGGCGCGTCCGTCGCGCATAACCTGCAGACGGCGATCGCGCATCATCAGTCGGGCAATCTGCCGCTCGCCGATGCGATCTACCGCCAGATTCTTCAGGCATCGCCGGATCATCATGAGGCGTTGCATCTGCTCGGCCTGAGCGCACGGCAGCAGGGACGAGTCGACGAAGCGGTGCAACTGATCACGAAGTCGCTGCGCATCAAGCACGACAACCCGGTCGCCCATTTCAATCTCGGACTCACGCACCAGACCCGGCGGAACTTCGATGCAGCGATCGAGAGTTACGGCCACGCGCTTGCGCTCAAGCCCGATTACGCGGAGGTGCACGGCAACATCGGCAACGTCCGGCAGGCACAGGGCCGAATGGAAGAGGCGGTGGCGAGCTATCGCAGCGCGCTTGCGTTGCGTCCCGCGGCGGCGGAGGTGCAAAGCAACCTAGGTAATGTGCTGAGCGACCTGGGGCGTTACGAGGAGGCGGTGCAGAGCTTCCGTACTGCGCTTTCGCACAAGCCCGGCGTGGCGGAGGTGCACAGCAATCTCGGTCTTGCGCTCAAGGATCAGGGCCTGCTCGAGGAGGCGATTGAAAGTTTTCGCAGCGCGATCGCGCTCAAGCCCGACTATGCTGGCGCCTACTTCAATCTCGGCCTCGCACTGCAGGCGCAGGGAAAGAACGAGGCGGCGGTCGAGAGCTATCGAAGGACGGTCGCGTTGCGGCCGGATTACGCGCAGGCGCACAACAACCTCGGCGTGGCGCTCGAGGCGAGCGGCAAATTGGGCGAGGCGGTGGACTGCTATCGCCGGGCTATCGATCTCGATCCTTCGTTGCTTGCCGCCTACAACGGGCTCAATTCGGCGCTGAGCACGCTCGTGCCCCTGTGGCATGTGCCGATGATGAACGACACCGAGCGCAACGAGGCGTACTACGCCGCCCTGCGTGCGGCGATCACGCCGGAGTCGAACGTGTTCGAGATCGGCACCGGTTCGGGCTTGCTCTCGATGATGGCAGCGCGTGCGGGTGCGAAGAGCGTCATCACCTGCGAGGCGGAGCCGATCATCGCGGGTGCGGCACGCCGGGTGATCGCGGACAATGCGCTCGATGGCCGGATCAGGGTGATCGCCCAAAAATCCACCGAGCTTGAGGTCGGCACCGATCTGCCGCAGAAGGCCGATATCCTGGTGTCGGAAATCTTCTCCAGCGAACTCGTGGGCGAGCGGGTGCTGCCGAGCATCGAGGATGCGCGCCGGCGGCTCCTGACCCCGGACTGCCGGGTGATTCCGGCGGTGGGAAGCATCATGCTCGCGCTGTTCGGCGGGGAGTCGATCGGGAAGAACATGGTGGTCGAGGATGTCTGCGGTTTCGACCTCCGCCATTTCAATTCCATCGTCGCCCGGCGCCAGTTCGTCGGCCGCAACGACCTTGACATCGAATTGATGAGCGGGGATGTTGAGGTGTTCCGCTTCGATTTCGAAAAGAACAGCGAGTTTCCGCCGGAGGACCGGCTGTTGCGGATTCCGGTGACGAAGACAGGCCGCTGTCATGGCCTCATCCAGTGGATTCGCCTCGAGATGGACGCGACCATCCGCTTCGAAAACCACCCCGGCGAGAAGACACCTGCCTCGGGCTGGACCCGTTGCGTGTATCTCTTCGGCACGCCGGCGGATCTTCGCGCGGGGCAGGTGGCGAAGGTGTCGGCGGCGCACAATCGCGTGTTTCCGTGGTTTGCGCTCGAGGGCTTTGAATAGCAACACGCTTACCGAACGCGACAACCCGTCGCGGCGTCCTAAAGGAGGAGCGGTAATGATTCCGAACGGTATTTCACGACTGTGGCTGGGCAGGATGGCATTGGCGTTTGCGGGAGTGTTGTTGACGGCGTCCGCGATCGCGCAGATTGCACCCGCCCGGACCTGGCCGGAGCTCAAGGAGGCGGTGCAGGAGCGCGTGAACCGGCAGGCGTATCCGCTCACCGGGATGGACGCGAAGGATGTCGCCGAGATCCTCGGACGGATTAATTCGCTCGACCGTGACGAGTGGGCGCGATCCTGGTCAATGACGGGCGAGAAATATCTCAACGAAGGCCGGGCGCACGAGAAGAAGAAGGACCGGCATGCGCGCGAAAAGGCGCGCGAAGCCTACCTCGCCGCCTGGCGCTATTTCGGTTTCGGTGCGTGGCCGACGCAGAATAGTCCGGGCAAGAAGGAAGCGCACGGTCGCGCGATCGAGGCCTTTCGCGCCTATGCCGCGCTCGCGCAGCCGAAGATCGAGGTGATCCGCATGCCGTTCGAGGGCAAGGAGATCACCGGATACCTGCAGTTGCCAGCGGGTGTGCGTCCCGCGCCTGTGGTGATGAGCGTGGGTGGCCTGGACAGCTACAAGGAGTTCGTGGTCGAGCAGTACGGACCGATCTACCAGGCGGCGGGCCTGGGCTACCTTGCGCTCGACATGCCGGGAACCGGGGAGTCGCCGATCAAGATCGATCCCGATTCGGGCCGAATCTATTCACGCCTGATCGACTACCTGCTCACGCGCAAGGACATCGATCCGAAGCGCATTGGTTTTCAGGGCGTGTCCTGGGGCGGGTACTGGGCAGCGCGAATGGCGTTTCTGGAGAAGGACAGGCTGCGTGCGGTAACCTACTGGGCGGGTCCGGTCGACATGTATTTCTCGCGCGAGTGGCAGATCAAGGCGCTCGGCACGCGCGAGTACCTGTTCGATCTCTTTCCTGCCCGGGCGGGCGTGTATGGCGTGACCGAACTCGAGGATTTCCTCGCCTACGGTCCAAAGATGTCGCTCAAGGCGGCCGGCCTGCTTGGCAAGCCGACCCCGCCGATGCTGCTGGTCAACGGCGAGCGTGACAGCCAGGTGCCGATCGACGACCTCTACCTGCTGCTTCGCAGCGGCTCGCCCAAGGACGCCTGGGTCAATCCCGAGGGCGGCCACATCGGCCGCAACAAGGAGTGGTCGGACCTGCGCATCATGCGCGAGGTGGTGGCACCCTGGTTCGCGCGTCAGTTGAAGAAATAGAGTCACGCCGACCGAGGGTCATTGCGAGCGAAGCGACGCAATCCAGTAGGGCACCGCCGACCGCCGGGTGCATCGGCGCCCTTACTCGAGGTAACCGATCGCCCGGGAAATATTGGCGGCGGTGTCCTTCACCAGTGACGACCAGGCGGGCTTCATGCGCTCGGCGGGCGCCGAAACCGACAGCCCGGCCACCATCAGACCGGTGTCGTCGCGCACGCCGGCGCCGATGCAGCGCACGCCGATTTCGGCTTCTTCCGCGTCGACCGCGAAGCCCTGCTTGCGAACCTTTTCGATCTCGCGCTCGAGCGAGGAGCTCGATGTGATCGAGGCGCGGGTATATGCGGGCAGCTTCGTTCGCTCGGCGTAGGCGCGCAGGCCGCCCGGGCCTTCCTCGGAGAGAAACAGCTTGCCAACGGCTGTGATGTGCAGCGGCGCGCGTGCGCCGACGATATTGACCACTCGCATCATCGCGCGGCCGCTGGAGGTGCGTTCTACGTAGACGATTTCGTCGTCCCGGCGCACCGAGAGGTTCACCGCCTCGCCGGTGGCGGCGTGGAGTTCGCGCATGAAGGGCAGGGCGTGTTCGCGCACGCTGATGCGCGCCTTCACGAGGTTGCCGAGTTCGAGCAGGCGGATGCCGAGGCGATAGCTGCCCTGGTCGACACGCTCGACGATGCGGCCGTTCACCAGCGCATTGAGGATGCGGTGCGCGGTGGACGGGTGCAGGTTCGCTCCTTGCGCGAGCAGCTTCAGGCTCACCGGCTGCGGGTGTTGCGCGAGCACCTCGAGCAGGTGCGACATGCGCTCTATGACCTGGATCGAATTCTTGGATTCCGCTTCGGCCACGATGTTCTGCCAGATATTGCTTGGTGCAATTCTAACCCACGATCCGGAACAGCCCCAGGGCGGTGCAGACGCGGGGTTCCGACGGTGGGCAACCGTATTCTGCGGCGTGGCCGAGCAGTGAAAAGTGCTGTGCTACCATCCGTGCGCCGAATTTCCACCCACCTGTTTCGGTTTCCGGGGCTTCTCCGATGCGTGTCGGACTCTTTGTTACCTGTCTGGTCGACCTGATGCGGCCCTCGGTCGGGTTCGCGGCGCTCAAGCTGCTCGAATCGGCGGGCTGCGAGGTGGTGGTACCGGCCTCCCAGACCTGTTGCGGCCAACCCGGCTGGAACTCGGGCGACCGCACTGCTGCGCGTGCGCTCGCGCAAAAGGTGCTGGAGGAGTTCGAAACCTGTGACTATCTCGTCGCCCCCTCGGGTTCCTGCGCCGGCATGATCCGGTCGCACTATCCGGACCTGTTCAAGGGTGAGGCGGCGATGACGGTGCGCATCGAGCGGCTGTGCGCGAAGGCCTTCGAACTAACGGACTTCCTTGTGAACGTGTTGAAGGTTACGAACGTTCCCGGGGACTACCAGGGTACGGTCACCTATCACGACGCCTGCTCCGGCCTGCGCGAACTCGGTGTGAAGGCGCAACCGCGCGCCCTGCTCTCGACGATGCCCGGCGTGACTCTGGAGGAGATGCGCGACTGCGAGACCTGCTGCGGATTCGGCGGAACCTTCGCGATCAAGTACGGCGAGATTTCCTCGCAGATGGCGGCGAACAAGTGTGCTTCGGTCAAGGCGAGCGGTGCCAGTGCGGTGGTGCTCGGCGATCTCGGCTGCATGCTCAACATTGAAGGCCGGCTGCGCAAGGACGGCGACATGAAGACGCAGGTGCTGCATGTGGCTGAGGTTCTGGCGGGCGGTTTCGACGGATAGCGGCAGATGAGTAACCGCCAAGGCGCCATGAACGCCAAGAAAGCAAAACCAAAACCGGAAGGCTTCGGAACAGGGAGGGCGGGAGAGCCCGCCCTCCCCGTAACCCCTCCCACCCCGGCAAAGCCCGCATCGAGCGGGCTTTGTTCGTGCGTAACGTTTCTGTCTTTCTTGGCGTTCATGGCGCCTTGGCGGTTAACCGAATTTGAGTTGAGGACATAGCGTGCAAGTCCATTCGATGCATTTCAAGAAGCGCGCGGTCTCCGCGCTTGCCGACGAGCGCCTGCAGCGCGGCATGTCGAAGATGGGATTCGCGGACCGGCGCGCCGAGGCGGTGGCGGCGTTTGGCGCGGCGGAGTTCGAGGAACTGCGCACCGCGGGCGCGGCGATACGGGACCGGGTGCTGGAGAACCTGGACACCTGGATCGAACGCTTCGAGGCGCAGGCGACGCGGCGCGGCGCCACGGTGCTGTTTGCCGAGAAAGGCGAGGACGTCGCGCGCCTCGTTCTGGAGATTTGCAAAAGGCATGGCATCAGCAAGGCGATCAAGTCCAAGTCGATGCTCTCGGAAGAGGCGATGCTGAACAAGGCACTCGCCGATGCGGGGGTGCAGCCGGTAGAGACGGATCTCGGGGAATACATCTGCCAGCTCGCCGACGAACCACCCTCGCACATCATTGCGCCCGCAATCCACAAGACGCAGGAGGATGTGGCCGAGCTGTTCGAGAAGCATCACGGCACGCCGCGCCTGAACGACGCCGAATCGCTGACGCGCGAGGCGCGCGAAAAGCTACGCGGCCATTTCCTGTCCGCGGACCTCGGCATCTCGGGCGGCAATTTCCTGATTGCCGAGACCGGCTCGGTGGCGCTGGTGACCAACGAGGGCAACGGCAGGATGGTGACGACGATGCCTAATGTGCATATCGCGATCACCGGCATCGAGAAGGTACTGCCGACGCTGGAAGATCTTTCCACCGTGATGCGGCTGCTGCCGCGTTCGGCCACCGGACAGGCAATTTCGAACTATTTCTCGGTGCTCACCGGCCCGCGCGGCGCGAAGGATCTCGACGGCCCGGAACACCTGTACTTCGTCCTGGTGGACAACGGGCGGACCAACCTCGTCGGAAGCGACATGCAGGAGATGCTCCGTTGCATCCGCTGCGGCGCCTGCATGAACCACTGCCCGGTGTACAACACCATCGGCGGCCATGCCTACGGCTGGGTATATCCCGGACCGATGGGGGCGGTGCTGACACCCGCCTACAAGGGCCTGGAGAATGCGCTCGACCTGCCGCACGCAGCCACCCTATGCGGCGCCTGCGGCGTGGCCTGCCCGGTGCGCATCCCGCTGCCGGAGCTGTTGCGCAAGCTGCGCGAGAAGCAGGTGGATCGTGGCTTTCGCCCCTGGACCGAGCGCGCCGCGTTCCGTATCTGGGCATGGATCGCGCAGCATCCGCGGCTGTACTCGCTCGGCTCGCGCATCGGCGTGCGCTACCTGCGCATGCTGCGCAACTCCGACGGCATGATCGGAAGCTTCGCCTTCGGCGGCGGCTGGACCACCGGCCGTTTCATGCCCGCACCGCGATCAGCAAAGACGTTCAGGGAACTCTACGCTGCGAAGCAGCGTTCGTAATGCCAGTTGCTGCGAAGCAGCGTTCGTAAGGCGGGCTGTCACGATGCGGAATTTGTACCAGTTTTATCCTTGAATTGCCTGCTTTCAGGCGCGGTTCCTTGGCTTTTTAAATAAATGTTGAACATTTCGGTGCGGTACGTAGCATGCTGACGCTGGTCCAGGCTTCGGGCATGGGCGGGGTGCGAGGCCGGCTTACAACCAGCGCGCCTTGCGGAATCGCCAGAACAGCCAGACGTCGATCACCACCATGCTGGCGATCGCCATCGGGTAGCCGAGGGACCAGTCGAGCTCGGGCATGTGCTTGAAATTCATGCCGTAGATGCCCGCAATCATGGTGGGTACCGCGACCAGCGCGGCGTAACCGGCGAGCCGCTTGGTGACTTCGTTTTCGGCGATGGTGAGCAGCGAGAGATTCACCGAGATCGCGGTGGTGACCATTTCACGCAAGGAGTCGATCGACTGGTTGAGGCGGATAAGGTGATCGTAGACGTCGCGGAAATAGTCCTGCAGGCCGGCGCAGAGATGCGGCACGCGCCCGCCGTAGAGCTTGCCGGTGGCCTCGAGCAGCGGCCCTGCGGCATGCTTGAGCGTCATCAGCTTCTGCTTGAGCTTGTAGAGAGACTCGATGATCGCGCGGTTGTTCTGCCCGGCAAAGATGCGCTCCTCGACCTGCTCGAGCTCGAGCTCAAGGGCATCGAGCACCGGGAAATAGCGGTCGACCACCGCGTCCATTAGGGTGTAGAGCACGTAGGCCGCGCCGTGGCGAAGGAGTTCCGGTTCGCGCTCGCAGCGCGCGCGAACATCCGAGAAGCCGCGCTCGGTGCGGTTTCTCACCGACAGAACGTAGTTGGCGCCGACGAAGATATCCAGTTCACCCACGACCAGTTCGCCCGGGGTCTCCGGGTCTTTGGCGATTTCGACCGTCTGCAGCACCGCGAAGAGGGACTCTCCGTATTCCTCGATCTTCGGTCGCTGGTGGCCGTGGCGCGCGTCCTCGACCGCAAGTTCGTGCAGATTGAATTCATGCTGCATCACCGCGAGTTCGCCCGGGCCGGGTTCGCGCAGGGCGACCCAGACAAAACAGTCCGGACGGCTCACATAGTCGCTGATCTCGTCGGTCTTGAGTTCGGCGAGCTTTTTGCCGTCCTGGTAGGCGGCGCAGTTGACCAGCATGCGTGGTTCTCCTCGCGGCGGCGATCGGGTGCGCGTGGCGGTAGGTTGCCGCGCATGCTAGCACCGGCATCCCGCGTTGACGGCGTAAAATCGTGCATTCCCCGCCTTCAGTTCACTGACACGCCAAACACCACGCGACCATGCCCGCCATATCCCGACGCAGCGCCGAACTCGGCACCGAAAACGCCTTCGTGGTGCTCGCGGAGGTGAACGTCCTGGTGAAGCAGGGCCGCGACATCCTGTCCTTCTGCATCGGTCAACCCGACTTTCCCACGCCCGTGAACATCCAGGACGCGGCGGTGGATGCCATCCGCAAGGGCAGGCACGGCTACACCGCTTCAGCGGGCATCGACGAACTGCGGGCCGCTGCGGCGACGTACTTGGGGGAGATGCGCGGCATCAGCATCCGGCCGGAGGACGTGGTGGTGGGCTCGGGAGCGAAGCCATTCATTGCCTACACGATCCTCTCGGTGACCGATTATGGCGCGGGTGACGAAGTGATCTATCCCAACCCCGGCTTTCCGATCTACGAGTCGCAGATCCGTGCCAACGGGGCTGTGCCGGTGCCGCTGCATTTGCGCGAGGCGCGCAACTTTGCCTTCGATCCGGCGGAGCTCGAGTCGAAGATCAACGCGCGCACCCGCCTGCTGATCCTGAATTCGCCGCAGAACCCGACCGGCGGCATCCTCACCCGGCGCGATCTCGAGGCGATTGCCGCGATCCTTCGCAAGTGGCCGGATGTCTGGGTATATGCCGACGAGATCTACTCGCGACTCACCTACGAGGGCGAGTTCTGTTCGATCGCCTCGCTGCCCGACATGTATGAGCGCACGATCATCTCCGACGGCTGTTCCAAGACCTGGGCCATGACCGGATGGCGCATCGGCTTTGCGTCCAACCCGACGCTCGCGCCGGTGCTTACCCGCTGGGTGACGAATACGGAATCCTGCGCCTCGCATCCGAGCCAGTGGGCAGCGGTGGAGGCTCTGAACGGACCGCAAGGCGATGCCGAGCGCATGCGCGGCTCCTTCCTTGCGCGGCGTGACCGGATCGTGAACCTGCTCAACCGCGTGCCGGGGGTGAGCTGCAAGAGCCCGGGCGGCGCGTTCTACGTCTGGCCGAATGTGACCGAAGCCTGTCGCATGACCGGCATCGCCGATTCCGAGGTGTTTCGCAAGCGCCTGCTTGAGGAATCCGGCGTTGCGGTGCTTGCGGACATTCATTTCGGCTCGCGCGTTCCGGACGAGGGCCAGCATGTGCGGTTTTCGTATGCGGCATCGACCGAAGCGATCGACCGCGGCGTGGAACGCATGGCGGATTTCGTGCGCAAAAACACGCGCTGAGGGCGGCCCGGCATGGTCTGGAAGCCGAATGTGACAGTCGCGGCTGTCGTCGAGCGCGACGGGCGTTTCCTCATGGTGGAAGAGGAAGGTGAGGGCGGGCGGGTGCTCAACCAGCCTGCGGGGCACTGGGAACCGGGCGAGACCCTGGTCGAGGCCTGCGCGCGCGAGACGCTCGAGGAATCGGCATGCCGTTTCGTGCCGGAGGCGCTGGTGGGCATCTACCGCTGGCACGCGCCGAACGTGGACACGACCTTTCTCCGGTTTACCTTCTGCGGCCGGATCGAGGCGGAGGAGGCCGGGCGGGCGCTCGATCCGGACATCTTCGGCACCGTCTGGCTGAGCCCGGACGAACTGCGCGCCCTCGCGCCGCGGCATCGTAGCCCTCTGGTGATGCTGTGCGCTGAGGACTATCTTGCCGGCAAGCGGTATGCTCTCGATCTGCTGACCCATATCTGATGCCATGAAGTACTTGTTTTTCATCCTTTCCTTCTTCGCCCTTGCGTCCGCTGCTAACGCCGACGAGGTGGAGATCTGCTTCAACTTCGGCTGCAATGCGCATGCGAAGGTCGAGTACAACGACGAGGCGCTCGCCAAGGTGGGCCGTCTCCTTGTCGAGGCGCCGGATGCGACGGCGGAACGCGAGGCCCTGTCCTTCGCCGTGGCATGGATGTACTTCTATGCGGGGCAGCAGACGCCGATCTGGCGCGACAAGCCGGGGAATTACGACGACTCGGAGTACCTCGACGGCCGGATGGACTGCATCGATCACTCCACCAACACCACCGCCTTCCTGAAGCTGCTCGAGACGCGCGGCATGCTGCGTCATCATTCGGTGCTTGATCCGGTTCGGCGCGGAACGTTCCTTACCGTTCACTGGGCGGCCCGGATTGCCGAGCGCGACAATCCGCAGGGACAATATTCGGTGGACACTTGGTTCTTCGAACCCGGTCGTCCGGCGGCGGTATTTCCCCTGCGCGACTGGTTGCGCGGCGCGAAGCCCTCGCTGCGCTAGGACATGAGCGGCGCGGAACGCGTGGTGGTCGGGATGTCCGGCGGGGTCGACTCGTCGGTGGCGGCGCTTCTGCTCAAGCGCGCGGGTTTTGATGTCGTCGGTCTTTTCATGAAGAACTGGGAAGACGATGATGACGACGAATACTGCTCGACCCGGGAAGACCTGATTGACGTGGTCTCGGTGGCGGATGTGATCGGCATCGATCTCGAGGTCGTGAACTTTTCTGCCGAATATAAGGACCGGGTGTTCGCGTCCTTTCTCACCGAATACGCAGCGGGGAGGACGCCGAATCCGGATGTGCTCTGCAATGCCGAGATCAAGTTCAAGGCCTTCCTCGACCACGCGATGCGCATGGGCGCGACACGAATCGCCACCGGACACTACGCCGGGGTGCGCGAGCGAGACGGCCGGTTCGAATTGCTCCGCGCGGCGGATACCGGGAAAGATCAAAGCTACTTCCTGCACCGCCTGTCGCAGGCGCAATTGTCCAAGGTGATGTTTCCGCTGTCGGAGATCGCGAAACCCGAGGTCCGGCGGATTGCGGCGGAGGCCGGGCTTCCGAATCATGCGAAAAAGGATTCGACCGGCATCTGCTTCATCGGCGAGCGCCCGTTCCGGGAATTCCTCAACCGCTACCTCCCGAAAAAGCCGGGCGTGATGCGAACGCCCGAGGGCAGGAAGGTGGGCGAGCACGTCGGGCTTGCGTTCTACACCATCGGGCAGCGCAAGGGGGTCGGGCTGGGCGGGGTGAAGGGTGCGCCGGAAGTGCCCTGGTTTGTCGCGCAGAAGGACATGGCGGCAAATGAACTGATCGTGGTGCAGGGACACGATCATCCGCTGCTGCTCCGTCGCAGCCTGCATGCACAAGATCTTGCCTGGGTGTCGGGTGACGCGCCGAATGCGTCGATGGACTATGGCGCAAAAACACGCTACCGACAGCCGGATTCGCCCTGCCATGTCGCTGGTTTGCCGGGGGACGCGCTGGATGTCGAATTCGACGCGCCGCAATGGGCGGTGACGCCCGGGCAGTCGGTGGTGATATACCGCGATGAGGTGTGCCTCGGGGGCGGGATAATCCAGTAGGGTGAAAAGGAAAGCGCTCGCAGAGTGCGGGCGCTTTCACCAATCTTGGCAGTGACTGTTACGCGAAAGCAACTACGGAGCAGACTTGACGCACAGTCAAGTCGACTCGGGTCTAGTCTTTGAAAGCTTCGAACTCGACCCAGATCTTCAGCTCGTCGCCGACTCCGGGGACGCCGAACTTCATGCCGAAGTCGGTGCGCTTGATGGTGCCGGTGGCATTGCCGCCGCACATCTCGCGCTTGTTCCCGGGGTGCGGGCCGCATTTCCAGAAGTCGACGTGCAGGCTCATCGGCTTGGTAACGCCCAGCAGGGTGACGTTGGTGTCGATCGTGTCGGGGTTGTCGCCCTTGAACGTCACCTTGGTGCTCTTGATGGTCATCGTGGGGAACTCGGCCACGTTGAAGAAATCCGGCGAGCGCAGGTGTTCGTCGCGGGCACGCGGGCGGCTGCCCTTGTCGTTGTCGCCGGTGGAGATCGACGCGGTCTGCACGATGAGATCAATCGACCCGGTCCTGGCGGCCCGGTCGAGCACCATCTTGCCGGTGGTGCGGTCGAAGCGGCCGCGCATCTTGGAGAACCCGAGATGATCCACCTCGAACTGGGGATACGTGTGGTACGGATCGAATGTATAGCTTTCCGGTGCGGCGAATGCCGAAAACGGCAACAGCGCAGCGACAACAGCGGCTCCCAATTTGCTCATGCAGTTGTTCCTTCAAGAATGTTTGGGTGGGACAGCGGAATCGGCCTGCTCAGCCCCGGGAGGCGAACCAGGCAACAGCGGCCGCAGCGATCGCGATCACTGCGGCGTAAAGCGAATACACGAAGGCTTGCAGCCAGACCGGCGAGCGGTCCGGGCCGGGCAGGCGTACCGCGAGCGGCACCAGTCCGAGGACGGCGGCGGAGAACCAGGGCAGCTGCGCAAGAATCATCGTGCCCGAGAGAAGGAGGCTGGCGACGAGGGCGATCGGAAGCGCGAACACTGCCCCGGAGAAATGTGCCTTGCCGGTGATCATGAGCACGAGCAGGAACGCACCTGCGCCGGCGCCCAAGGCAATACCGTACTGGCCATAGGAAGCCGATGCCCCCAGGATGGCAAGCGCGCCCGCACCAAGCCCCAGCATCAATCCTGCCGCCGCGGACTGCAGCGGACGCTCGCCGAGCAGCGACTGCATGGAACCGACCATCCAGCCCGACAGGAGAATCGCCACCGCGCCCGGCAGCGCCGCGTGCGAGAGTTCCTTCTGGCTGAGGACCGGGTAGAAGACCCAGAGGGCCGCGAGACCGCCTGCGATTGCTAGCAGGGCGGCACCCACGCGCGTCGGCCGAAACGCAAAGTCCAGCAGAAGGCCGACTACCGCCGAGCCGAGGCCGAGGAGAATGATCTTGCGCGTTGCGGTGAGCGGGGAGAAGTTGAAATCGCTGATCAGCCAGACGGCGGTGGCGAATGCGGCGATGACCGCAAGGCCGCCCAGCCGCAGACGGTGCAATACAAGCGCGACAACAAACGCGGCGACAAAAGGTGCAACGCCTGCCTGTACTGCCGGATGATTGAGGAATTGTTCCAAGCTTTGCTCCTGGCGAGTGATGAATTGCTTGATCGGGGTGAATGGCCGTTCGGGGCCTCCCTGACGCTTGACCCGGTGACTCGCCGTTGCTTGCACGGAGTTAACACACGGAAATGCTGAATTATTTCATTTGCGGCGGGTAATAAATAGCACGGTGGCGCACCCTTCGCATGGCGTTCGTAGGGGTATTCGAGCCGGATCTGCATAAGCGCATGCTTATCAGGCGTGTTGTTGATTCACCGGATGTCCAGACACGTCCTGCTCGAACCAGTCCCTGATCCGAAGTCAGCGGTCGATTGCGCGGGCACGGATGCGGAACGACCGAACCTGCCGCGCACAGGCGCGGCGTAACGACGGCATACCTGTGCGTGATAAAATTCAGCGCGTTGTTTCCATGTCAGTTGTCTTCAAACAGGCGCCCATGCCGATTACTCCGCTCACGGCGATTTCTCCTCTCGACGGGCGCTATGCGGGTCAGTTGAACGACCTTCGTCCGTACTTCACGGAATCCTCCCTGATCCGCTACCGCCTGAGGGTGGAGGTTGAATGGCTGATCGCGCTTGCAGCCGCCGTCGAACTGGCCGAAATCCCGCCGTTTTCCCCCGAGGCGAGTGCGTTCCTGCGCTCGCTCGTCACCCAATTCAGTGACGCCGACGGCGTGCGCGTGAAGGCGATCGAAGCCGAGACCAATCACGACGTCAAGGCGATCGAATACTGGATCAAGGAACGCGCGAAAGATCGTGCGGATATCGCAGCCTCGGCGGAGTTTATTCACTTCGCCTGCACCTCGGAGGACATCAACAACCTCGCCTACGCGCTTGCGGTCGAGGAGGCGCGCGCCAAGGCGGTGTTGCCCGCGATCGATGCGGTGATCGGGAAACTCCGTGATATGGCGCATGCAAATGCAGGTGTGCCTATGCTCGCGCGCACCCACGGCCAGCCTGCGACACCGACCACGCTAGGCAAGGAACTGGCCAACGTGGTGCACCGCATGCGGCGCGCGCGCGAGCGGGTCGCGGCGGTTCGCATGCCGGGCAAGATCAACGGGGCAACCGGGAACTTCAATGCGCATCTGGCAGCGTTTCCCGATTTTGACTGGGAGACGTTCTCGCGTCGCTTCGTCGAGGGCATGGGGCTGGAATTCAATCCCTACACGATACAGATCGAGCCGCACGACGGATTGGCGGAGGTCTTCGATGCGCTTGCCCGTGCCAACACGATCCTGCTCGATCTGGACCGCGATATCTGGGGCTATGTGTCGGTCGGCTATTTCCGCCAGAGTCTTAAGGCGGGCGAGGTGGGTTCGTCGACGATGCCGCACAAGGTCAACCCGATCGATTTCGAGAACTCGGAAGGCAATGTCGGTGTGGCAAACGCGTTGTTGCGGCACCTTTCGGACAAATTGCCGGTGTCACGCTGGCAGCGCGACCTGTCGGACTCCACCGCGCTTCGCAATGTCGGCGCGGCGTTCGGGCATTCGATTCTCGCCTGGAAGTCCTGCCTTCGCGGACTCGGAAAACTCGAGGTCGAAGCGGGTCGCCTCGCCGCCGATCTCGATGCGAACTGGGAAGTGCTTGCCGAGGCGATCCAGACCGTCATGCGGCGTCACGGGGTACCGGGTGCCTACGAACAGTTAAAGGCGCTCACGCGGGGCAAGGGCATCGATCGCGACGCGTTGCGTAAGTTCGTGCAGGGATTGGCGATTCCGGAGGCCGATCGGGTGCGGCTGCTTTCCATGACACCGGCCACGTACACCGGCCTGGCCGAGACGCTCGCTCGCAGAATCTGAGTAATCTTTCCCGGTGTCGGCACGGAATAAGCTATTGCTGGAGCTGTTTACCCGTCATCGGCCTGTCCGGCCGTGATAGCCGTGTTCACCTCTGGAGATTAAGCTGATGCGACAACTCTTGAAAGTCGGTGTGGCGATTGCGATCGGCCTTGCCGCCGGCGCAGTGCAGGCGCAACAGAAGCCTGAAGATGCGATCAAGTACCGCAAGGCGGCAATGACCCTGGTCGGCGCGCACTTTGGCGGTCAGATCGGTGCGGTCATTCGTGGCCAGGCGCCCTACAACAAGGATGCTGTAGTTCAGAATGCCACGCTGCTTGAAGATATCACCAAGGCCCCGCAGGTCTGGGCGGCCTTCGCGGTTGCCGGCTCCGACCAGGGCGACACGAAACTCAAGCCCGAAGGTCTGAAGGAAGGCGACAAGTTCCGTGAGTACGGTCAGAAAATGGCGATGGAAATCGCCAGCCTGAACAAGGTGGCGCAGGCCGGTAATCTCGACGACATCAAGAAGCAGTTCGGCGCGGTCGGCCAGGCGTGCAAGACCTGTCACGACGCCTATCGCAAGCAGTAAGCGGATGCATCCAGGCTCCGTTCGCGGAGCCGAAGAGAAAAGCCGGCGGAAGCCGGCTTTTTTTGTTGGTTACGCCGAAGAATGCCGGCGGTTAGGCCTTACTTGACGATCAGGTACACCGCAGCGGCTGCGATTGCGACGATCACTGCGGCTTTGATGCTGCTCGCGTGCCCGTCCCGGGCGTCTTCGTGCCACGTCTTTCTTCCCCAGATCATCGGGTGCACGAGGTTGTCTTTTTTGTAGAAGTAGTAGAACAGAATCGCGGCGATGTGCGTGACGACCAGTGCAATCAGCACCCACTCGTTGATCCGGTGAATGCGAGTCAGCAGCAGACTGGTGGATTCGGCCACGCGGTCCGCCAGCGGGCCGGTGGTGGCGATTTCGTCGTTTGCAAACAGGCCGGTAGTCGCCTGCACCAGCAGGGCCAGCAGCATCAGGATCACCGACCAGCCACCCAGGGGATTGTGACCGAGATGCTTTTTGCCGTTCTTGTTGAGCATCTGGCCGAGATAGCTGATGATCGCGCCCGGTCCGCTTATGAAGGACGCGAAGCGCGCGTGCCAGCCGCCGATGAATCCCCAGACGATTCTGAACAAAAGCAGGGCGAGCACCGCGTACCCGGACCACATGTGCAGTGCCATCGCGTTGCCGCCGATCTTCACCGAGACGAAGGACGTGATGACCAGTATGACCAGCAACCAGTGGAATACCCGGGTGGGAATATCCCACACCAGCACTTTGCGCGGCGGCGACATCGGCAGACTCCGGAACGATTGATACGGTCCCGCAATTTACCGCAGTGCAGCGTTCCGCGAAAGCGCGTCGGGACAACAGCAGGTCAAAACGACCGCAGGTTCAGACGATCGCTTCATCCTTGCGGTCGCGCACCGGCTTGACGAGATCCTCCCGCGAGACGCCCAGCCAGCGGACAAGCGGCGCCATGACGAGCACCGAGGAATAGATTCCGAAGCAGATCCCGATGGTGAGGGCGAGCGCAAAGTAGTGCAGCGCCGCGCCGCCCCAGATCAGCATCGCGAGCACCGCCATCTGCGTCGATCCGTGCGTGATGATGGTGCGTGACATCGTGCTGGTGATCGCATTGTCGATCACCTCGGTGACACTGGCCTTGCGCATCTTGCGGAAATTCTCGCGGATCCGGTCGGCCACAACCACCGACTCGTTTACCGAGTAGCCGAGGATCGCAAGAATCGCGGCAAGAACCGGGAGTGAGAACTCCCACTGGAAGAAGGCGAAGAATCCGAGAATGATGACCACGTCGTGCAGGTTGGCAATCAGGGCTGCGAGACCGAATTTCCACTCGAAGCGCAGCGCCAGGTAGGCGACGATCCCGAGCGAGGTGATGAGCAGTGCGAGTGCGCCGTTTTCTGCGAGTTCGCGTCCGACCTGCGGTCCCACGAATTCGACACGCTGTAGTTTTGCGCTCGGATCGTCCGCTACGATCGCCTCCATCGCGTTCTTGGTCAGTTCTGATGAGTTCTGCCCGGTCCTGAGCGGCAGACGGACGAGGACGTCGCGCGACGAGCCGAAGTTCTGCACCGAGAAATCGGCATAGCCCTTCTTCTCGAGTGCACTGCGAAGGCGGTCGACATCCGCTGCCTTGTCGTACTTGATTTCCATCACCGTGCCGCCGGTGAATTCGATCGAGAAATGCAGCCCTTTGGCGGCAAGGAAGCCGATCGCCAGCAGGAAGGTCAGCAGCGATATGACGTTGAACGCGAGCGCATGCCGCATGAACGGGATGTCGCGGCGGATCTTGAAAAATTCCATGACGGCGCTTACCCCGGTGTTATTTCCATGAAGTGTCGCCGATGGCGACACGAGCGAGTTTCTTGCGCGAGCCGTAGACCAGATTCGCCAGGCAGCGGCTCACCACCACCGACGAAAAGATCGACGTGAGAATGCCGAGGCAATGCACCACGGCGAATCCGCGGACCGGCCCGGAGCCGAATATCAGCAACGCGAGGCCCGCGATCAGCGAGGTGATGTTGGAGTCGATGATGGTGCCGAAGGCTCGTTCGTAACCGGCATGGATCGCGGCCTGCGGCGTGGCCCCGGCGCGCAATTCTTCGCGAATGCGCTCGTTGATCAGCACGTTGGCGTCGATCGCCATGCCCAGCGTCAGGGCGATGGCGGCGATGCCGGGCAGGGTCAGCGTGGCCTGCAGCATCGACAGCAGCGCGATCAGCATGAGCAGGTTTGCTGACAGCGCGACAACCGAGAAAACCCCGAACATGACGTAGTACAGCATCATGAACACCGCGATCGCAAGGAACCCGCCGATCGTTGACTGGAAGCCCTTGCGGATATTCTCTGCGCCGAGCGAGGGGCCGACGGTGCGTTCTTCGATAATTTCCATCGGGGCGGCGAGCGAGCCGGCGCGAAGCAGCAGGGCGGTATCGTTGGCTTCCTGCGAACTCATGCGACCGCTGATCTGAACGCGTCCGCCGCCGATTTCCGAGCGGATCACAGGCGCGGTGATGACTTCACCCTTGCCTTTTTCGATCAGCAGGATCGCCATTCGCTTGCCGACGTTTTCGCGTGTGAGTTCCTTGAAAATCCGCGCCCCGGTGGCATCCAGCGTCAGGTGTACCGCGGGTTCCTGCGTCTGATTGTCGAAGCCGGGCTGGGCGTCGGTCAGGCGGTCACCGGTGAGGACGACGGTTTTCTTGACCAGGACCGGCTGCCCGCCACGTTCGATGTAGAACTCGGAGCCGAGCGGCGGCTGACCCTGGCGGGCCAGGGCGAGCGCTCCGGCATTCATGTTTTCTTCGTCCACCATGCGGACTTCGAGGGTCGCGGTGCGGCCGAGAATTTCCTTTGCCTTGGCTGTGTCCTGCACGCCGGGCAACTGCACTACCACACGGTCTGCCCCCTGCTGCTGAATGACGGGCTCCGCGACGCCGAGTTCGTTGATGCGGTTGTGCAATGTCTGGATGTTCTGCTTGATCGCGAAGTCTTGCGTGCGCTTTTGTGCTTCGGGCTTGAGCGCACCCGCGATACGCAGGTCTTCTCCGGAACCGGAGTCGGTAAGCGTCAGGTCGGGGGCCGATTCCTCTAGAATTTTTCGCGCCTTGTCGCGCGTATCGGCATCGCGGAACCGGACGACCAGGGTGCTTGCTTCCCGGCTGATGCCTGAGTGACGGACACTCTTGTCACGCAGTTGCGTGCGCGCATCGCCGGCAAGGCTGTCAAGGCGCTTGGTCAACGCGGCTTTCATGTCCACCTGGAGCAGGAAATGGACTCCGCCGCGCAGATCCAGCCCGAGATACATCGGAAGCGCGTGCATCGAATGCAGCCAGGCGGGCGAACGTGAAACGAGGTTGAGCGCGACCGTGAACGACGGGTCCTGGGCATCCGGGTTGAGCGCCTGGCTGATCGCGTCCTTCGCTTTGAGTTGCGTATCCGTATCTTCAAAGCGTGCACGGATGCTTGTGCCTTCCAGCAGCAGGCCGGATGGCGTGATCGCGGCCTTCTTCAGTGCCTCCTCCAAGCGGGCCAGTACCGCCGCGTCGACCTTGAGCGTGGTGCGTGCAGGCGACACCTGTACCGCCGGCGCTTCGCCGAAGAAGTTGGGCAATGTGTACAGCGCCCCGACAAGCAGCGCTACGACAACGGTGACGTAAACCCAGGCAGGGTAGCGGTTCATAGGCGCACGGGTAGAAGGGCGTTCCGGTTGCGCGTCGTGAAGACGCGCAAAGCCGTCACATTCCTAGATTGACTTGAGGGTACCCTTGGGCAGGATGGTCTGCACCGCGGGACGCTGGACATTGATCTCTATTCCCGAGGCGACTTCCAGGGTGATATAGGCATCGCTCACCTTGGTAATCTTGCCAAGCAGGCCGCCGGTTGTGACCACCTCGTCCCCTTTCTGCAGGGCTTCGGTCATCGACTTGTGTTCCTTGGCGCGCTTCATCTGCGGGCGAATCATCATGAAGTAGAGCAGCACGAACATCAGGACGATCGGCAGCAGTTCGGCCCAGCCGGCGTCGCCGCCGGTTACACCTTGGGCAAATGCGGGGGAAATCAGCACGAGGTATTCTCCAGAGGCTTGACGAATAACTCAAAATTATAGCATCCGGCAGGTGGTTCCCGGGTCAATCGATGTCCTCGCTGTCCCCGGTGCCATCCGGGTCGGGCCGGGCGTTCGCCGCACGCTCTTCGCGGAACTTCTTCACGTAGGCAGTAAAGGTTCCGGCATCGATCGCATCGCGCAGTTCGCTCATCAGCGTCTGGTAGTAGTACAGGTTGTGCCAGGTCGCGAGTCGTGCGCCGAGTATCTCGTTGACGCGGTTCAGATGATGCAGGTAGGCACGCGAGAAATTCCGGCACGTATAGCAGCCGCAGGTGGAATCGAGCGGGGCGGTATCGGTCCGATGGCGGGCGTTCCGGATCTTTACGTCACCGTGCCGTGTGAACAACCAGCCGTTGCGGGCGTTCCGGGTGGGCAGCACGCAGTCGAACATGTCAATGCCGTTGCCCACGCCGTCGACCAGGTCTTCGGGCGTGCCGACGCCCATGAGGTAGCGCGGGCGGTCCGACGGCAGGCGCGGTGCGGTGTGCGCAAGGATCCGAAGCATGTGTTCCTTGGGTTCTCCGACCGACAGTCCGCCGATCGCATAGCCGTCAAAGCCGATTGCGCCAAGCCGTGAGAGGGATTCGTCCCTGAGGTCCTCGTACATTCCGCCCTGGACGATCCCGAAAAGTGCATTGGCTTCGCCGCTTGCTGTTACCTGAGGTGCGGGAGCGGTCCGGTCGAATTCGTCGCGCGAGCGCTGTGCCCAGCGCAGGCTGAGCTGCATGGAGGCGGCCGCCTCGTCGCGTGTCGCGGGAAACGGTGTGCACTCGTCGAAGATCATCGCGATATCCGAGTTGAGAACGCGTTGTATGCGCATCGACTCCTCGGGCGTCAGCATCATCCGGTCTCCGTTTACGGGCGACGCGAATCGGACACCCTCTTCGGTGATTTTTCTCAGTGCGCCCAGGCTGAACACCTGAAAACCTCCCGAGTCGGTGAGGATCGGTCCGTTCCAGCTCATGAATCGATGCAGCCCGCCGTGTGCCGCGATCACCTCGAGCCCGGGGCGCAGCCAGAGGTGGTAGGTGTTCCCGAGGACGATCCGCGCGCCGATTGTCTCGAGTTCGTCGGGGCTCATCGCCTTGACGGTTCCATAGGTGCCAACGGGCATGAACACCGGTGTTTCCACGGTGCCGTGCGCGAGGTGCAGGCGACCTCGTCGAGCAGATGAGTCGGTCTTCAACAATTCAAACTTCATTGGTAAGTTCCTGATTCAGTCGGGGGCGCGGTCCAGGAGCATGGCGTCACCGTAGGAAAAAAAGCGATAGCCACTCGCGATCGCATGCGCATAGGCGCGCCTGATGCGTTCGCCGCCGGCGAATGCTGATACGAGAACCAGCAGCGTCGAACGCGGGACGTGAAAGTTCGTGATGAGGCGGTCAACGATCTGGAATCGGTAGCCGGGGGTGATGAACAACCTTGTATCACCGGATCCCGAGCGCAATTCCCCGGGACCTGATGCAGCGCTTTCGAGCGCACGCACACTTGTCGTACCAACGGCCACGACTGCACCTCCATGGCGCCGGGTTTCCTGGATTGCCGCGCGGGTGGTCTCGGGGATCGAGTACCACTCGGAGTGCATCCGGTGTTCGTCAAGATTATCCACTCGGACCGGCTGGAAGGTTCCTGCGCCGACATGCAAAGTGAGGAAGGCGGTGTTGATGCCGCGCCCGGCGAGGGCCTTCATCGCCTGGTCGTCAAAATGCAGACCTGCGGTCGGTGCCGCCACGGCGCCGGGTGTCCGCGCGAATACGGTTTGATACCGTGAGATATCGGATTCGTCGGCCGAGTGCGTGATGTAGGGAGGGAGCGGAACCCTGCCTACGCGGTCCAGCGCGGCGAGCAGTCCGCCTTCGCAGGCGAAGCGCAGGTGAAAGAATTCTCCGTCGCGCCCCAGCATTTCCGCTTGAAGTTCGTTTTCCAGCAGCATGCGTGAACCGGACTTCGGGGCCTTGCTCGCCCGCACATGGGCATGCGCCTCGCATTCCGAGAGAATTCGCTCGATCAGGACCTCGACCTTGCCTCCGGAGTCCTTTTCTCCAAGAAGCCGGGCCTTTATGACTCGGGTGTCGTTGAACACCATCAGGCTTCCCGGGGCGATCCGGTCGGGAAGCATCGAAAACTCCAGATCGTCAAACGTATCTCCCGCGACCGCAAGGAGGCGGCTCCCCGTGCGAGCCGTCAGCGGGTGCTGTGCGATCAGTTCCGGCGGGAGATGAAAGTCGTAGTCGCGAATGGAGAGCGGCATGTGCTGGGCGTTATAATTACGAACTGTTGTTTGCGAACGTGCCGGAATGGTGGAACTGGTAGACGCGCCGGACTCAAAATCCGGTTCCAGAGATGGAGTGAGGGTTCGAGTCCCTCTTCCGGCACCACAGATTGAAAGTTTTAAAACCAGCCGCACTGGCTCCAGTCGATCGCTCCAATGCATTGGCATTGCGCGGAGAGAAGCCGTCAGCCTGAGGAGATCTGAGTGAAAATTCTGCTTGCAGCCGACGGATCAGCTTACACACGCCATGCGGTGGATTATCTCATCAAGCATCTGGGTATGTTCGGCGGGCCGCCTGAACTGGGCATCGTTCATGTGCGGCCGATGATTCCCGGGCGCGCGGCAACTGCATTGAACAAGACCGTGATTCAAAAGTACTACGCGGACGAAACCGCGAAAGCACTTGCTCCGGCCCGCAGAATGCTGGACAAGGCGGGCCTCAAGTACAAGGTTTCACAACTCATCGGGGACCCGGGCGCGGAAGTCGCCGCACTGGCTAAGAAGGGCAAGTTCGACCTGGTGGTGATGGGGTCACACGGACACGGCGCCCTTGGCAGTCTTGTCCTCGGATCCGCGGCGAGCAAGGTGCTTGCGCAGTGCAAGATTCCGGTTTTGATCGTCCGCTAGGGAGCCACTGAACGAGGGGGCTACGCCCCCTCGTAACTCCCCCCATCTCAGAGGGAACGCTGAACCTTCAAGCCTCGAAATTGGACTTGATCAGCGATTCCCTAGTACTTTCCCGGAAGCCTTGCTTGCGCCCGCGGCCCGAAGGCTCGGGCTAGACGAGGTACTTCTGCAGAACCCCGGGCGCAAGCGAAAGACCGTGGCCCGGAACATCGCGCGGGGAAAGCAGCCCGTTTTGCGACATCTCGGGCCAGCCTTCGAATAGCGGTTCGACGAGCGGAAAGTCCTCCAGCCAAGTGAGGTTGGGCGCGGCAGCCGCGAGGTGCACGAACAGTCCGGGGAGGAAGTGTGGGGAGACTTCCACGCCGAATGCCTCGGCCAGTCGTGCGATGCGCAGGCATTCTGTCAGGCCACCGGCCATTGCGAGGTCGGGCTGTATCACCGAGCACAGGCGCTGGGCAATGAATGGCAGCGACTCCGCGGCGCCCTGCAGGTGTTCACCTGTGGCGATGCGTAAGGAGAGCTTTGACAGCGCCCGATAGCCTTCGAGGTCGTCAGCCGGGAGCGGTTCTTCCACGAATAGTGTGCCCATTTCGTTGGCCAAGGCCACGAGGCGCGGTGCAGTTGTCGCGGATCCTTTTTCGTTCGCATCCAGCATGAGTTCAACGCTGCGCGGAAGGCTGTCGGACACGGCTCGAAGGACGTCTTTGTCGGCCAGTGTGCAGGACATGCGTGGCTTTACGCCCCTGAATCCGCGAGCGGCGTGCCTGCGCACGGTTTCCGCGGCGTGTTCCGGCGTTTGTTGCGCGTTGAACCCACCGGAGCCGTATACGGGAACTGCCCGCGCTGCTCCGCCCATCGCTGTACCAAGCGGTACGCCGAGGGCGCGAGCATAGGCGTCCCAAAGCGCCACATCGATCGCCGCCAGCGCGATGTAATTCGGTCCCCTACGTGAACGATTCAGTGTCGCGACGAGCGCGCGCCAGGCAGCTTCGGGATGACCGAGGGTGCCTCGCGACAGCAGTTTTTCCACCAGTACCCGGCCCGATGCGAGCGCGGCTTCACCGGCGCCGCCCAACAGATAGCTGAATCCGAGGCCCTCGATTTCACGGTCGAGGGATACTCGCGCGACGAGAAGGTCAAAGGACGCGACCCCCGATCCGCCAACCGGCGTGTCGAGTTGATATCTCAGAAGTTCGATCGAGGCGGAAAGTATTCGCATGGTGTGGCGCTAACGGGACTTGCAGCAGTGACGCGGCATTGCATTTCGTAACCGAGGCATTATTTCAGAACGCGTTCGAATGCGTGCGGTTTCGACAGCGACGTTGGTTTTGGGCAAACTAACGCGCCGGTTGCCGGTACTTACCCCAGGTGCAATCGTGAAGCGGCAATTTGCTTGCGACTGCGGCTTGCGACAGTGCAGGAACGTTCCTCGATGGAGGTGGTCATTGTCCGGTTCTTTGCAGATTCTCGGGTTACGTCAAGGCGGATTTCGAAAGGGGGTTGTCGACCCGTCGGGCACGGCCGTGATGTCTGAAGCACTGTATTCCACCTCGAATTGCCCCGCGAGGAGTGATTGATGAAAATTTGCGTGGTGGGCGCAGGGGCCATAGGCGGGTGGATCGGTGCGGGCATGGCTCGTGCGGGGCACGAGGTGAGCCTCGTCGCACGGGGGGGGCATCTCGATGCTATACGGCGGCGTGGACTGGTCCTGGTGTCGGACGGTGAGACGCACACGGTTTCGGCAAGTGCGTCGGCGGATCCCGGCGACTTCGGCGTACAGGAGGCGGTTTTTATCGCGCTGAAAGCCTATTCGATTCCGGAGATGCTGCCGTTGCTGGCGCCGCTGCTTGGCGCGGATACAGTCGTGGTTCCGGCAATCAACGGTATCCCGTGGTGGTATTTTTACAAGGAGGGCGGGGCATTCGACAACTCGGTTCTCGACTGCCTCGATCCTCGCGGGACGATGCTTGAGGTGCTGGATCCCGGACATATCTTGGGCTGCGTCGTTCACGGGGCTGCGCAGGTGATCGAGCCCGGAGTGGTGCGGCATACCGCGGGAGATCTCATCTATCTTGGTGAACCTGACCGTTCAGTCTCCGCACGCGTCCGGAAATTGTCAGACGCGATGATCTCCGCGGGATTCAATGCGCCGGTGGCCGGGGATATACGCCAGGAAATCTGGATGAAGCTGATTGGAAACCTTTCCTATAACCCGGTGGCTGCCCTGACGCTCGCGCATATGGATGAAATAAGCGCGAACGGGCGGGTCCTTGCATTGATCCGGATCATGATGCGGGAGGCGATGGCGGTTGCCGAGGCTTACGGTATCGCGATCAGTCTTGGGGTCGAGGAGCGCATCGAAATGGCACGGCAAATCGGCCACGCAAAGATTTCGATGCATCAGGATGTGGAGAAGGGCCGGCCGCTCGAGATCGACGCGATTCTCGGCAGCGTACTTGAGCTGGCGCGGCGGTCCCGGATCGCGACGCCGGTGATGGATATGGTGCATGCGCTGATCGAGGAGCGCGCCCGTCACCCGGTGACGGCGCCTTGAGCAGGCGCGGGGAGAGTGCTATGACGGTAGCCGATGCGAGTGGGTACC
>CANIEV010000052.1 GCA_947466535.1 Betaproteobacteria bacterium
CAGGTGCACTTTTGCATCACCCAGAAATTCCTTGTGCGCGGGCATCTGGTTGTTCCGTCCTTTGCTGATCGTCTCCATGATCGTCGCTTCGGATGATCCGTAAAGCCATACGCCGTCGGTCAGGTTGGGCGCTCCAAGTTGGGGATTGCCCTTGCCTTCCGCGCCGTGGCAGGCGGCACAGGTCGAAGCAAATTTCTCCTTGCCGCGTGCCGAGCGGATCGAGTCGCTCGCCAGTCCCGACAACTGGCGCACATAATTTGCGACGTCCTTTGCGCCCTCGTCGCCCAGAGACGCGCCGAAGGCGGGCATGACGCCGTTTCGCCCATTCGCAATGCTCGCCTTGACCGCGTCCGGCTCGCCTCCCCAGAGCCAGTCCTTGTCGTTCAGATTGGGAAAGCCGCGGCTTCCTCCCGCATCCGATGCATGGCACTGCGCACAGTGATTCAGGAACAGCTTCTGGCCGATTGCCCGAGCGTCGCGATCCGCCGCCACCTCCTTGAGATCCTGTCCGGCGAACTTGGCGAATATCGGCCCGTATTCGGCTTCCGCCTGTTTCATCTCGTCCTGGTACGCGCCGGTGGAGGTCCACTTCCAGAGTCCGGGATTGCTCCCGAGACCGGGATACACCACGAGGTATCCCAGACTGAACACGATCGTGATGTAAAAGAGCCAGAGCCACCACCGTGGCAGCGGATTGTTGGAGTCGCCCAGATCCTCGTCCCAAAGATGACCGGTCGTCTGGTTGCCGGTATCGCCCGCCTTGACCTTGCGAACGCTCATCATTCTGAGCAGGACACCGCAGGCAAGGATGCTCACGATCGTGATCACCGCAATGTAGCCATCCCAGAATCCGCTTGTGAAGTCCGCCATGGAAGTGCTCCGTATCAGCGCCGCCTAGCGGCTGCCGCCTTTGTTGTCGAGATCGTCATCATCGAAGGGAATGCGGCCCGCCTGTTCGAACTGGTCACGCTGGCCCGGCCCATATGCCCACCAGACGATGCCGAGGAAAATCAAGAACGCCACCAGCGTTATCAGCGATCGAATCAGATTGATATCCATGCAGTTCTCCGTCGCCTATCGACTCTTGATTGACGTGCCCAGCACCTGCAGGTAGGCGATCAGCGCGTCTGCCTCGGTTTTCCCCGAAAGTTCCTTGCCGGCACCCGCGATTTCTTCATCCGTATAAGGAACGCCTACCCGCCGAAGAGCACGCATGCGGGCGCCGATGTCGGCCACGTCCGCAGAGGACTTGGACAGCCAGGGATAAGCGGGCATGTTCGACTCGGGAACAAGATTGCGCGGGTTCTCGAGATGCAGCCGATGCCAGTCGTCGCTGTACCGGGTACCGACCCTCGCCAGGTCCGGTCCGGTACGCTTGCTGCCCCACTGGAACGGGTGGTCGTACACAAACTCGCCGGCTACCGAGTAGTGCCCGTACCGTTCCGTTTCCGCCCGGAAAGGTCGGATCATCTGCGAATGGCAGTTGTAGCAGCCCTCGCGAAGATAGATGTCCCGTCCCACCAGTTGTACCGGCGTGTAAGGCTTCAGTCCGGCAACCGGTTCGGTCGTGGAGCGCTGGAAGTACAGAGGGATTATTTCAACCAGACCTCCGACCGCCACCACCAGGACGATCAGAACGATCAGGAGTGCACTGTTTTTTTCAATCGTGTCGTGTGTAAAGGCCATTTCGCCTGTTCCTTTTGTACGATTCAGCGTCGGTGCGTGACTAGGCGTGCGCAGCGAGGGCCACGGGAGGAATCTTCGCCTCGACCGCCCGCCCATCCGCTATTGTCTTCGCGACGTTGTAGGCCATGATCAGCATGCCTCCGAAGTACAGAAGGCCGCCGACGAGTCGGATCGCGTAGAACGGGTATGTCGCCTTCACGCCCTCGACAAAGGTGTAGGTCAACGTGCCGTCCGGGTTGACCGCGCGCCACATCAGGCCCTGCATTACCCCCGCAATCCACATTGCAGCGATGTACAGGACGATTCCGATCGTAGATACCCAGAAGTGAAGAGTGATCAGCCGGATGCTGTACATCTCTGGCCGACCGAACAGGCGCGGGATGAGATAGTAGATTGAGCCAATGCTCACCAGACCGACCCACCCCAGCGCACCGGAGTGCACATGCCCCACCGTCCAGTCGGTGTAGTGCGACAGGGCGTTCACTGTCTTGATGGACATCATCGGACCTTCAAAAGTCGACATGCCGTAGAAAGACAGGGAAACAATCAGGAATTTCAGGATAGGATCGGTCCGCAGTTTGTGCCAGGCACCCGACAGGGTCATGATTCCGTTGATCATCCCGCCCCATGACGGCGCAAGCAGGATCAGCGAGAACACCATGCCCAGGGACTGGGCCCAGTCAGGCAACGCGGTGTAGTGCAGGTGGTGCGGCCCCGCCCACATGTAAGTGAAGATCAGAGCCCAGAAATGCACCACCGAGAGTCTGTAGGAGTAGACCGGCCGCCCGGCCTGCTTCGGAATGAAGTAGTACATCATCCCCAAGAAACCGGCCGTCAGGAAAAATCCGACCGCGTTATGCCCGTACCACCACTGCACCATCGCATCCTGAACGCCTGCATAGGCCGAATACGACTTCCAGAAACTTGCCGGGGTCGCAGCGCTATTCACAAGGTGCAGCAACGCGACCGTGAGGATGAACGCCCCGAAAAACCAGTTCGCGACATAAATATGAGACGTCTTGCGCTTGACAAGCGTGCCAAAGAACACGACCGCGTACGAGACCCAGACCAGCGTGATCAGAATGTCGATCGGCCACTCGAGTTCCGCGTATTCCTTGCCCGAGGTGATACCGAGTGGCAGGGTGATTGCGGCAAGCAGGATTACGGCCGTCCAGCCCCAGAAGGTGAAGCCGGCCAGCCATCCCGCGAACAGCCGGGTGTGGCAGGTGCGCTGCACCACGTAGTAGGACGCCGCAAAAAGCGCGGAACCGCCGAACGCGAATATGACCGCGTTGGTATGGAGCGGACGCAGCCTGCCGTACGAGAGCCAAGGGATACCTCCGAGAAACTCCGGCCACAACAACTGCGCCGCGATAATCACGCCGACCAGCATGCCCACGATGCCCCAAACTACGGTCATCACAGCGAACTGGCGTACTACCTTGTAGTTGTACGTCGTGTTTGCGTCCATCCTGTCAGACCCTTGTTCTCTGTTGCGGTTCGATGACACCGTTGCCGCCCGGCGCCACTACCGGATGCCTAGACGCCCTGATCGTAAGCGCCGCGACAAGGTTCAAATTGACATGGATCAAACGACCGCGGTGCCCTTGATGGATTGGCATCGCACAGCACCCTCCGAACCTTCAACGTTCGCCCTCACCTGTGAAGACTCCACGATTGAATCGTCATCTGCCAGGAGTTGAAAATCCGGCCGGTCCAGGTTCTCGAACTGGCCGCTTCGCACCGCAAACCAGAGCACGGCTCCGATCACGAACACCAGCACGACGCTAAGCGGAATCAGAAGATAGAGAACGTCCATCAGCCAGCTTGCCTTGCAAGACTCGCGCTAAACATACCCTCCGGTACCACCGTGTCGATCCGTTTCCGCGCAAGCCGAAGTGCATTCGCAATGACGAGAAAAGAGCTTGCGGACATCCCGATCGCCGCTGCCCAGGGCGCAACGTCACCCGCCACAGCCAGCGGGAGTACTGTCAAGTTGTACAGGAGAGCCCAGAGCAGATTCTGCCGAATGATGGACGATGCGGTCCTTGAGAACTTGACAGAAAAAACCACGTCCGCAAGCCGGGAATTAAGCAAAACCGCATCAGCGCGCGCTTGTGAAAGCACCGCACCACTTCCAAGTGCGATCGATGCGTCCGCCTGCGCGATAACCGGAGCGTCGTTCACGCCATCGCCTACCATCAGCACCCGCCTGCCCTGTGCCTGAAGCTCTTGGACATACGTCAGTTTGTCGCCGGGAAGCGCACTGTGCCGGACGTTCCCGATGCCGAGTCGTTGCGCCAGCGACAACACGCGCTCCCCGGAGTCGCCCGAGACGAGATGAATTGCCAGGCCAAGCCCGCGCAGCCCGTCGACAAGGACTCCTGCATCGGCGCGAAGTTCGTCACTAACTTCAAAGGCTGCGATGGGCCCACTCGAGTCCGCGAGCACAACGCGCTCACCAGCGTGCCCCTGCAAGGGGGCCAATTTCCCCGTCAACCCGCAAGCAAACCCTGCACGTCCGATTCTGTAGAGTACGCCGTCCACCTCGCCCTCGATCCCTTCGCCCGGAACCACCCGCATCGAGGCCGCTGCCGGAACGGCCGCTGCGCCAACCGCGTCAACCAGCGCTTTTGCAATCGGATGGACCCCCGCGAGTTCAAGCGACGCGGCGATGGCCTTGCATCTGTCCTCCGGAATGTCTCCAAGGCATTCGACCGAAACAAGTCGCTGCGTACCGTGCGTCAGAGTCCCTGTTTTGTCGAGAACAACATCCGTGACCGCGGCAAGCGACTCGATCACGCCACCTCGAGTCGCAACCACTCCGTGGCGCGCAAGGCCTGCGAGTGCGACCACGCGCGCAACCGGCGTCGCGAGCGCGAACGCGCAAGGGCAAGTGGCAACCAGAACCGCAACGATCACCGGAACCGCCCGATCCGGCGAATGCAAGCCCCACCACAAGCCAGCTATCGCGGCAATAGCCAGCACAGATGCAATAAATGGCCCCGTCAGCCGCTCCGCGAGTGCAGTCAAGGGCGGTTTTTCGCCACCGGCACGTTCAGCGAGGCGTGCAATCGTCGACACAAGTGTTTCGTCCCCGGTACGGTCAACGCGCACGACCAATGGCTGATCCGTGTTTACCGACCCGGCGAATACAGCGCTGCCTATGGACTTTCGAACGGGCTCCGGCTCCCCCGAAATCATCGCCTCCTCGACCGCGCTACTGCCATCAACGACCTCACCGTCAGCGGGTATCGGAGAACCCGCATGCACCAGCACCAGGTCACCCGGACAAAGCACGGATACATGCACGCACTCGACACGACTTGACGCCGGGTACCCGGGAAGAAGAGATGCAAGCTCAGGAACGCTCCGCCCGAGGTACGCGAGTGTATCCGCCGCCCTTTCGCGCGCTACGAGTTCGGCGAAGCGTCCCGCCAGGATGAAAAAAACAAACATCGAGAGCGAGTCGAAATACACCACATCACCAACGCCCAGCAACGCACCCACGCTCGCAACAAAGGCAACTGCGATGCCACCAGCAATCGGAACGTCCATCCCGAGCCGGAAATTCGAGAGACTGCGCCATGCGCCGACAAAAAAAGGCATCGCGGAATAGAGCAGCACGGGCATTGTAAGGATCAGTCCAGCTATGCGCATCAACCGATCCAGGTCTGCCGGCATGTCACCTTCGTTGGCAACGTAGGCCGGCCACGCGTACATCATGACCTGCATCATTCCGAGGCCCGCGACCAGCATCCGCAGCAACAAGTCCCTGCGACCCGAATCCCCTTTTGTATCACGCGCCAGTGGCTGCAACGGAACCGCTCCGTAACCGAAGCGGCGCAGTTCCCGAAGAATTCCCGACAAGCGCACCTGCTGTGGATCCCAGACAACCCGAGCGCGTCTGGAGGTGTAATTCACCCCTGCCTCCGTCACCCCGGCAATGCGCGCGAGGACGGCTTCGATCAACCACAGACAGGCTGAACAGCGAACACCGTCCAGCAGCAGCAATACCTCGCGCCCGCCGTCCGTGTTACGTACAATTCCCGCCTGTGCACTGGGCAAGTCGAACTGTTCGAGTTGATCGGCGTCGGCTTTCGCCGTCTCCCCTCCATTCCGCGTGCGCTGTCCTGCGTCAGCAGGCCACTTGGACTCGTTTGCCGTGGTCGAACTTCTCATGCGGTAGTACGCATCGAAGCCACTTGAAAGAATCGCTGTCGCTACTGCTTCGCATCCGCTGCAACATACAGGACGCCATGCGCCGTCTGCGAACAGGCCCGCGCGGTTGGTTTCAGGAACCGTATCCCCGCAGTGATAGCAATCCATGCCAGCCAAATCCCCCTCCCGTTGCTTCGCTGCGCCAGCGAATCAGACAGCGCCGAGTCGTGAACCTACCCGTACACATGAATATCGTGTTGACCCACGTCAATCGCGCATGCCGTGATTGCATGCGCCTGAAAACACGAGTTAAATAGCCTTTGACTTAAAACTATGCTATCGGCATGTTGCATTGCAATCCTATTACGCGACATGTCGCCAGCCCCCCCTTCCTTTCAACCCGCATTCTCAACCGTGTCTTTGAACCCGCTGTATTCCAGCTTCGCAGATCGTCCACATAAAGGGAGCACCATGAACGCCATGACCGAGATCGCCAACCTCCGCACCCCCTACGGCCGCAGGAATTCCCAGTACGAGATCGAATTCGACCCGGAAACCGGGACCATCTGGGGCTTTTTCAACCCCCGCGGCACCCCATGCTTCAGCCTGGGACTGCTCTCCGATATCCGCGCGCACGACAGCACGCTCGAGGCAAACAAGGGCCAGGTCATGCATGAGGGCCGGCTCCACAAGGCGAGCTACTATGTCGCCGGCTCGCGCACGCCCAAGGTCTACAACCTTGGAGGTGATCTGGCGCTTTTCGTGCTCCTCATCAAGTCGCGCGACCGCGAAGCCCTCGCGCACTACGCGAAGCTTTGCATCGACAATATGTACCCGCGTATCCGCAATTACTTCTGCCCGACCCTGACCACGATCGCCCTGGTCCAGGGCGATGCACTCGGAGGCGGATTCGAAACAGCCCTGTCCTCGGACGTGATCATCGCCGAAGAGAGCGCGAACCTCGGATTGCCTGAGGTTCTCTTCAATCTGTTCCCGGGTATGGGCGCCTACAGCCTGCTTTCGCGCAGGCTCGGCATGCGTGCCGCCGAGGACCTGATCCTTTCGGGCCGGATACTGTCAGCTGCAAAACTCCATGAAATGGGCGTCGTCGACGTGCTTGCGAAAGACGGCCAGGGCGAAAGCACCGCGCAGGAATGGATTCGCAAGAACCAGAAGCGCCGCAACGGATTTCAGGCGGTCTTCCAGGCGAGGCAGCATGTGCAGGCCGTCGAACGCGAGGAACTCGACCGCATTACCGATGTATGGGTTGACGCCGCGCTTCTCCTGGAAGACAAGGATCTCAAGATGATGGGACGAATCGTCCGCTCGCAGATGCGTCGCACTGATGGACAACTCGCTGCGGCAGCCGCTGCCACACCAGTACAGTCCGATGAGCGGCTGCTCGTAGCAAGCGCCTGAAGCGTGCGACAGACGATGAAGGATTCAGACGAGCGGTGCGGCGGTCATGTCCGCCGCACCGCACCGTGCGGAATCCTTAGGTCGATTCGAACATTTTTCCGAACAGGTAGAAATTCACCTGTGTCGAATTGATGATTGCCTCCTGCGCCGCCGGATCCTGAATCGTCTTCACCAGCGTCGTCATCTTGGCCATGTGGTCAACATCCATCGTTGCGTGCGACTCCAGGAACACAAAACCTTCCGGCCCCTTCATTCCGAGCGATTTCTGGATGGTGGCCGCCGTTCTGCCACCGTAGACCGAGGCAATGACTTCGAGCGCATAGAGCATCCCCAGCACGCCGCAAGGATGTACCCGCTCGCTGGTGTGATAGTTGAACCCGATCATCGCCTGTACGGGCAGGCTGGGACGCTCCCTCTTGACCGCCTCCACATCAGCCCCGAATGCGCGAAGGTCCCCCTCCACCCAGTCTTCATGGCCTTTTTCCTCGTCGATCCGTTCATAGAGTTCATACCGGACATTCTTGAACCCATCCGGCATGCGTGAAGCGGCAGTTGCCATGATGGGACAGAAATGCCAGACGATATGGTAGAGATCAGACAGGAAGTTCTGATATTCGTCGAGTTTGAGGCCGTGGTGCATCATTGAATGCACGCGCGGTATCGCCTCGAGGTCGCGACGGCTGGCGTCGGTTGATTCGATCAGCCGGATAAAGAACGACATTGTCTTGCTGTTTCCTTATGGTTGGATAGGCGCCCGGGAGGAGACGCAAAAATGCCCCACACGAAAAGCACGGAACTGCTAGAAGCCCGCGGATCTCCGCGAGCGTGCCAGATACTCGTCCAGCGCCTGCCTGACCTGGTCGAACTCCTCGCGCAGCGATCGCGCCAGGCCCGCTCCCTGGATGCGGATTTCAGCATCGGTCAATGAACCGATCCGGTTGCAAGATGCGGTAAGGCGATCCGCGCCGACACTCGACACCGACCCCTTGAGCGCGTGCACCAGTGAACGGAACTCGCCAGAGGGCAGATAACCCGGGTCGAACTCGAGGCGACGCAAAACCTGCTGGGTATCCTTGACGAAAGCACTGATCAGCTTTTCCATGAAGTCGCTGCCAGACCCCAGTTCTTCCAGCAAGCCGATAGTTTCTGTATTCAATACCGGCACCCCTGATTCCTCGATCACCGCCGGCCGGACAGAGCGAAGCGGAGCCACCTGGACCGTTTGCGGCTTTCTGCGTGCGCACAGGTCACCGATCGACTCCAGCAAGCGCGTCGCCTCGATCGGCTTGCCGAGGAACGCGTCCGCCCCCGCCTCGATCGCCTCGCTCTTCGCCTCGGGAGTCACGTCGGCCGAGAGCATGATCACGGGTATCCGATCGCGACCGGCATTTATCAGACGCAATGCCTTTACCGCCTCGATTCCACTTACCTCCGGCATGTTTCTGTCGAGAACAATCAGGTCGTAGCTGCCACGTTCGGCCGCATCAAGCGCCTGATCGCCGTCATCGACCAGTTCAACCGAGTGCCCTGCACGCTCGAGAATCTTGCTGATAACCGCGCGATTCGCCGCATTATCGTCAGCCACCAATATCCGGTAGTTGGCCGCCCCTTCGCGGCGCTTGAGATATTCACTTAGAAATACGACTTCGCTTCGATCTTCGATCTCGACCGAGGCGGCGTGCAGTGCATTGAACAGAAGGCGCTTGTCCACCGGCCATTCGATCAGGGCATTGCGCCCGCCGCCGAGGCTTTCATGCCCCGAACGCTCTGCCTCCGCCGGTACGACAGCAACCACCGGCAAGACAGGTTGATGCACGCTCTGACGCAAGCGTTTGAGGGTCGACTGCGCACCGAGCGTCGTCGGCATGAAAACAAGCGCGCTATGGAGCGGCTGGGCGGTGCTGATTTCGCGCAACGTGCGTGCCGCCGCATCTTCGACGCTTGCGCTCACCACCGCGCGCGCTCCCCAGCCGGAAAGCATGCTGCTCACGGAGGCCTCTTCCGCCTCGGGAAATCCGATGAGCAGGATTCGCTTGTCGGAGAACTCGCCATCACCCTGTTGCGGTTCGCCTGCAAGCTTCTCGAATTCGACCTCGAACCAGAACGTACTCCCGAGGCCGACCGCGCTCTCGAGCCCCATCCGCCCGCCCATCAGTTCAACAAGTTGCTTGGCGATCGTCGTCCCGAGACCGGTGCCGCCGAACCGGCGCGTGGTCGAATCGTCTGCCTGACCAAATGACTCGAATATCCGCTGCTGCGCTTCCGGTGGAATGCCGATTCCCGTGTCCCGCACCGAGAATTTGAGCCCCACGTGCGACTCCGACTCCGTGAGCATCGACACATGGACGGTCACCGAACCGCGCGAGGTAAATTTGATCGCGTTACCCAGCAGGTTGATGAGGACCTGGCGCAAATGATGCGGATCCCCACGAAGGGCCGGAGGCACCTGCGGCATGATCGACACCACCAGTTCAAGCCCTTTTTCCTCGACTTGCCGGTTGAGTATTTTGGCGGTGCTGCTGACCAGCGCATGCAGGTCAAACTCCGCCTGCTCGAGGCTCAGCTTTCCGGCTTCGATCTTGGAGAAGTCGAGCACGTCCTCTACCAGCCCCAGCAACACCCGAGAGGAGCCCACAAGCGTCTGAACCATATCGACCTGCTCGCGATTGAGCGGCGTGTCGCGCACGAGTTCGGCCATGTTGACGATCGCGTTGAGCGGCGTGCGCATCTCGTGGCTGACTACGGATACGAAACGCCGCTTTGCCTGGTTCGCTGCCTCGGCTCTCGCTACCGCGGCAAACATCCGCTTCACCAGCGTCAGGACATAGAGAGAAAGCGCGATCATTCCGATTAGAAAGCCGATGCCTATATCCAGCTGTGCCGACCAGAACGGACTGAATATAAGTACCGTCACGAACCCAAGAACGCTCAGTCCAAGTGAATTGAGCAGATAACCCGAGCCGAAGCGAAACCCGTTGGCCAGCGTATTCCAGACATAAACGAGAAACAGCGGCGCCGCATGCGCGCCGGCAGTAATCATGAAAAACGTGACCGCCCCCGCGTCGACCACCGCACTGAGCACTCTGCGCGTCCGGGAAACCCCGGGATACAGGAAAATGCCTGCGATGATGGCACCGGCAAAGGCAAGGAAAGCAACCATCGCACCGATGTAGAGAAGATCCGTTTCCCGCTCCTGGCCTGAGTGAACGAAGGCCGCAGGCAGGAGATAGACAAACAGGACCATCCCGACGCTCAGCCGGATGATGGCCTGCTCGTGCTCGCTGTCCGGACGCGCGCGCAGACGGGCCGCAATCGCCTGAATACGCTTTTTCATTGATTCATCTGAGATTGCATGCCTGACTCGTGCGAATCCCGCAGTTCCTGCTGGATGCGCACCGTCTCGTCCTTCGCCTCCAGGAATACGTCGACCAACCGAGGATCGAGATGAGTGCCGCGCTGCGCGGCTATATAAGCAAAGGCCTCTTCGATACTCCAGGCCGGTTTGTACGGACGCACGGAAGTCAGTGCATCGAAAACATCCGCGACGGCAACAATACGCGCTGCCAACGGAATGTGGTCCCCGACCAGACCGTGGGGATAGCCGGACCCGTCAAATTTCTCATGATGCCCGAGTGCAATCAGGGCCCCCATGCGAAGGTAACTCGACGGACTGTCTTTGAGAATCTCGTAGCCGATCACCGGATGCAGGCGCATCTCCCTGGACTCGTCCTGCGTGAGGCGCCCGGGTTTTAGCAATATGTGATCAGGGATGCCTATTTTCCCGATGTCGTGCAATGGCGCGGCGAGTTCGATGGTTTCAGCCTCGTCCAGCGACAACCCGATGAGCCTTGCGATCATCCGCGAATAACGTGCCATCCGGATGATGTGGTTACCCGTCTCCGTATCCCGGAACTCGCCGGCCCGCGCAAGGCGAAAGAGCGTCTCCTTCTCCCGGACGCGCACATCATGCGTCGCCTCGAGCACCATGCTCTCGAGAAGCTTTCGGCGATCCTCAAGCACAAGATGCTGCCGCCGGAGCGTGATGAGGTTGCGGCAGCGCGCAAGGCATTCCCGCGTATCGATCGGCTTGTTGAGAAAATCTGTAACACCGACATCGAGTGCAGCGTAGCGGACTTTGCGGTCGTCGTTGACCGTGACCATGACCACAGGGACGTGCTCGTAATCCGACAGCAGCCGGAGGCGGCGCACGAACTCGATCCCGTCCATTTCCGGCATCTGGTAATCCACGATGACCAAATCGGCCACCCGCCCGGTGGCCCAGCGGATCGCCTCGATCGGGCTTTCGTAGGCCTCGACCTGCACGCTGAGGTCGACACCACGCACCACCTGCTCCATGATCGCTCGGCTGGTGGACTGGTCATCGACGACAAGTACGATATTCTTCAGAGACGGAATCGCCCGGATTTGCGGCTGCGCCATGGCTGCTCCCTTGGTAGTCAAAGGCTACCTGCAGAGGCAACGGATGTCCAGCCAAGCCAGACCAATGTCATGACAGCCCGGCGCATCTTGTGCACTTTGCCGCGTTTGACACCCTGAAACACTGCCATGAGACTCGGCAGTCACAACAAATTGATGCCATCAATCATATCGAATGAAGATCACACGAATACAGGCGACACCTCTCAACGTACCGGTTGAGATTGATATTCTCGGGCTTCGGCGGTCGAGTTCTCTCTCGGTCTGTATGGTGGAGATCGAAACCGACACCGGTCTAGTCGGCCACGGCATCACCGGCATCACCGAAGAGGAAGTCATCGCCTCGACTGTCAACGAGATCGCGGCACCCGCGCTCATCGGCGATGACCCACTCGCCACCGAGGCGGTCTGGGAGAAACTCTACTGGCTTCTCTCCCCGCGCGGCCAGACCGGTTATGCGTCACACGCCATCGCCGCCATCGACATCGCACTTTGGGATATCAAGGGAAAGGCGCTTGGCCTGCCCGTATGGCGATTGCTCGGAGGAGCCCGATCCAAAGTTCCGGTGTACGCGACATTTGGATTTTCGATGTTCGACCGAGAGCAACTGGCCGCCGCGGCAAAACTCTGGATAAGCCAGGGCTACCGGCGCCTCAAAATGGTGGTCGGCCATCAGGCGCTCGCGCGCCGGGATTCGCCCCGCACCCTCTCGGAAGTCATCGCGGAAGACGAGATGCGTATCCGCGCTGTTCGCGAGGCAGTTGGCCCGGGAATTCCCCTTTACATAGATGCAAACTGCAGCCTCGATCACTTTCATGCGGTCGAACTCGCACGCCGCGTGGAGGACTGCGGCATCGCCTTCTTCGAAGAACCGATCACCCAGAACGACGCGCGAATGATGGCCGACATGCGCAGACGCACGCGTATCCCGCTCGCCTGCGGCCAGAACGAGGGCCTCGCCTTCCGGTTCCGCGACCTGCTTCTGGCGGAGGCCGTCGATGTACTTCAACCCAACGTGGTGATCAGCGGCGGATATACGCAGTGCGCCCGGATCGCTGGCATGGCGCAGGCATTCAATGTCGGATTGGCCAACGGCGGCGCCTGGGCCCCCTGGAACATGCATCTCCACGCCGGTCTCGCCTATGGCGGCCTGGTGGAGCAGCACTACGTTGCAACGCTGGTGGCCGAGCAACTGTTCGACGGGCTTCCGCGCCCGGTTGACGGCTGGCTCACACTGCCCGAGACGCCGGGGCTCGGATTCTCACCGCGCACCGATGCGATTCGGGAAATTGCACGGCGTCCGACGTCCCACGGCGCGGGTAAAGGCTGACATCCCGCGGCGATTTCCCCCGTGCCTATTGCGTACCAGAATTAATCATAAATCACCCGCTTTCACTGACGGGACGGACCTATTTCATGGAAATGTTCAACATTTATCTCCTAGAAACCTCTTTCGCATCACACCCGCACCGCGTCCGGATTGACGCATGACGACCCTCGCGCTGCTGCATCCCGGTGAAATGGGAACCGCCGTAGGTATCTGCGCGCGCGACGTCGGCGCGTGCGTCGCGTGGTCGTCGGCCGGGCGGAGCGAGCAAAGCCGGCAGCGTGCGCGTGACGCCGGATTCCAAGCCTGCGAATCAATCGTCGATTTGCTCGAGATCGCGGACATCGCGATTTCCGTCTGTCCGCCGCATGCCGCGGTCGATCTGGCTCAGTCAGTCATTTCGGCCGGTTTCGCCGGCTTGTTCGTGGACGCGAACGCAATCGCTCCCGCCACCGCGCGCCGTATTTCGGAGTTGATGAAAGCCGCCGGAATCGAGTTTCTCGACGCCGGCATCATCGGACCGCCGCCCTCAGCCGGCGCCCGTTCCACGCTTTACTTGTCCGGCGGCGATGCCCTCGCAATCGAACGCCTGTTCGCCGGCACTCCACTTTCAGTGCGCGCGATTGACGGTCCCGTAGGCGTGGCCTCCGCGCTGAAGGCCTGCTACGCCGCGTGGAACAAGGGGGCGACCGCGCTCCTTGCGAACGTCCGCGCACTCGCTGCGCATGAAGGCGTCGAATCCGCATTGCTGGATGAATGGAACCCTTCGCAACCCGACGCGTTGAAGCGAAGCGAGCACGCCCGAAATTCCGCACGCAAGGCATGGCGCTGGACCGGCGAAATGGACGAAATCGCTGCCACCTTTCGCGACGCCGGATTACCCGACGGTTTTCATATGGGCGCGAGCGAGGTGTTCCGCAGACTAGACATATTCAAGGACAGGTCTGATCCACCGTCTATCGACGAAGTTACGCGGGCGATCAATAAATCCCCTGCCCGTCGCCTCTGAGCCCCGCGCACCGGATCTAATGCACCTGGTTTTCGACATATCGTTCCACGGCTTCGGGCATCTTGCGCAATCCGGCCCGGTAGCGAATGAAATCCAGCGTCGCATTCCGGATATCTCTCTTACCGTGCGCTCCTCGATGCCGATTGAGTCTTTGAGCAGTCGCATCACGTTTCCGTTCAAACATCACCCGATTGCATCGGATGTCGGCATCCCGATGCTCAGCGCACTGGAAGTCGACAGGACACAAACTGCCGTTGCATTCGGTGAATTTCACGCCGCACTCGATTCGCAAATCGAGGATTACGCTGCGTGGCTCGCCGACATCAAGGCGGACGCAGTCGTCTCCAACGTTGCCTACGTTCCGGTCGCCGCGGCCAAGCGCCTGGGCTTGCCCGCGGTGGCGATGTCCTCCCTCAACTGGGCCGATATCTTCGCGGGCGTAACTCCTCCCGGTGTGGAGCGCGACAGGATTCATTCCGACATCGTGCGCTGCTACCAGACTGCCGATCTCTTTTTGCTCACGCAGCCGGGAATGTTCCCGGGCTTTCACGTTTCCCTTGAACGGCTGCCTCCGATCTGTGGCACGGCGCCGCGCCAGCCCGATGCGCTGCGCAGGCTCCTCGGCGCAGGTACAGCGCAGAAGTTGCTCTTGGTCACCCTCGGAGGAATCCCGACAACGATTGATCTCGGTGCATTCCCTTCGCGCCATGAGTGGATCTGGCTTGTTCCTTCGCACGATAGGCCTCCCGGCCGTGCGGACATGCATGCCGTGGATACACTCGACTGGAAGTTTCTCTCCATCCTCGGATCCTGCGATGCACTGATCACCAAACCCGGTTACGGCCTCTATGCGGAGGCTGCCTGCTCAGGCATACCGGTTCTCAGCAGCGATCGTCCCGGTTGGCCGGAAACGCCGCATCTCGTCGATTGGATGCGGGCGAACTCGACCATTCGCATGGTCCCGGGCGAGCGACTTTTACGTGGCGACGTGGCGGATGACCTCGACCGCTTGCTCGCCCAGCCTCCCCGCCCTGCCGTTCCCGCGCTCGGCGCAGCGCGTGCCGCCGAATTACTGATCGAGTTGTTTCAGCGCCGCGACAGGTGAACGCCGATCGCTGCCACAGCAAAAGCCACGCACAAAGTCATCACACCGGTCCAGCCGTAGTGCGCCCAGGTGATGCTGCCGCTGATAGCGCCGATTGCCTGGCCGCCGAACATGTGCAGGAACAGCACCGAGTTGAGTCGCGCACCCGCTTTCGGATCGAGCGCGTAGATCTGTGACTGATTGGCGACCTGCGCCGTCCGTATGCCGAGATCGAAAAGCATCGTTGCGATAACGATCGCGACAATGGATGACTGAAGCAGACCCATGACGAGAAATGCGGTCGCGACCATGAGGGGTCCCAATCCTGCAATTCGCCGCGGGCCGTACGCGTCACTCCAGCGACCCACATGCGAGGCAATCACGCTGCCGGCCGCCCCGGGAATCGCGAACAGGCCAGCCACCGTCGGTCCGAGTCCGAATGCGGATTCGAGCATCGGCGCGAGCGTCGCCCAGAACGCCGCATAGGCAATCAGCAGCATCCCCTGCATCGTCACCGCCTGACGCAGTTCCGGATAACGACGGTACAGGGCAAGTACCGAAGCCATCAGCTTCGCATACGAGATATTCTCGCCGCCGCCGGTCTTTGGCAGCGTGGCAGCAAGCAACGGCACCACTGCCCCGGTGATCAGCGCAGCGCCCGCAAACGCGGCGCGCCAACCAAAATACTCGGTGATGAGGCCACCGAATGACCGGCCAAACAGAATGCCCAGAAAAATGCCGGTCATCACCTGCCCGAGCACCCGGCCCTGCTTGCCCGGAGGCGCAATGCGCGCCGCCAACGGAACAATGTCCTGTGTCGCGCTGCCGAATACGCCGATACAGATGCTCACCGCCACCAGCATATCGAGGCTCACCGACAACGCGGCCACGGCATAGGAAAGTGCGAGAAGGATCGACTTGCCGAGTACCAGCGTGCGCTTCTCGAAACGATCGCCCAGCGGCACGAGAAAGAAGATCCCCAGCGCGTAGGCACCGAGTGTCGCCATCGGAACGAGACCAACGCGCTCGGGGGTGGCCGAGAATTCCCCCGCGAGCTTCGCGAGCATCGGCATCTGGTAGTGCAGACTCGCGCCGAGCACGCCTGCGCCAAAGGCCATTGCAAGCGTGAGCCCGCGCGGCAGGTCCGCCCCGGATAAACTTGTTTTCATTCGATCCGCCGGCACACGCGGCCGGCGAGGACAGGATCAGGCCGGACGGTGCCCGACCTAGGGAATATCTGAACAAGGGGGCATCGCCCCCTTGTATATCCCCCACTCCAGAGGGACGCGTTGTTCGATTTGTTGCACAACTGGGACTTGTTCAGTGTTTCCCTAGCGCTTCTCGTACTGCGTCTTTCCGAACAGTATCTCGCGCGCCTTGTCGTCATACGTCCCGGCGGGCGCCACCTTGTCGGCGAGAACCTGCACGCCGCGCTGGACCGCCGGACGAGCCGCGATGGTGTCAAACCAGCGCTTGAGCACCGGAAATTCACTCCAGATAATCCCGTTTCGCTCGCTCGCGCGAAGCCAGGGCCAGATTGCGATATCGGCAATGGAGTAATCCTTGCCGGCGAAATACCGGTTCTCGGTCAGTCTGCGCTCCATGACGCCATGAAGGCGCTTGACTTCGTTGGTGTAGCGCATGATCGGGTAATCCTTCGGCTCAGGCGCCGCATTGCCCCGGAAGTGACCGGCCTGACCCATCATCGGCCCGACGCTTGCCATCTGGAACATCACCCACTCAAGCGCCGCGTATTTGCCGCGCACGTCCCTGGGCAGCAATTTGCCGGTCTTGCCCGCGAGGTACACGAGGATCGCGCCGGACTCGAATACCGAAATCGGCTTGCCATCCGGCCCGTCGCTGTCGACAATCGCAGGAATCTTGTTGTTCGGGCTTATCCGGAGAAAATCTTCCGAAAACTGCTCGCCGCTGCGAATGTTTATCGGATGCACCGCGTATTTGAGACCCACCTCTTCCAGCATGATGTGGACCTTGTGGCCGTTGGGTGTCGGCCAGGTGTAGACGTCGATCATGGTGTGCTCCTAAGAGAAAAGGCGGGGATCCCCGGACCGGTGAACGTCCGATGTCTCAGACTGCCTGGCCGGAGGCCTGCTTCACCGCTTTCACGATGTTGATGTAGCCGGTGCAGCGGCAAAGGTTGCCTTCCAGCCCATGGATGATCTGCTCGTCGTTCGGCTTCGGATTGTCCTTGAGCATGCCCGCCACCGCCATGATCATGCCGGGCGTGCAGAAACCGCACTGCAGCGCGTGGCATTCGGAGAACGCCTTTTGCACCGGGTGCAAGCCGTCCTTGGGCGCGAGTCCCTCGATGGTCACCACCTCCGAGCCGCTCGCCTGTACCACCAGCATGGTGCAGGACTTCACCGCGCGGCCATTCACATGCACCGTGCAGCAGCCGCACTGGCTGGTGTCGCACCCGATATGCGTCCCGGTCAGACCGAGTTCGTCGCGCAGGAAATTCGCAAGCAGCGTGCGGTCCTCGACATCCTTGGAGACCTTCTGCCCGTTGACGGTAAGTTCGACTTTGGCCATTTTCAGTTCCTTCGGTTACTCGGTTAGTTCGCTCGCGCCGCCTGGCGCGCGTCCTGCAAAATGTTCCAGACACGCGACGGCGTGGCCGGCATGTCCAGATGACCGACCCCGGCCGGACGCAGCGCATCCAGGATTGCATTCATCAGGGTCGGCAGTGCTCCCGTGGTCCCCGCCTCGCCCGCCCCTTTGACGCCGAGCGGGTTGTTCGGCGAGGGTACCGGGTGATCGTAAAGCTCGATAGTCGGAACCAGACCGGCGCGCGGCATGTAGTAATCCATGAAGCTGCCTGTCATCAACTGCCCGGTGGCGCGGTCGTAGACGCAATGCTCGCCAAAGACCTGTCCCGCGCCCTGCAGTATGCCGCCGTGCATCTGGCCTTCGAGCAGCGTGTGATTGATGATCCTGCCGCAGTCGTCCACGCCGATGTAACTCAGCACATCGACGACCCCGGTGTCGGGATCGATCTCGACCTCGGCCACATGCGCGCCGCTCGGGAATGCGCGGTGCATCGCCATCTCGCCGATCGTGTCCAGCGGCGTCGCGCCCTTGGCGGCGTACTTGCGCGCGAGGTCCAGCAGCTTGACCGCGCGATCGGTACCCTTCACGCGATATTCGCCGTTCTTGTATTCCAGATCGGCCGACGCGACCTCGAGATCTCGCGCCGCGAGGTCCATGCCCTTGCGGATCGCCTCGTTGGCGCCGTTCAGCATCGCACTGCCGTGATGCATCATCGAGCGCGAGCCGATGGTCCCGGTCGCGGCGAAGTCCTGCGGCCCGTCGGGGTCGCCCGCACGCACCTCGATCACCTCCGATGCAAGCCCCAGGGCTTCCGCGACGATATCCGCGAAGACCGTTTCATGCCCCTGTCCCGACGGCCCGGAGAGCGAATACACCTTGATTTCGCCGCTCGAACCGAACTTGATCGACACCTGATCCTTCGGCAACAGGCCGCTCCCCGCGGGTTCGATGAACACGCCACAGCCGATGCCACGCAGCTTGCCGCGTTTCTTCGCCTCGGCCCGGCGTGTCTCGAAATCCTTCCAGCCCGCCTGTACCACCGACTCATCCAGCAAGGCCCTGAAGTCGCCGCTGTCGTAGACCGCGTCGACCTGTGTCTGGAAGGGAAACGCTTCCTTCGGTATGAAATTGCGGCGACGCAGTTCCAGTCGATCCACCCCGGTTTCGAGCGCCGCCTGGTCCACCATGCGTTCGATGATGTAGGCCATGTCGGGACGCCCGGCCCCGCGATAGGCGGTAATCGGCGTGGTGTTCGTCAGTCCCAAGCGGTGAACACCGTGCACCGCCGGAATCGAATACGTGCCGCAGGAGGTGAGCGCAGGATTCGCGGTATTGATCAGCGGCCCCGCGCCGCTCAGGTAGGCGCCCTGGTTGCAGGTCCAGCGGATGCGGATGCCGAGGAACTTGCCGTCACCATCGAGCGCGAGTTCGCCCGCGAGGCGTATCGCCCTGCCGTGATAATCGCTCGAGATCGTCTCCGAGCGCGTCCCGGTCCAGCGCACCGTCTTGCCGAGTTGCTTGGCCGCGAGCATCAGCACCGGATACTCGGGATACGGTCCGCTTCGGATACCAAAGCCGCCGCCGACATCCAGAGCGTGAACGCGGATCTTCTGCGGGGGAATCCCGGTGAACGCCGAGAGCCCGCCGCGCATCATGCCCATGCCCTGCGTGCTCGAATAGACGTCGTAGACGTCCTTTTCGCGGTCGTAGGAGGCGATGCAGGAACGCGGTTCCATCGGATTTCCGACAACGCGCTGCGAGTCGAGCGACAGCTTCGTGACATGCGCCGCGCGGCTGAATGCCTCGTCAGTTCGTGCCTCGTCGCCATACTCATACTCGAAGCAGACGTTGCCCGGAATCTCGGGATACAACTGGGGCGCACCGGCGGCAACCGCATCATCCACATCGACCACCGAGGGAAGATCCGCGTAGTCGATCGCAATCGCCTCGACCCCGTCCTGCGCAGCGAGCGCCGAGGTCGCGACCACCATGGCCACGTTCTCGCCGACAAACCGCACCCGCCTTGTGGCGAGCACCGGGCGCGCCGGCGTCTTGATCATCTGCCCGCCCTTGCCGGGGAAGGTGACAAAGCTGGGCGGCGTCTTTATGCCCGCACGTTCCGCGTCCTCGCCCGTGAACACGGCGACCACGCCGGCCACCGCGAGTGCCGGGGTGATGTCCATCGAGCGGATTTCCGCGTGCGCGCGGTCGGCACGCAGGAACACGGCGTGCAGTTCACCCGGCAACTTCCAGTCGGTGGTGAAACAGCCCTTGCCCGTGATCAGGCGGCGATCTTCCCGCCGCCCCTTGAATCCGGCGCTCATCGCGATGCTCGCTCCGGACGCCGTGTCAGGCCGATTCGCCCGTGATCGATGCAACCGCCCGACGGCACATAACCGCGATCAGGTTCGCACGGTAGGCAGCAGACGCATGCATGTCTTCGTTGAGTCCGTCGGCGGAATGCGCGAGTTTCGCGACCGCTGCGACGGCAAATGACTTTCCGAGCGCTGCTTCCGCTTCCTTCCAGCGGAACACGCCGGGACCGGCGCCGGTAACCGCGACACGGATGCCCGTGCCGGTGTCGACCACGAACACGCCGGTCATGGCGTACCCGGAGGCAGGATGCGGAAACTTGGAATACGCCGCGCGCTTGGGCAACGGATAGAGAAAGCCGGTGATGATCTCGCCCGGCTCAAGCGCCGTCTCGAACACGCCCTTGAAAAAATCATCCGCCGCAATCTGCCGCGTCGTGGTCACGACCGTGGCGCCGAGACCGAGAACCGCCGACGGATAATCCGCCGCGGGATCGTTGTTTGCGACCGAGCCGCCCATCGTCCCGCGATTGCGCACCTGCGGGTCGCCGATCTGCGAGGCGAGATACGCGAGCGCCGGGATCTTCTCTTTCACCAGCGCGGAAGTCGCAACTTCGACGTGGCGCATCGCGGCGCCGACGAAAAGCTTGTCGCCGCGCATTTCGAGCACGCGCAGTTCCTTGATTTCCGCGAGATCGATCAGCGCCGCCGGGCTGGCAAGACGCTGCTTGAGCGTCGGGATGAGGGTCATGCCGCCCGAGAGCAGTTTTGCGTCATCGGTTTTGGCCAGCAGATCGCGTGCCTCGTTGATCGATTGAGCACGACGGTAATTGAACGAATACAAGGTCTGCCTCCGGATTGTCGTTGTGTCACGTGATCGCGATCGCTCGCGAAACACCGCATTTTACTGGGGACCGGGCGTCTGCGTCAGTACCCGGGAAAACTTCCGTCGCGGTCCTGCATTCCCGGACCACGACGGACTACTTTTCCGCCTTCGTCTCAGTCTGCTTTTTGCCCGGCACCGGCGGCGCCTGGTGCGCCGGCTGCGCCTCGCGCAGCACCTGGAAGAAAATTTCGTCCTGACGGACCATGCCGAGCTCGAAGCGGGCACGTTCCTCGATCGCGTCGAACCCCTGCTTCAGGTCTCGGACTTCTGCGTCGAGTTTCTGGTTTCGGGTCTCAAGTTGCTTGTTGGATTCCCGCAGCGCCTGCACCTGCCGGTCGAGCTCGCCCACCCTCAGCCATCCCCCCTTGCCGAGCCAGAGCGGATACTGCACGAGAACGATCAGCGCACCGAGAACCGCGACCAGAATCCGCATCGCGCTCAGCCGGAACCCGGCCTCCCCTCGTCCGGTGCGGACCTCACCCGAGTCAGCCCTTCAGCTGATAGAAGGCGTCACGGCCAGGATAGCTGACCGCATCACCGAGGTCTTCCTCGATGCGCAGGAGCTGGTTGTACTTGGCGATACGGTCGGAACGCGAGAGCGATCCCGTCTTGATCTGACCGGCGTTCGTGCCTACCGCAATATCGGCGATCGTCGTGTCCTCGGTCTCGCCCGAGCGATGCGAAATCACCGCGGTATAAGACGCACGCTTGGCCATTTCGATCGCCGCCATCGTCTCGGTCAGGGTACCGATCTGGTTTACCTTGATAAGGATCGAATTTGCCACGCCCATCTGGATACCCTCGCGCAAGATGCGGGTATTGGTGACGAACAGGTCGTCCCCCACCAGTTGCACGCGCTTGCCAAGGCGGTCGGTAAGCACTTTCCAACCGTCCCAGTCCGACTCCGCCATACCGTCTTCGATGCTGATTATCGGGTACTTGTCGACCCAGGCGCCAAGATAGTCCGCAAATTCGGACGATGTCAGCTGCAGATTCTCGGATTCGATGTGATAGCGCCCGTTCCTGTAGAACTCGGAGCTTGCGCAATCAAGCGCCAGCACCACATCGCCGCCCGCCTGATAGCCCGCACCGTCGATCGCCTCGAGGATGAGTTGGATCGCAGCCTCGTGGTTGGCGAGACTGGGCGCGAAGCCCCCCTCGTCCCCCACCGCGGTGGACATACCGCGCGCATGGATGAGCTTTTTCAGCGCCTGGAAAATCTCCGCGCCGCAACGCAGGGACTCGCGGAAGGTTTCCGCCCCGATTGGAACGATCATGAATTCCTGGATACCCAGGCCATTGTTCGCGTGCGCACCGCCGTTGATCACGTTCATCATCGGCACCGGCATCTGCATCGGCCCCGAGCCGCCGAGATAGCGGTAGAGCGGCAGTCCAGATTCCTCAGCAGCGGCTTTCGCCACCGCCATCGATACCGCGAGCAGCGCGTTCGCACCCAGCCGGCCCTTGTTCTCCGTGCCGTCGAGATCGATCAGGGTGTTGTCGATGAAGGTCTGTTCCTGCGCATCCAGCCCCATGATCGCTTCGGATATCTCGGTGTTGACGTGCTCGACCGCCTGCAACACGCCCTTGCCGCCGTAGCGGCCCGCATCGAGGTCGCGCAGTTCCAGCGCCTCGCGACTGCCGGTCGACGCCCCCGAAGGCACGGCCGCCCGGCCCATCACGCCCGACTCGATCAGCACGTCGCACTCCACCGTCGGATTGCCGCGCGAATCGAGAATCTCCCTTGCCACCACGTCGACGATTGAACTCATCTGATTGCCCCTCGATGATTGGCCACTGCGTTTTTATATGCGGCTGCTGAACAACCGCTTATTGCATCAATCCGGTTTCGGCGAATCCACGGCGCTTCACCAGTGCATCCAGCTCTTTCAGCGTCCCGAGCAGGTCCGCCATCAGACCAAGGGGCCAGGCGTTCGGCCCGTCGGACAGCGCCTTGGACGGATCGGGATGCGTTTCCATGAAAATTCCTGCGATGCCGCTGGCCACTGCCGCACGTGCCAGCACCGGAACGAATTCCCGCTGGCCGCCAGACGCCGTGCCCTGTCCGCCCGGCAGTTGCACCGAGTGCGTCGCATCGAAAACCACCGGGCAGCGGCTCTCGCGCATGATCGCAAGCGAGCGCATGTCCGAGACCAGATTGTTGTATCCGAAGGACACACCCCGCTCGCAGACCATGATGTTGTCGGTGCCCGAGGCGGCCCGCGCCTTGTCCACCACGTTCTTCATGTCGTGCGGGGCAAGGAACTGCCCCTTCTTGATGTTCACCGGCCGTCCCGCTGCCGCGACCGTGTGAATGAAATCGGTCTGCCGGCAAAGAAACGCCGGCGTCTGCAGCACATCCACCACCGAGGCCACTTCCGCGACCTCCGGGATGTCGTGCACATCGGTAAGCACCGGAACGCCGATCGCCTTTCGCACTTCCGCCAGGATCGCCAGGCCCTTGTCGCGACCGGGGCCGCGGAAGGATTTGCCCGAGCTGCGGTTGGCCTTGTCGAAAGACGACTTGTAGATGAACGGGATTCCGAGCGCGGAGGTGATTTCCTTCAACTGCCCCGCGGTATCCATCGCCATATCCCGCGACTCGATCACGCAGGTGCCCGCGATGAGAAAGAACGGATGCTCCAGTCCGGCGTCAAATCCGCACAGCTTCATTCGTGGAACTCCCGCTCACGGCCTCCGGCGGCGTTCGCTGGAATTGTAGCCGCGACCGCGCACGATATCGGGAAGCTTCCCGTCCGAACGTTCATGCCGCCTTGGCCGTTTTCGACTTCTCCGCCTGGAAACGCACCGCGGCTTCGATGAACGCGGTGAACAGAGGGTGTCCGACACGTGGCGACGAGGTGAATTCGGGGTGGAACTGGCAACCGACGAACCAGGGATGCTCCGGCAGTTCGACTATCTCCACGAGCTGCTCGGCCTGGGTGAGGCCGGAGACGCGAATCCCCTTGTCCTTCAGGCGCTGGACATACTGTTCGTTGACCTCGTAGCGATGCCGGTGCCGCTCGCTGATGGCGTCGGTGCCGTAGATTTTGCGCGCAAGACTGCCAGCCTCCAGCAACGCAGGCTGCGACCCGAGACGCATCGTGCCGCCGAGGTCGGAGTTGACGTCGCGCTTTTCCACCTTGCCATCCCGCCCCTGCCATTCTGTGATCAGCGCGATCACCGGATGCGGGGTGTCGGGATCGAATTCGGTGGAATTCGCACCGGCCAGCCCCAAGACATTGCGTGCGTATTCGATCACCGCGAGTTGCATGCCGAGGCAGATACCGAGGTACGGCATCTCGGTCTCGCGCGTATGCTGGATCGCGCGGATTTTGCCTTCGATACCGCGCTTGCCGAAGCCGCCGGGAACGAGCACCGCATCCACGCCTTCTAGCTCGCCGAGACCGTCCTTTTCGATCGACTCGGAGTCGATATAGCGAATATTGACCTTGCTGCGGGTGTGTATGCCCGCATGAATCAACGCCTCGGTGAGCGACTTGTAGGACTCGGTGAGGCCAACGTACTTGCCGACCATCGCGATCGTGACTTCGTGCTGCGGATGCTCCAGTCCATAGACCAGCTTGTCCCATACACGCAGGTCGGCGGGCTTGGCGAGAATGTCCAGCTTGTGGCAGACGATCTCGTCCAGCATCTGCTGATGCAGCATGCCGGGAATCTTGTAGATCGAATCCACGTCCCAGACCGAAATCACGCCCTGCACCGGCACATTGGTAAACAGCGCAATCTTGCGGCGTTCCTCATCCGGGATCGCCCGGTCGGAACGGCACAGGAGAACGTCCGCCTGGATACCGATTTCGCGCAATTCCTTCACCGAATGCTGCGTCGGCTTGGTCTTGATTTCGCCCGCGGACTTGATATAGGGCACCAGGGTCAGGTGCAGGTAACAGGTGTTCTTCGGACCGAGTTCCAAGCCCATCTGGCGCACCGCCTCGAGGAACGGCAGCGACTCGATGTCGCCCACGGTGCCGCCAATCTCGATGATCGCGACATCCGCGCCGGCCGCGCCGCGCGCAATGCAGCCCTTGATCTCGTCGGTGATGTGCGGGATGACCTGCACCGTGCGGCCGAGGTATTCGCCTCGTCGCTCCTTCTTGATCACCGACTCGTAGATTTGCCCGGTCGTGAAGTTGTTCGACCGGCGCATCTTCGCGGATTGGAAACGCTCGTAATGGCCGAGGTCCAGATCGGTTTCGGCGCCGTCTTCCGTGACGAACACCTCCCCGTGCTGGAACGGGCTCATCGTCCCGGGGTCTACATTGATGTAGGGGTCGAGCTTTACGAGGGTGACTTTGATGCCGCGGGACTCAAGGATCGCGGCCAGCGACGCGGCGGCGATCCCCTTCCCCAGAGAGGACACCACGCCGCCCGAAACAAACACGTACTTGGTCATCGAAATTCGCGGGGTTGGGATGGCGAATGATACAGGAATCCGAAATCGCCCTCAAACGGAAAAGCAGCCGCGCGCGCGCTCAACCGTCGTGCAACTGCGAACCGTTCGCAGGTCGCCTGATAAACTCGACCGATGAACGGAGCTTGATCGGGAAACCATGGCTGAAACGATTCTTGTGACGGGCGGTGCCGGCTATATCGGCTCGCACGCCTGCGTCGAACTCATCCGCGCGGGCTATCGCGTGGTGATCATCGACAACCTGTGCAACAGTTTCGAGGAGTCGATCAACAGGATCGAGCGCATCACCGGAACGCGTCCCGGCTTTCACCGTATCGATATTCGCGATGCCGCGGCGCTGGAAAAGCTGTTTTCCGCCGAAAAATTCGCAGGCGTCATCCATTTCGCAGGCCTAAAGGCGGTGGGCGAGTCGGTGGTCAAGCCGCTCCTCTATTACGACAACAATATCTCGGGCACGGTCTGCCTGCTCCAAGCGATGCAGCATCATTCAGTGCGCACGCTGGTGTTCAGTTCATCCGCCACGGTCTACGGCGACCAGAAAGTGGTGCCGGTTGCGGAAACCGCCTCCACCGGCGCCACCAACGCCTACGGCCGCAGCAAGCTGATGATCGAGGAAATCCTGCACGACCTGAACGCCTCCG
>CANIEV010000053.1 GCA_947466535.1 Betaproteobacteria bacterium
CGACTGGTTCGCCGAAGAAGGCCGCCGCGCCTACGGCCGGGTGATCCCGGCCCGCTCGCCCGGCGTGTACCAGCTGGTCATCAAGGAGCCGGTCGGCCCGGTGGCGGCGTTCACGCCCTGGAACTTCCCGATCAACCAGGTGGTGCGCAAGCTCTCGGCGGCGGTGGCCACCGGCTGCTCGATCATCGGTAAGGCGCCGGAGGAAACTCCCGCCTCGCCCGCCGAGCTGATCCGCGTGTTCGTGGATGCGGGCATTCCCGCGGGCGTCGTAAATCTCGTCTACGGCGTGCCGGCGGAGATTTCCGAATACCTGATCCCGCATCCGGTGATCCGCAAGATGTCCTTCACCGGCTCGACCGCGGTGGGCAAGCAGCTCGCGGCGCTGGCCGGACTGCACATGAAGCGCGTGACCATGGAACTCGGCGGCCATGCGCCGGTGATCGTGTTCGACGATGCGGACATCGACGCGGCGGCGAAGATGCTCGCCGGCGGCAAGTTCCGCAACGCCGGCCAGGTCTGCGCCTCGCCCACCCGCTTTCTGGTGCAGGAGGCCGTGTACGACGCCTTCGTGGAAAAGTTCGTCAATAACGTGAAGTCGCTCAAGGTGGGCAACGGCATGGAACAGGGCACCGGCATGGGCCCGCTTGCCAACCCGCGCCGCACCGGCGCCATGGATCTGCATGTCGAAGACGCGCAGAAGGCCGGCGGCAAGGTGAAGACCGGCGGCCATCGCATCGGCAACAAGGGCAACTTCTTCGAGCCGACGGTGGTGACGGAAGTGCCCAACACCGCGCGCGCGATGAACGAGGAACCCTTCGGCCCGCTCGCGGTGATCAACCCGTTCAAGTCCTTCGACGACGCAGTGCGCGAAGCGAACCGCCTGCCCTACGGCTTGGCGTCGTATGCCTTCACCCGCTCGGCCAAGACCGCGAATGCGATCGCGAGCGAAATCGAGGCCGGCATGCTCACCATCAACCACCTCGGCCTGGCGCTTCCCGAAGTACCCTTCGGCGGCATCAAGGACTCGGGCTACGGCACCGAAGGCGGCGCGGACGCGATCGAGCCGTACCTGAATTCGAAGTTCGTTTCACAGGCGGGGATCTAGGGAATCGCTGAACAAGGGGGCATCGCCCCCTTGTATATCCCCCACTCCAGAGGGATGCTCTGTTCGATTCGTGCACAATCGGGACTTGATCAGAGCTTCCCTAGGAGATATGTCAATGAGCGTGCGCATCCCGCTGACCCTCGCCTGCGGCGATTACGAAATTACCCGGGCGCTGCGCGAAGGCGCGGTGAAGCCCGCCGGCATCGACCTCACCATCATCGACAACCTCGACTCCTCCACTCGCCACTGGCGCTTCCTGCGCAACCGCGAGTTCGACATGGCGGAGACTTCGAGCTGTTCGTATGTGATGGCGCGCGAGGCCGGCATGGCGGTGCAGGCGATCCCGGTGTTCCTGCACCGGCGCTTTCGCCACGGCTTCGTGTTCATCAACGCCGGCCGCGGCATTCGCAAGCCTTCGGATCTGATCGGCAAGCGAATCGGCTGTAAGGAATTCACGGTGAGCGCCGTACACTGGATGCGCGGCATCCTGGAGCACGAATACGGCCTGCCGCACAATTCGATGGAGTGGTTCACCGAGCTCGACGAAGACGTGGACTTCCCCCCGCCGCCCGGACTTCGCATCACCCGCCTTCCGGATAATAAAAACCTCGAGAAAATGCTGCTCGAAGGCGAACTCGACGCGCTGATTTCGCCTGACCTGATCGAATCGCTGCGCCGCGGAGACCCGCGTGTGGCGCGGCTCTTCCCCAACTACAAGGCGGAGGAGATCGCCTATTACAGAAAAACCGGCATCTTTCCGATCATGCATGTGATGGGCATCAAACCCGAAGTAGTCGAGAAATTCCCCTGGGTGCCGATAAGCATGTACGACGCATTCAACGAATCCAAGGCCATCGCGATGAAGCGCATGGAGAACCCGCGCATCGTGCCGCTTGCCTGGTACCGCGAAGCCTGGGAGGAACAACATGAACTCCTCGGCCCCGACCCCTGGGAATACGGCCTCACCGAGCGCAACCGGCACAACCTCGACACCTACCTTGGCTACTTCGTGGAACAGGGCTTGACGCGCCGGCGCTTCACGGTGGAGGAGCTTTTCCTCAGCGTGGATCAGGGCCACAAGCGCGGCGCGGATTTCCGCAACAGGATCTGACGAATCAGGCCGAAGGCTTCAGTCGCCCTTGATGTTCGCTGCGCGAATCAGCTTCACGTAGGCCTCGAGCTGGTTGCGGCAGACCTGCAGCAGGCCTTCGGGCGTGCTTATGCGCGGCGAGATGCCCTGCTTGGCGAGTGCGTCCTTCATCTCCGGCTCGGTAAGGATGCCGCGCAGTTCCGAGGCAAAGCGTGCAACGAGTTCCGCCGGCATGCCCGCCGGTCCCCAGAAGCCGAACCAGGATTCGCCGTTGAATCCGGCCACGCCCTGCTCGTGAATCGACGGCAGGTCGGGAAACAGCGGCGAGCGTTCGCGCATCGAGCCGCCGAGCACCCGCACCCGCCCGTCCTTCTGCATGCCCATCGCAACGTGAATCGGCATGAACATGGTGGCGATCTGCCCGCTCATCAGGTCGGTGAAGGCCGGTGCCGAACCCTTGTAGGGAATATGCGTCATCTGCAGCCCGGCCATCAGCTTCAGGTCTTCCATGAACAGGTGATGCGAGGTGCCGTTGCCCGGCGTGCCGTAATTGACGCCCGGGTTCGCCTTCACATAGGCGAGGAATTCGCGGAAGTTGGCGACAGGCAGCTTGCTGTTCACCACAAGCGCGAAATTGTTCTCGCACACCGTGCTGATCGGCGTGAAGCTCTCCGGAATCCGGAAAGGTGAATTGGGAAAGAAGATCGGCGTGGTAAGAATGCTAGAGGGAAAAATCTGCACCGTTTGGCCGTCGGGCACCGACTTCGCCAGCGCCTCCATGCCGATCGCGCCCGCCGCCCCGCCGCGATTCTCCACGATGAACGGCTGATTCCAGCGCACCTGGAAGCGCGGCGCGATCAGGCGCGCGATCACGTCCGGCGTAGTGGCCGCGGTCTGCGCGAGCAGAAAGCGTATCGGGCGGGTCGAGATGCCCTGTGCTAACGCACTGAAAGGAGCAGCGATGGATGCGGATGCGATGGCCTGCAGGAGCTTTCGCCGTTGCCTGCTTGTCCCCGGCTGCCCGACTTCGCCATCTAAGTCTTTGCCCATGCCGTACTCCCGATTTTTCTTGCTCAAATAGTTGATTAGCCTGGACCCCGTGACGGAAGTGCATCTCGCCGAGGGCGAGATTTCAAGGATGAGCTAAGGGCGCTTACACACTCTGGATGTCGTCGCTCAAATATCGTCTGCCTCTGCGAACCAGAGCCCGTCCGGGTAGCTGACCTCGCCCGAGCTGTGATACACGCGTGCACGCACGATGCATTTCGGATTCACGTAGAGGACACCCGTTTCGCCGATCCGGGCGGTGATCGCGGGGACACCGAAAATCGACTCGACCAGGGGTATCTCCGTACGGGTCCCCAACACCCGCAGGTAGAGCACTTCGCCACCGCGGAACGACAACTCCACCAGCGCTTCGAGCAGCCCTTCCCTCCCAAGGGAATGCGCCTTGCGCCAGAGCGGCCATTGTCTTTCGAGAATCCGTTCGTACTCCGCACGGTCGGCCAGTTTCACCACCCGCTCGACGCCTTCGGGATGAATCTGCTTCATCGGCAGGGCGGTCTCGACCTCGACCCAGCAAACGTCGTCGGGACTAAGAATGCTGAAGGGGTTGAGGACTCCGATCACGATCGGTCCGGAGCCGAATATCTTCTCCGGATCGAGTCGAGCCGCGAGCGCCGACGCACGTCGTGCGTCGCCCTGGGAATACGTCCCGGTCTTGCCGTCGGTACGGTGTACGCGAAATCGAATCGCGGGAGGTGGGGTGTTCAAGGCTTGAGCTTGAGCTTGTTCTTTAAGTAGTTCAAAGCCTAGCATGCGGCGATGTGCGCGTGAGGTATCCCGGCAAAGCAACACGCCGGACGGAACCGACCGGCGTTTTGCGACCTGCCTCCGGAGTGAATTCGGCTGCCTTAGGCCGCCAGCGCCCTCGTGCTCTCCGACAGGCCCATGTACTCCTTGTCGGTCAGCGCCTGAAGCGTTGGCGCCACCTCGGTGCAGAAGCGGCGGATGTTCTGCTCGGTAAGGTCCCGCGGCAGCGTTCCGAACTGCAGCAGCGCGAGGAAATTCTGGAAGCCGATCAGTCGATGCGCCTCGACGAGTTTCTTTCGCACCGTGTCCGGTGTGCCGATGATCGCGATGCCCTCGTTGATCAGATGATCCACCGTCACGCCACCGCGAAGCTGGCGCTTGTGCGCGAACATGCGCTTGGAGGTTTCGAGCGACACGTACCCCGGCGGAAACATCATCTCGAAGGTGAGGTTCAGGAACTTGTTGAACATCGCCTCGATATGCGGTGCGGCGAGTTCACGCGCCTTGGCGTCGGTATCGGCGATGAAGATCGGCGCCGCCCAGCCCACCTTCTTCGATTCCGCGGTGTAGCCGTACTTGTTCTCGGCCACTTCGCGGTACTGGTTGAGGAACTTCGCCACCGACTTCACCGGACTGTAGGTTTGCAGGTACACGTACTTGCGGTCCGGATGCGCCGCCCATTCGATGGTCTCGGTGCTGCCGGTTGACGGCGCCCAGATCGGCGGATGCGGCTTCTGGTACGGCCGCGGCCAGATGTTCACGTACTCGAAGTTGTAATACTTGCCGTGGAATTCGAACGGGCCGGGCTTGGTCCATGCCTGCACCACGAGGTCGTGCGCCTCGTGGAAGCGCTCGTGCGACATCGCCGGGTTCACGCCCATCGAGTGGTATTCCGCGCCGATGCCGCGCACCATGCCGGTGATCATCCGACCGCCGGTGATGTTGTCGATCATCGCGTGCTCCTCGGCGAGCGTCTGCGGATGCTCACGCAGGCAGAAGGCGCTGCCGAGGATCGCGAGCTTGGCCTTTTTCACCCGGCGCGAGAGCGCCGCCGCCATCACCACCGGCGAGGGCATCAGGCCGTAGGCGGTCTGGTGGTGTTCGTTTACCGCGATACCGTCGAGGCCGAGTTCGGCGGCGAGTTCGAGTTCATCGAGATAGCGGTTGTACAGCACATGGCCTTTTTCCGGGTCGTACTCGGTGTTCGGCATCACCACCCAGGACGAGCGCCACTTCGACTCGTAGTTCAGGTCCATGTGGGTGTAGGGCATGAGATGGAAAATGAATACCTGCATGGTCGTCTCCTAGCCTGCAATGAAGCTGAGTGTTTTTTCGGCGCACGCGTCCGGCTTTTCGATCTGCACGAAATGGCCGGCGCCGGGAATGACACTGATCGCGGCGGCGAGCATCTTTGCCATGCCCTCGCCGTATTCCTTCGGCAGCACGCGGTTGTTCTCGCCCCAGATGAGTTGCGCGGGCACCTTGATGCGGCGCAGCCATTTTTTGAGCACCGGATCGAACAGTCGCGGGCTCCACGCGAGCTTGGCCGCCATCAACCGGTTGAGAAACACGATGGTCTCGAATTCGGCCGTGCCTTCGGCATCGAAACAGCTCTTGCCGAGCTTCGCGTCGCCGAACATGAGTTCGGGAAATTCCTCGGGCGAGGCGATGAAGAAGTCGCCCTTTTTTACTCCGTCGACGTGGATGCCCGCCGCGTTGATCAGCGTAAGCGAAGCAAGCTTCGTGGATCGCACCCCGAGTTCCAGCGCCACCCAGCCGCCGATGCAATGACCGACGACATGAACCTTATCAAGCTTGAGCAGATCGATCGCATCGAGCATCACGCGTGCGACGTCCGGGACGCTACTGACGGAATCGCCCGATGGCGAGCGCCCGAACCCGGGCAGGTCCGGCGCGATAACCTCGACTTTTTCTGCCAAGCGGTCCAGATACGTCGGCCAGACGTTCATGCCCTGCGCACCGTGCAGGAACAGCACCGGCTTGCCGTTCCCCTTGCGGCGGATGCACAGCCTGCCGCTTTCCACATCAATGGTTTCTTCCCGGATTGCTGTGCTCATGTGCTTGCCTCGTTCATGGTTCCTCGCTCCCTGCACAACCCGCCGCGGTGCTTCCCTCCGGCAGGCCGGCTTCCCCTCTAAAACCCTGCCGGCGCGCCGGCGATGCTCGCCGCCGCCGCGGTGCTGAGTGATCCGTTCCACATCTGCGCGATGAAGCGCATGCCGTTCACGCCGTCGGATTCCTTCGACGCGAGCCAGACCACCGGCGCGATCATCTGCGGCGGCTGCACCAGCTTGCTTCGGTCCGGCCACATCAGGTCATCGGACACCATCGCCGTGTTGGCGGGACCGCCGGGAATCAGCACGTTCGCGCTGACACCGCTGCCGGCAAGATCGCGCGACATGATCACCGTGTTCGCCTCCGCCGCCGCCTTGGACGGGCCGTAGGGCGAAAAGCCCGCGAGCTGCATCGTGGCGTAGCTGGTGGTGATATTGATCAGACGCCCCCAACCCTGCTTGATGAGGTGCGGCGTGCAGGCCCGCGCCATCAGGAATTGCGAGGTGGAATTGGTTTCGATCACCTCACGCCATTGCGCCGGGGTGAGTTCCCAGAACCGCGTCGGATTGGTGGCGAAGCGCGGGTTGATGTTCTGCATCCCCACGCCTGCGTTGTTGACGAGCACATGCAGGCCACCCGCCTTCGCAAGCGCGTGCTGCACCACCGCGGCACAATCGTCCTCGTTGCGCAGGTTGGCTGCGAACGGAACGAAGTTCGAACCGAGTTCGCGCGCGACCGCATCGAGCCCGCTGCCACCCGGAAGGTCCACGCCCACCACGCGCGCACCCGCGGCGATCAGTCCGCCCGACATCGCACGCCCTAGGCCGCCAGCAGCCCCGGTGACCACGACCACCGTATTTTCCAGTACTCCCATCACTTCTCCCGGGTTCTACTTCTACCGAATCGCGATGCTCAGACGCCGAGATAACGCGCCTTTGTTTCGCTGTCCTTCGCCAGTTCCGCCGGCGTGCACGAGTGCACGATCCGCCCCTTGCTCATGATGAACACGATATCCGCATAGCGAAGCGCGAACGCAAGTTGCTGCTCCACCAACAGGATGGACGTGCCTGCCGCCTTGAGCGACTCAATCGTCTTGCCGAGCTCGCGCACCATCAGCGGTGCAAGGCCCTCGGTGGGCTCGTCCATGAGCAGGATTTCCGGGTTGCCCACCAGAGCGCGCGCCGCCGCGAGCATCTGTTGCTCGCCCCCGCTCAGTTTCCCGGCCAGGCTGCGAAGCCGGCTTTGCAGGTTGGGAAACAGGCCAACGACCCGATCGAAGTTCCATTGCCCGTCGCCGCGTGCCGTCACCTGCAGGTGCTCCTTCACCGACAACGACTTGAACACGCGCCGCCCCTGCGGGACGAGGCCGATGCCCATGCGGGCGATGCGGTAGGCCGGCATGCGCGTGATGTCGGTGTCGCGGAACACGATCCGGCCGCGCTGCGCGGGCGTGAGGCCGGCGATCGAGCGCACCAGCGTGGTCTTGCCGACGCCGTTTCGCCCGAGCAGGGCCACCACCTGCCCCGGTTTTAGTTCGAGCGTCACGCCCTGCAGCACGTAGCTGTCGCCGTAATAGGTGTGGACATCATCGATGCTGAGCATCGCGGTCATTCGACCCCCAGGTAGATTTCGCTCACCTGCGGATTCCCCCGGATCTCCTCGCCGTTGCCCTCGGCGATCAGGCAGCCCTGATGCAGGACGGTAATGCGGTCGGCGAGATCGAAGGCAATGTCCATGTCGTGCTCGATCAGAAGAATGGTGATCTCCCGCGGCAGGCTGCGGATCATGCCGACCACCCGCACCGACTCCGCCGCCGACAGTCCGGCCATCGGCTCGTCGAGCAGCAGCACTTTCGGCTGCACCGCCATCGCGAGAAGCAGATCCACCTGCCGCTGCTCACCGTAGGAAATTTCCCTGGCGAACTTGCCCGACACCGGCACAAGCCCCCATTCGCCGAGCAGCACCTCGGCGCGCTCGTACAGGTGGCGGTTCGCCTTCATAGGCCGCTGCAGATCGAAGGCGGACTTGTCAGCCGCCTGTAGCGCGAGCAGCAGGTTCTCGAATACTGTCAATTGCGGAAAAAGATTGGTGATCTGGAAGGTGCGCGCGAGGCCCATTCGCGCGCGCTCGTGCACCGACAGCCGCGTGATGTCGCGCCCGAACATCGAAATGCTGCCGTTGGACGCGGAGAATATGCCGGAGAGCAGGTTGAACAGCGTGGTCTTGCCCGCGCCGTTCGGCCCGATGATCAGCCTACGCTCGCCCGCCTCGACCGAGAACGAGACATCCGACAGGGCCTGCACTCCGCCGAAATTCCGCGACAGCTCCTGGACGACCAGCGCGCTCACGGCTTTGCCTTCCGCTCGCGGAAGTTGTCACCCATCCGATTGCGGAAATCGTCAACCAGCCCGGTGAGCCCCCGCGGTGCGAACAGCGTCACCAGCACATAGACAAAGCCGAGCACCATCAGCCAGCGCTGCGTGTAGGCGCTGACGATATTCTCGAAGAGCACGATCAGCGCGGCGCCGATCGCAGGTCCAATAAGACTTCCCGCCCCGCCGAGGATAACCATCAGCAGCACCTCCGCCGAGCGCGCCACATGGATGTAATCCGGGCTGACGAAGCGGTTGAAGTAGACGTACAGACACCCCGCCAGGCCCGCGAACACGCCGCCGAGCACGAAGGACAGGTACTTGTAGCGCCAGACGTTGTAACCGAGCGCGAGCATCCGCGTCTCGCTCTCGCGGATACCGCGAAGCGCGTGGCCAAAGGGCGAATTCACGATCCGCACCAGAAGCCATGCGGCGACGCAGGCAATCACGAGGACGAAGTAATAGAACGGCGTGTTGTCTGCAAGCGACCAGGGCAGGCCGAGATCCGGGCGCGGCACATCAGGCAAGCCGTCATCGCCGCCGGTGAGAGATCGCCAGCCGAAGGCGATTCCCCACGTCACCTGCGAGAGCGCGAGCGTGATCATCAGGAAGTAACTGCCGCGAGCACGAAGCGCAAGCAGACCGAAGCCCGCCGCGGTGATGGCCGAAGCAAGCAGTCCGGCAGGGAGTGCAAACCAGACGTTCCAGCCGAGCTTGAGCGCAAGCAGTCCGGTGGCGTATGCGGATACGCCGAAGTACGCCGCATGGCCCAGCGATGCGAGTCCGGTGTACCCGATCAGAAGGTCGAGACTCATCGCGAACAGCGCGAAGATCACCATCTTGATCACCAGGCCGAGGTAATACGAGGAGAGAAACAGGGGCATCGCCGCGAGCAGAACGAGGCAGGCGACGACGATCACCGGGGAACGGTTTGGCATGTTCATTCGCGCCCGAACAACCCGGTCGGGCGCACCGCGAGGATCAGCGCCATCGGAACAAATATGGTGAACAGCGCGAACTCCGGAAAGAACACCTTGCCGAAGTTGTCGAGCAGGCCGACCACCAGGGCGCCGACCATCGCGCCCTTCAGGCTGCCCAGGCCGCCGATGATCACGACCACGAACCCGAGCAGCAGGACTTCGAAGTCCGCCCCCGGAAACACGCCCATGATCGGCCCGCCGAGCACACCGCCGAGCGCGGCGAGAAATGCGCCGAGCGCGAACACCACGGTAAACAGCAGGGAGACGTTGATGCCGAGTGCCCGCGCGATCTCCTCGTCATCCACGCCCGCGCGCAGCATCGCGCCGATCCGCGTCCCGTCCTGGAACCACCAGAGCACCGCGCCCACCGCGAGGCCGACACCGATGATGAAAAGTCGATACGAGGGATACGAGATAGAACCCAGTTGCACCGAGGGGCCGAACACCTCGGGCTTGGGCATTGTCTGCGGGTTGCCACCCCAGATCCAGAGCGCAAGGTCGGCGAAAATGAAAAGAAAACCAAAGGTCAGCATCGTCTGCGGCAGTTCCTGCAGGTGAAAGCGGCGCAGGAAGAATCGTTCCATCAGCCCCCCGATGACGGCCACCGCGCTGCTCGCCACGATTACGGCAAGCAGAAAACTCCCGGTGCTGCGCACCACCGTGAGGCCGATGTAACCCCCCAGCAGGTAATAGGAACCGTGCGTGAGATTGAGAATCTTCATCAGGCCGTAGATCAGCGACAGACCCGCGGCGAGCAGGAACAGCAGCATCCCGAAGGACACGCCGTTCAGTATTTGTATTGCCCAGAAATTCATCGCGCGGCGGCCGCACGATGAGCAAAGGAACCGGGGCGCAGTATTGAAGGCAGAACCATCGAAAATTTCATGGACGAGACCCACCTGCGGTATCGCGAATCGCCGGGAACACAGACCGTCCAACCGCGGACAACCCTGCGGGCAATGCGCGTTGCAGCGCTCCCTTTCTCGAATTAGCCGGGCCGTTGCGTCTCCCTGCTCAGTAATGAGCCGTGCCGGGCGCGGCTCATTTTCAGATTGTAAAGAATAGCATCGGACCCGGCTGCGGCACAATGATTCCGGCTCGATTTTTCGCGATTCGATAAGTACCTATCGAATTTCGCCACGCCGCAAATCATGTGCGGTCGCAACATTGCGTCCGCGGCATCCGGTGTTGTACCCTCGCGCGCAGAGGAGGAGTAATCATGCGCGTATTCCGTTCAGTTGCAGGACTTGCCGTTGCTGTCGCTTCACTTGCCGTTTCTCCTGCGTTCGCACAGGCACCGATCAAGATCGGCGTCATGTTCCCGCTGACCGGGCCGATCGCCGCACAGGGCGCTCCCACACGTGATGCGGTCAAACAGGCCTTCGAAGAAGAAAAGATGAGCATCGCAGGCCGCAAGGTCGAGTTGCTGTTCGAGGACAGCGCCGGCCGTCCCGACACCGGCCTCACCAAGGTGAAGGCGATGGTGGAACGCGACAAGGTGCACATTCTTGTGTCGGAGCTCGTCAGTTCGGTCGGCGCAGCGGTCGGCCCGTACGTCGCGGAACAGAAGGTGCCGTGGATCAGCACCGTCTCGCTCGCCAGCCTGACGCGCGCGCAAAAGAGCCCGTACATCTTCCGCTTCGTGCCCTCCTCCTTCCAGTACGGCCTCGCGGCCGCGCAACTGGGCAAGAAGGCCGGCTGGAAGAAGGTGTACTTCATCGGCTGGAATGCGCCACCGTCGCGCGAGGCGTCCGAAGCGGTGAAAAAGACCTTCGGCGAGGAGAACGTGGTCGCCGCGATGTTCCCCAATGTGGGCACGCCGGACTACGCGCCCTATCTCACCAAGATGGACCCGACCAAGGCCGACGGCCTGTTCGTCGCCATGTGGGGTGCGGATGCGCCGCGCATCACGCGCCAGTACGCGGAGTACGGACTGTCGAAGAAGATGCCCTTCTTCGGCATGGCGTCGTTCACGAGCGAAGAGCTTCTCGGCGACATGCCGCCCGAGGCCGAAGGCGTGACCAGCGCCTACACCTACTGCGGCACGCTTGACACGCCGGAGAACAAGGCGTTCATCGAAGGCTACCGCTCGCGCTACAAGGCCCTGCCCGGCTCCTACCAGTATCTCGGCTACATGGCCGCGAAAATGGTGATCCAGGCGCTGAAGGACGTGAAGGGCCGCGCCGAAGACAAGGAAGCCTTCATCGCGGCGCTTCGCAAGGTGCAGATCAAGGGCCCGATGGGCATGACCAGCTTTGACGACCACCAGGGCATGGTGGGCGACTTCTACCAGCTCAAGGTCGCCAAGGGCGCGGACGGCAAGCTGCAGAACGTCTGCGGCGAGCGCATGCCGCAGGTGAAAGACCCGTACGACATGTTCCCCTGATTCGATTGCAGTTCGCGGTGCGCGCGTCCGCGCGCACCGCTACTCTACCGGCCTCGGCAGGGAACACCGTGCCGCTGGCGCAGCCGCTACGCGACTCCCCCGCGCCCCGGAGGCGCGTGAATTGCCGGATTTCCCGATATCCTCTGCCATTACCGCCGCTGAGGCTTTCCCCGGCAACAGGAATCGCCCATGAACGACACCGATCTCGTGCTTCGCTTCGCAGTAGCCATCGCCATCGGCGTGCTGCTCGGACTGGAACGCGAGCGCACCAAGGGCGAGGTAGGCGGCGCGGGCGTCCGGACCTTCGCACTGATCGCGCTCAGCGGCGCGCTTTCCGCCTACCTCGACGCACGCCTCGGCATCTCCTGGATGGCACCTGCGATGTTCGTCGGGCTCGCCGCGCTTGTCATCGGTATGTATGTGATGACCTCGATGCGCGGCGACACCGGCATCACCACCGAAGTTTCCGCCCTGATGGCCTTCCTGCTCGGCCTGCTCTGCGAGCACGGGGAACTTCAACTCGCGGGCGGCATCGCGGTCGCAATGGCCCTTCTGCTTGCGCTCAAGGACTGGCTCCACCGGCTGGCAAGGCGCATCGCACCGGCGGATGTCGAGGCGACGCTTCAGTTCAGCATCATCTCGCTAATCGTCCTTCCGCTCGTTCCTGACGTCAATTACGGCCCCCCGCCGCTGGACGTGGTGAACCCGTACCGAATCTGGCTGATGGTCGTGCTGATCTCCGCGCTCAACTTCATCAGCTACCTGCTGATCAAGGTCGTCGGCCCGCATCACGGCATCGGGATCGCCGGCCTGCTTGGCGGAATGGTGTCAAGCACCGCAGTCACGCTCGGATTCTCGCAGCGCAGCCGCAAGGACAATGAAGACCCGTCCGCACTTGCGCTTGGCATCGTGCTCGCATGGACGGTGATGTTTTTCCGCGTCGTGATCGTCACCTCCCTCATCAACTGGGAACTCGGCCGCAGGGTCACGGTCGCGATCGGCCTGCTCTGTGTGGTGAGCATCGGCGCCTGCTACCTGCTCTGGGCCAGGCGCCAGCGTCGCGAGCACGGCGAAGTGCAGGCAGGCAGTAATCCGTTCGAACTTCATCAGGCGATCAAATTCGGCCTGCTGTTCGGCGCAGTCGTGCTTATTGCGAAGGCCGCTCAGGTCTATCTCGGTGACGCGGGCCTGTACTTCGCCGCCGCCATCGCGGGCCTGACCGACGTCGATGCGATCACTCTCGCGATGGCCGATCTCGTGCGCGCCGACGGCTCCGCCCTGCAGACCGCAGCACGCGCGATCGTCATTGCCGCCATCGCCAATACCCTGACCAAGTCCGTCATGGTCACGGGGCTGGGCTCGCCGGAACTTCGCCGTATCACGCTGCCGATCTCTGCGGTGCTTCTGGTGACGGGCGCCGCTGGCGCCCTGCTGATGTGACTTGGCCCAGCCGCATTCGCGTCCGCGCCGGCTACTGACATGACAGGCAGCCATCCGCCGGTCCACCAGATCGAGGTGCGCATCTCCGAGGTCTCGGAGCTGTTCAACTCGATGGATCCGACGCCGTTCCATCACCGCGACCTGGATACCGACGCCGAGGAGTTTATCGAGAGCTGGGCTCTTGAATTTCCGCAGGACAGCCACTTTCGCATCATCATCCACATCGAGAACTTGCCTGCAGAGGACCCCACTCCACTGATGGCCGAAGCCATCCACAACTACTTCGACTACAAGTCGACGCTGACAAAACGCAACCTGCGGGTGCTCCTGCTGGAGGGCCGAACCAGCCTCCTGATCGGCCTGGGCTTTCTCGCGCTGTGCCTGCTTGGAGCCGATATCCTTGGCGGAATTTCAACCAGCACGTACCTGCGCGTGGTAAAGGAGAGCCTGACCATAGGCGGCTGGGTCGCTATGTGGCGCCCGATGCAGATTTTTCTGTATGAATGGTGGCCGCTGGTCAGGCGCATCCGGATTTACCGCAATCTCGGGCGCGCTGCCGTCCAGGTGTCGCTGGCAACCCCTGGAACGCACGCTCGTGCGACGAACAACCAAGGGAATCGCTGATCAAGTCCAATTTCGAGGCTTGAAGGTTCGGCGTTCCCTCTGAGATGGGGAAGTTACGAGGGGGCGTAGCCCCCTTGTTCAGTGGCTCCCCAAGGAAGCTCTGATCAAGTCGCGATTTTGCAACGAATCGAACAGAGCATCCCTCTGGAGTGGGGAATATACAAGGGGCGATGCCCCCTTGTTCAGATACTGACTAGGAAGCCTGAACCGCCCGCAACTCTGCATTGGTGTACCGGAGGCGAACCGCAAGCATCCGCGCCAGTCCTGCCAGAAGACTCATTGCCAGCTTGCGGTGCGCCTCCGAAATCGCGTCGAATTTTGCACGCGACAGAACATACAGGTCGGTGTCTGTCTCGGTGACCGCGTCTGCCGAGCGCGCATCGTGATCGAGGAAGGACATCTCCCCGAATATCACGCCGCGATGGAACGTGGCGAGGTGGTGGTACTGGTTCTCGCCCACCGGCAGCATGATGCGCACCGCCCCCCGTCGGATCAGGAACAGTTCGTCACCCGTATCACCCAGCGAAAAAATGCGCTCCCCGGCCTTGAGAGAGCGCTTCTCCATCACCGCCTCGAGATCCACGAGCGTTTCCGGCTTGCGCCCGCGAAACAGCTCGATCTCGCGAAGTTCCAGCGGCGCCGCTGAGACCAACGCATCGCGCGCCTCCGCGAGAATCCGGTTCTCGACCCATTCGAGCGCATCGTCCAGCTCATCGACGACATGCGCATGACGCTCCGGCACCGCGAGCCCCATTTCCCGCACGAATCCGGCGACGTTCTGACCGCTCGGGACGCTGCGCGGCATCTGGCTGAAGATCAGCCAGGCGCCTCGCTCATAGAGCATGTCCTCGACCTGCTGCAGCATGTGCGCGGCCGTTACGTCCACCGACTGCACCCGACGCATGTCGAGGATCATGTAAGTGCACGTCTTGAGCTCGGGCTCAAGCGCGGTGAACAGCTGGTCGGTGGTGCCGAAAAAGAGGCTTCCCTGCAGTTCAAAAACCGCCGTCCGGGTACCCAGTTGCTCGAGAATCGCACGCTCCTCCGGTGGCCGGACCTGCTTGGAAAACGCCTGATTGCCGTGGGTCTTGCGCCTGACACAGGTGCTGCTGACATTCTCGCGGATGAAAAGCATGACGGCCAGGGCGATGCCGGTCGCCGAGGCGGCGATCAGGCTGACCGTCTCGGCGACCGCGACCACCGAGACGATGACGACGAAATCGAGCACGGTCGAGCGCGAGCGCAGCAGGTGCAGGCTGCTCAGATCGAACATCCGAACGCCGATGACAATCAGTATCGCGGCAAGCGACGCGATCGGTATCCAGGCAATGAGCGAACCTAGGGCAAGGAACGCGACCAGCGCAAGGACACCCTCGATCAGGCCCGAGGTTCGCGTCGTCGCACCGCTGGAAATATTGACCAGTGTCGCGCCCATTGTTCCCGCGCCTGGAACCCCTCCCGCGAGCGTCGATGCGAGATTGCCCAGGCCCTGCCCGATGAGTTCCCGGTTGGAGTCGTGCCGGCTGCGTGTAAGGGAATCCAGAACCACGCAGGTCTTGAGCGTGTCGATCGACAGCAGCACCGCAAGCGTGAGCGCCGGCACAAACAGTTGCGCTATCAGGGAAAGATCCAGTCCTCCGATGCCCTTCCACCGCGCACTGACCGTATCGAGAAAACCGGCATCCGACCCGCCGAGCTGCCCGATGACGAGCGGATTGCCCCGCACCGCAAGCAGCGACGCGTCCGCAAGACCGAACAGGAAATACGTCAGCACGCCCGCGCCAAGACCGAGAATCGCTGCGGGAACACGTTTGGTGAGGCGGGGCGCAAGAAGCATGACCGCTGCCGTGACAGTACCAACGGCAATGCCCGTCCAGTTCCAGGTGCCCGGTGACACAAGTGCGTGCCACAGAGGCACGCCCTTCGCCACGCCAAGGAGTTTCGGAATCTGGCTCAGGATGATGATCAGCCCCACGCCGCTCAGGTAGCCGCTGACCACTGGATAAGGCATGTACTTGATCAGCCGACCCACGCCGATCACACCGAACGTAATCTGCAACGCCGCGCACAACAGGCCGGTGACCGCCATCATCAGAAGGATGGTTTCGGGCGCGGTGCCTTCCTGCATCATCTGGATGGCGAACGCGGAGAGCACCGCCGCCGCCGGGGCGCAGGGCGCCGTGATCAACCGGTTCGTGCCGCCAAGATACGAGGCCACCAGACCCAACGCGGTGGCGCCGATGATGCCGGCGAGCGCCCCCTGCGCGGCAAAACTTGTACCCAACGGAGAGAAGATGGTGACGCCGAACGCAATCGCCGAGGGAAGCGCGACCAGCATCGCGGCGAGTCCGCCCCAGAAATCCCCCGCCAGATGATTGGTGCTTGTGTCAGTCGCTGTGTTGGCCATCAGCATTCATTCAAAGAATTGAGCATTAGTGAAAACCGGGCAAACAGACACGGCCCGGTTGATCCCGACATAAGCGGGCAGCCTGGCGCAGACTTTCTCATCGCCGGAACCCAATCAGCGCTTTCCTGAATGACCGGGGCGCGAACTGCGGATACTCGTATCGAACCACGTTAAGCTGGCAGGAATCAAGAAAAACCGTGCACCGGTCGACCTGAGAACGACAATCAATGCCGAATAGAAAAAGCTTGCTGCAGGTCGCATGACATAAGAACCAAGCACCATCCTTCGTTCATCTTTCCGACACAGGCCTGCGCCGCGCTTCACCCGCGCCTTACAATGCCGGTGACCAATCAGAGGCAATACCATGGCCCCAAGAATTGCAATCATCGGCGCCGGACTCGGCGGAATCACTGCTGCTCTTGCATTGCGCAAAGCCGGCCTGGATGTATCGATTCACGAGCAGGCGCCGGTCCTGCGCGCGATCGGCGCGGCAATCACGATGACGCCCAATGCGATGAAGGTGATCGGTGGCCTTGTCGAAGGCGATGCGATCCGCAGGCTCGGCTACCGGCCGCCGTGGCGCCTGAACCGCACCTGGGACACCGGCGCGATCACCTCCGAAGTCGAACTCGGGCCGGCGGCGGAGGCGAAATTCGGCGCACCGCTGCTCATGTTCCATCGTGCCGAACTCCTCGCCGCACTCGCGGCGGCGATTCCGCCGGAGTCGATTCATCTCGGCCGCAAGCTTGTGTCGGTGGAAAACCTTGCCGACGGAGTACGCGTGCGTTTTTCTGATGACAGCGAAGTCACCGCCGAAGCAGTGATCGGCGCCGACGGCATTCATTCCACGGTACGCGAACTCCTGTTCGGCCCGCAGGCGCCGCATTTCACGGGTGCCGTTGGCTACCGCTCGCTGGTGCCGATCGAACGCCTGTCCGATATGGACATTTCGCCTTTCACCAAGTGGTGGGGGCCGACGCGCGAGAGCGAAGTCGTCACCTGCCCCACCAGCGGCGGTCGCGAGTTCTATGTGTTCGCGAGCATCGCGCAGGACGCCTGGCGCGAGGAGGCCTGGTCAACGCCGGGGGACGTGCGCGAAGTGCGCGAGGCGTTTTCGAATTTCGCACCTGAACTGCAACGCGTGCTCGCCGCCTGCGACGAAACGCTCAAGAGCGCGCTGTGCGAGCGCAACCCGCTGCCGGTCTGGACCCAGGGCCGGATCACGCTCCTTGGCGATGCCTGCCATCCGATGACTCCCTTCATGGCGCAGGGTGCCGCGATGGCGATCGAGGATTCCGCGATCCTGTCGCGCTGCCTTGCGGGCGTGTCCGCCGCGGATCTGCCCCGCGCGCTGCAGAACTACGAGAATTCCCGCCGCGAGCGAACCAGCAAGATGCAGGTGTCTTCGCACAACAACCAGTGGCATGCCAATCCGGTGGACGCCAACTGGGTGTACGGCTTCGATGCGTGGACAGCGAAGCTCGCCGCGTGAGATGCCATGCCGGACGACAAGTCGTTCGGCTCGTAATTCAACGACGGACGGGGAACCTTCCGGCGCGTAGTCCACTACTGACTCGGTGCTAGTCGGCCTTGATCCCGAGCCTGCGGATCATGTCGGGCCAGATAGTGAGACCTTCACGGATCACCTTCGTCGATTCCTCGGTGCCGATCGGCCAGGGCGTGAAACCGATTTCGCCCATGCGTTTTGCGATTTCCTCCGAGCCCACCGCCGCCACCAACTCGCGGCTCATGCGCGCCACGATGTCGGGCGGTGAGCCGGCAGCCGTGACGATGCCGTTCCATGCGAAGGCCTCGAAACCCGGGGACACCGACTCCGACACGGTGGGCACGTCAGGCAAAATCGTCCAGCGCGTCTTGCCGGTCACCGCGAGCACCCGGATCTTGCCGCTCTGCAGGTGCGGCCGCGCGGTCGCCTGATCGAGCATGCTGAACGGGACCACGCCGCTGGCGACATCCGTCGCCGCCGGCACGGTGCTGCGGTAGGGCACCTCGCGAATATCGAGGCCCATCTTCTGCTTGAACAGCTCCATCGCGAGGAAATGCGGCGAGCCCTTGCCCGCGGACGAGTACGACTGCTTGCCCGGCTCGGCCTTCACGCTCGACACCATCTCCTGGATCGACTTCACCGTGCTGGTGGGCCCGGCGACGATGCCGAAGCTCGCAATGAAGGTCATCCCGATCGGCACGAGATCGCGGCCCGGATCGTAGGGCAGGTTCGGGTACATCGCGGGCGCATTGAGCATCGCGCCGTTGCTGGTGACCGCATAGGTGTAGCCGTCCGCCGGGGCCTTTGCGACCGCGTCCACCGCGAGCGTGCCGCCAGCGCCGCCGCGGTTCTCGATCACGATCTGCTGGCCGATCGACTTGGTGATGATCGCCGACAACCAGCGGGCGGTCAGATCCTGACCGCCGCCGGGGACCGAACCGACCACCCATCGAAGCGGCTTGGCGTTGGGAAAGGACTGCGCGTGCGCGGCGCCGGATACCAATGCAGCGGCGGCAAGTGCAAAAAACACTTTCCCGCGCATCGGCATGGCCTTGTTGAATTGATTCGACATGACTCCTCCTCGTCCGGGCAATTCGCGTCTTTGCGCGATCATTACGACCGCTGACTTTGCGCGATGACGAGGATCATAATCCATCGGGCAACTCCCGCACCGAAGCAGCATCGCGCCTGGTCCGTCCCCCCTCCATGTTGACACCCACGCGGATTGGGCGCGAGGATGCGCGCACATGACGCAATGACGGCACCAGGCCGTCGAAAAAAGGAGGAGCCGTGACTGACATGCCGCAGCGCCACATGCGCAGCCCGAGGCGCATGATCCCGCCACGAAGGGGCAATGGCTACGGCCGCGGCGTTCTCGTCCGCCTGATCGCTGCCACCGTCCTCGTGCTTGTCGCAACCAGCGTCATCGCGCAGGACGCCTGGCCCTCCCGCCCGGTGCGCCTGTTCGTGTTCGGCGCGGCGGGCGGTCCGCTGGACACGATCGCCCGCGCCTACGGCGAGAAGCTCCGCCCGAAGTGGGGCCAACCCTTGCTGGTCGACTCCAAGCCGGGCGCAAGCGGCGTCATCGTGGCCGACTACGTTGCCAGGCAGCCCGCCGACGGCTACACGATTCTGCTCACCCTGCCGATCTCGCACGTCAACGCGCCGATCCTGAACGACAAGCTGCCCTACGATCCGGTGCGGGATTTCGAATTCGTGACGCAGCTCGGCACCGGCGGACCGGTGTTCATCGCGCTGGCCGCCGCGCCCTACGCCACGCTGCAGGAATTCATCGCCTGGGCGAAAACGCGTCCGCGCGTCACCTACGGATCGTGGGGCATCGGTTCGGGCGCGCACCTGTTCGGCGAGACCCTCAAGCGCACTGCGGGCATTCCGCTCGAGCATGTGCCGTACAAGAACGAGGCGCCGATGCATATCGACATCTTCGGCGGCCAGCTCGATGTCGGCTGGGCGAACCCCGGCACCGCGCGAACCCACCTCGCGGCCGGCAGGATAAAGATCCTCGCGATCTCGGGTGTGCGCCGCATCAACGTGCTGCCGACGGTGCCCACGTTCGCCGACGTCGGCCTGCACGGTTTCGACCTGGATTCCTGGGTCGGCATCTACGCGCCGCGCGGCACGCCGAAGGCGATCGTTGCCCGGATCGCAGCGGATTTTCGCGAGGCAATGAAAACGCCGGAGATCAACACCCGGATGCTCGACATGGGGTTCGAGCCGCTCGGCAACACGCCGGAGGAATTCGCCACCAACTACGCGCGCGACTATCCCCGTTGGGTGGACGTCATCCGCGCCGCCGGCGTGACGGCACAATGAGCATCACCGGCGCCGCGCGCTGAACCGACAAACAACGGAGCCCCTGATGTCCGACCTGCACGACACCGGCACCGGCTATTACCGCAAGCCGACAGGCCACAACCCGCGACTCACCGAAGTCGGACGCGGCACGCCGATGGGCGAGTTGCTGCGGCGTTACTGGCATCCGGTCGGCCTGATCGGCGATGCCTGCGCATCACCTCGGGCAATTCGCGTGCTCGGCGAAGATCTCGTGCTGTTTCGCGACGGCAGTGGAAAGGCGGGCCTTGTGCATGCCAACTGCGCCCACCGCGGCACCTCGCTCTACTACGGCAAGGTGGAAGAACGCGGCATCCGCTGCTGCTATCACGGATGGCTGTTCGACACCCAGGGCCAATGCGTCGAGCAGCCCTGCGAACCCGGCGCGGGCCGCGCCCGGCACACCGTCCGCCAGCCCTGGTACCCGGTGCGCGAGCGCTACGGCCTGCTCTGGACCTACATGGGTCCGGCGGAGAAAAAGCCGGCACTGCCGCGTTACGAGGCACTGGAGAATCTCGATGACGGCGAATTCATCGAAGCCGACGACAACAGCATCGGCGGCGGCGGCCCGAAGATCATTCCCTGCAACTGGCTGCAGCATTACGACAACCTCGTCGACCCCTTCCACGTGGTCGTGCTGCACGGATCCTTCAGCGGCACCCAGTTTGTCGAGCAGATGGGCCTGATGCCGCAGGTGTCGTGGAAGTATTCACCGCACGGAGTCCAGGTGCTGTCGCTGCGCACCCTGCCCGACGGCCGCCTGTTCCGCCGCATCTCCGAGGCAGTGCTGCCTACACTGCGCGTGATTCCCAATCCGCGGGTTGCGCAGTACTCGCGCGTGGAATCGCTCGGATGGGTGCTTCCGATCGACGACGCGCACTTTCGCATCTACACCGCCGGGCGCGTTCGCGCAGCCGGCGAACTGTTCCGGCAACGCTCGAAGCTCAACGGAAAGTTGTGGGAAGAACTCACGCCCGAGGAGCACCAGCTTTTTCCCGGCGACTTCGAGGCGCAGGTGAGCCAGGGAGCAATCGCGGACCACGCCGCCGAAAATCTCGCCCTGTCCGATCAGGGCATCGCGATGCTGCGCCGCATGCTCGACCAGCAGGTCTCGCTGGTGGAGGAAGGCGGCGATCCGGTGGGCGTGGCCTTTGACGACAACGCGCCCCCGGTGAGGTTCGATGCGGGCAACTTCATCGAGGACGCCGTTGCCTGATTTTCAACAAGAAAGTCAAACTTTTATTTCAAAAGCCCTTGACCCGAGCAAGAAAACGGGCGATCCGAGTACATTTCTGGTGCATTGGTGTCCGTAAAATCAGATGATCACCGGCTCGTCCGGAAGCTCGTTGGGATTCTCGCCGGTGGCCGGAAAATGCCGTGCGAGCAGTTCGCTTGCTGCAACCAGCCCGGCGTTCGCACCGTCCTCGAAGCGTCCGTCGGCAAACGCCCGCTGCATATCGGCGGCGATCGCCTGCCAGCCCGCGTCGCCCACGCGCGCATGGATGCCACGGTCGGCGACTATTTCGACCGTGCGGTCCGCGAGCAACACATAGATCAGGATGCCTGAGTTGTGCGCCGTGTCCCAGACGCGAAGGCGCCCGAACCAGTCGATCGCGCGATCCTTCGACGAGCGCCCCGAGAGAAGGACCCCAAAGGGCAACGAGGCCTCGACGGCGAACTCCAGTTCGCCCATGTGACGCCGCTCGCCGTCGGTGATGGTCTCGCCGATGCGGCGCAATGCCGCGGCGGAGAACGCGCGCTTCACCGCCCAGCGATCGGTAAAGAGATGCCGCAGCAGTCGCAAGAAGGTGAGCGGATCGCGAATGCGCCGCGCAGGTTTGAGTGAACTCACCATTTGCCGGATGCTCCCCCGCCGCCGAATCCGCCGCCGCCGCCCGAGAAGCCGCCGGAGGAACTGCCACCGCCCCAGGAACCGCCCCCTCCCCCGCCCGAACTCATCATCGAATTACCGTTGGTCAGGACCAGCAGGAACGCGACCAAGGCACCGATGACGCCGAAGAAAATCGATCCAATAAGAAACCACGCGGCCACACCGGCAAGGCCGCCGACCACCGTCGCCCCCAGCACCCGACCGAGCATCGCCCGCAGGATCGCCCCGCCAATTACGACGAACACCAGCAGCAGCATCGCCACAGACTGCAGATCTGCACCCTTCGCATTGCCGCGCGCCACGGGTGGCGGCAACTGCTCGCCGTCGATTACCCTGGAGAGCGCATCAACGCCCGCGTTTAGGCCGCCGACAAAGTCCCCCGCACGAAACGGGGGCGTTATCACCTCGGCGATGATCCGTTTGGCGATCGCATCAGGAATCGCGCCTTCCAGCCCTCGGCCGACCTCGATGCGCAGCGTGCGGTCGTTCTTGGCCACCAGCAGCAACACACCGTCGTCCACGCCCTTGCGACCGAGTTTCCAGGCATCGGCAACGCGGATGCCGTACTGCTCGATGGTCTCGGGTTCGGTGGTGGGCAGAATCAGCACCGCCACCTGGCTGCCGCGCTTGGTTTCGATCGCGGCGAGTTTCTGCTCAAGCGCGAGGCGCTGCGCGTCGTTGAGCGTCGAGGTGAGGTCGGTGACCCGCGCCTTGAGCGGCGGAATAGCCTGATCCGCGAGCGAGGGCAGCGCGACCGCACCCAGTGCCGCAAACAGCGCCCCGACGAGGAGCGCGCGCAGGTTCATAGGCGCGGCTTACTTCGCCGGGGCCGACGGTGCGGCGGGTGCCGCGGGCGCTGCAGGAGCGGCAGGCGCGGCAGCCGGAGTCGCAGCTGCGGGCTTGTCAAAGCTGACTGTCGGCGGCGCGGAAATCGCCTTTTCGTTCTCCACCGTGAAGCTCGGCTTGACCGAGTAGCCGAACATCATCGCAGTAAGATTCACCGGGAACTGGCGCACATGGATGTTGTACTCCTGCACCGCCTTGATGTAGCGGTTGCGCGCCACCGTGATACGGTTCTCGGTGCCTTCGAGCTGCGCCTGCAGGTCGCGGAAGTTCTGGTCTGATTTCAGCTGTGGATAGTTCTCGCTGACCACCAGCAGGCGTGACAGCGCGCTGGTCATCTGCGATTGCGCATCGAGAAACCGCTGGAACGCCACCGGATCGTTCACCAGCTCGGGCGTTGCCTGGATCGAGCCCACCCGTGCACGCGCGTCGGTGACCTGTGTCAGCACCTGCTGCTCCTGCGCGGCGAAGCCCTTCACCGTGTTCACCAGGTTCGGGATGAGGTCCGAGCGCCGCTGGTACTGGTTCAGCACCTCCGCCCAGCCCGACTTGACCGCCTCGTCGTTGCGCTGGATGTCGTTGTAGCCGCAGCCGCCGAGCAGCATGCTTGCAGCAAGTACGAGAAAAAGACCGAGTTTGCGCATGGGAAACCTCCTGTGACTTGCAACATGGGGGCGGATCACCCCGAAATCAAGCGGGTACGGTTCAGATCGCCGCGTCTTTCGCGCCACCCGCCAGGCCTTCCATCGTTTCGGTGGCAAGACAGAGGTCTTCCCACGATTTCGCCTTGTCCAGCGGCGTGCGCAGCAGGTAGGCCGGGTGGTAGGTCACGATCAGCGGCAGGCCGCGGTAGGTGTGGACCTTGCCACGCAGCGAGGCGATGCTCGCATCGGTGTTGAGCAGGGTCTGCGCCGCGAACCGTCCCATCGCGAGAATGAGTTTCGGCTTCACCAGATCGAGCTGGCGCAGCAGGTGCGGGCTGCATTGCGCGACTTCCATCGGCTCGGGGTTGCGGTTGCCAGTCGGTCGGCACTTGAGCACGTTGGCGATGTACACGCCCTTGCCGCGTTCGAGATCGATCGCGAACAACATCTCGTCAAGCAGACGGCCCGCCTGACCCACGAAGGGTTCGCCCTGAATGTCCTCTTCCGCGCCGGGTGCCTCGCCAACGATCATCCAGTCCGCGGTCTCGTCGCCCACGCCGAAGACGGTCTTCTTGCGCGTCTTGCACAACCCGCAGGCCTTGCAGCCTTCCACCGCCGACTTGAGCTCGGACCAGTCCATCCGTGCAATCGAATCGGTGCGCTCGGGGGAAATGGATGGCAGGTCCGGCCGCGGCCCGGTGCGGGCAGCGGGCGCGGCATCCGGATCGTACGGAGGACGTACCGGCCGCGATCGCGCCGGTGCAGGTTCGGCCACGGTACGGCGTGCGACCGGCGGCGCGACTTCCGCCTGCGGCTCGATCTCATCGACCGCAACCGCCACCGCGTCGTCCTCGCCGCGCAGCTGCCACACCGGGCCGAGGCCCATTTCTTCCAGAATGCGGGTGCGGCGGCTCATGGATCGTCCGTCACAGGTCCAGGGCCAGCACGAGCGCATCTTCACGCCCGCTATTCGCCGTGTAATAGCCGCGGCGCAGACCGACGCGACGAAAACCGAAGCGCTCGTACAGGCGCAACCCCGCCTCGTTCGACGGACGCACCTCAAGGAAGATCAGTGCCGCGCCCTGACCGCGTGCAGCCGTCAGGATTTCGCGAAGAAGGCGCGCGCCGTAGCCCTTGCGCTGATACGCATCGGCGATCGAGATATTCAGCAGATGCGCCTCGCCCGCCGCCACCATGAACACGCAATAACCGACGAAGGCACCCTCGCTTCGGTACACCCAGCAGCCGTAGCCGGCGCGGATCGAATCGCGGAAATTGCCTGCGCTCCAGGGAAATTCATAGATGCGGTCTTCCACCTGCATCAGTTCCGGCAGGTCGGCCTCGAGCATCGGCGTGATCACCGGGTCGGATTGGAGGACGGCACTCATTGAAATTGGGGAATATCGGGAAAAGAATCGGGCGGCTCAGGCGCGCTCGGATGTCTTCAGCGCCACCTTGTCGCGCAAGTATATCGGCACCGCGCTCGCCGCGTCCCCGCCTTCGCCGCGCAACAAGCGCGGTCCGGCGAGCCGCAGCAGCGCGGTGGCAGCGGGCCAGGTATCGGGCAGAACGCGCGCGATCTGCACACCGTAACGCGCAGCCAGGATCTCGCCGTAGGCCGCAAATCCGCTGCCCGCCCCGGTCCAGCCCTCACCCTGCACGGTAGGCGCGGATCTGGGCGGGAACACGCCGGGCGCAGACTCGCATCGCCATCCGTCCCCGTCGCGAACATAGGCCGCGTGATAGATCTCGCTCATGCGCGCGTCGAGACAGGCGATCACCCGTGTGCTCGCGTCCTGCACACGATCGTTCGCGTCCTTCACGCGATCGTTCGCGTCCTGCATGGTCGCCGCCTCGGCCAGCACCTCGAGCGTGCTGATGCCGAGCACTTTCAGGCCGCGCGACAGCGCCAGCCCCTGCACGATGCCCGCGCCGATGCGAAGCCCGGTGAACGACCCCGGTCCTTCGCCGTAGGCGATCGCATCGACCGCGGCAAATGTCATCCCCGCCTCGCGCAGCAACTCATCCAGCAAGGGCAGCGCGATCTCCGAATGCGTGTTGCCCGCCCGCACATGGCGCGAATGCACCCGGTCGCCGCAATCCAGGGCGATCGAGCAGTATTCGGTGGAGGTGTCGATGGCGAGAACGTTCATTGAAACCGGGCGGGTGCGGAAAGGCAGGCTTTTTTGCGACAAGGCACTGGATTGTAGCCGCTTGACGCCCCCCGGCCGCCTGCCCATCATGGCGTGCTCGATCCAAACAACAATTCATGCGGCACTCCACCGCGGCGGAGCAGAAATATGGCAAAAACAACGCGTTACAAGATCGCAGTCATCCCCGGCGATGGCATCGGCCGCGAAGTCATGCCCGAGGGCCTGCGCACGATGGAAGCCGCCGGCCGCAAGCACGGCATCGAATTC
>CANIEV010000054.1 GCA_947466535.1 Betaproteobacteria bacterium
CGAACCAGACCCGGCCCTTTTTGTCGAACATGCCGTTGTGGTTGTTCGCCTTGCTCGACCAGATCACTTCCTTGCCCCAGTAGGGCGAGGGCTGCAGCGGCGCCGCGCTCGCGGCGTGCCCCGGACCGGCGGCAATGAGCGTATCGGCGTCACGAACCGGCGCCTTGAATTCGGTCGCCGCATGCCTGAGCGGATCGAGAATCGGGATCGTGTCGGAGCTGTATTCGGTGGAACCGAACACCGGCCCGTAGCCATTCACCGTCGGATAACGCCTGTCGCTTGCGATCAGGTCATGCAGATACTGCTTTTCGTTATGCCAATCCCAGAGCGTGACCACGATGTTCCGCTCCTCGCCCGTTGGCCGCGCAGGCCTGGTGTGCGGCAATTCGCCCTTTGCAATCCGGTCGGTCCAGTCGGCGAAATAGCGGAACGGCGCGCCGGCCAGTTCGCCCGCGAGCTGGTTCACCATGATCTCGCCCGCCTGCCCCGATTGCACTCGCCGCATCCACGCCTCGTGCGAAGAGGCGAACTTGCCGAGGGATTTCGGAATCGTTCGCGTGGCGAGGTTGCCGATCTGGTGGCAGCCGATGCAGCCGTTACTCTTCATCGCATTGAGCCATTCCGCCTGCATGAGCTTCGCAGGAATCGCGCGGTTCGCCCCGCCGAATTCGGACGCATCGGGAATCTTCAGCATCGAGTACCAGTGGATCGCCGGGTAGTAGCGTGCGGCGGAGCGCTGGGTCGGTGCCGGTACAGCACGAAGCTTGACAATCCTGCCCGGCCGGCTCGACACCTTGGGGGAGTCCACGAGGCCGTAGCCCCGCACCCAAAGGCTGTATTTCGCCGCGGGGAGGTCGGGCACGACGTAACGCCCGCTATCGTCCGTGACCACGATGCGGATGAATCGGGTCGGCAGGTCGCGCGTTTCCGCAATAACCCAGACACCGGCCTCGGGGCCGGCCGGCCCGGTGACGATGCCGCCGATATCATCGGAGTCGATCTCGACGGGCGCGACCTGCGGCTGCGCCCCCTCGGCGACCGGCGAAAACGGGACCAGTCCACCCAGAACAAGGACAAGCGCGCCCCCGAGAAAACGGAATGCGGTGTCGAACAAGGCGCTTCTCGAATTCATCCGCTATCTGCCTGAAGTGACGCAGACCAGCAATATCCCACCGCGAAATTCTTGAACATTTATTTCAAAACTGTCCAGCCGGCGCGTGAAAGCGGTCACTTTCCGTACAAATCTGATACATTCTTTGGAGAAAATCTCTCCTAGCTGCCAGCATCCGGACGCCGGCGCATCGCATTGCCCAGCACCTTCGCGCTGAACCTCACCCGGTCGACGATGAAGGCGATGCGCTTTTCGGCTAGACCCGACTCCCAGACGGTGATCGACAGGCTGCCGACCACCGCGTCCTCGCCGTCGAACACCGGCGCGGCGATGCCCACGACGCCGGGGGTAACCTCGCCGCGCGAAATGCAATGACCCTGCCGGCGAATCGCCGACAGGTGCTCCTGCACAGCGGCGAAGCTCGAACCCAGGCCCACGTCGGAAAACTCCGCTCGCTGCGTCTCGTAGAGTTTGCGCAGTTGCGCGAGGCGCAGCCCGGCGAGGATCACCCGCGAAGCGGAGCCGCGCGCAAGCGGCATCGGACGCCCGCGTTCGTAGCCTGAGCGGAATTCTTCGGCGCTCGACTCCTGATGCACGCACAGCACACGGTTACGGTAGTAGCGGCAAAGCAACCCGACGCCGGGCACCTCGTGGGTGAGCGCCTGCAGCAAGGGGCGTCCGTTGGTAATCATCAGATCGCCGGAGCGCATCTCGAAGTCGAGCTCAGCAATCCGCGGACCGAGCGTGAAGCCGATGTCGGGAAGCGATGTCACCAGCCCCGCATCGGCAAGCACCTTGAGATAGCGGTACAGCGTGGACCGCGGGCAGCCGAGGCGCTTCATCATGGCTTCGGGAGTCCACTGCAGCCCCCCCTCCCCGAACAGGTCGAGGATCTCGATCATCTTCTCGAGGCTGCTGCGCCGTTCGCGGCGGACTATGCGACGCGGCGAAATCGACGCGGGCTCGGCCGAAACTCGCGGTTTCAGGCGGGATTTGGGACTGCGGTGGGCGGGCATTCGATTCGGGAAGATGTCCGGGCGATGCAAACGATCGGTGCGGTGTATGGGTTGTCCGCCGGATACCGGACCGGATGCGGCGAGGAGGCAGCCACTCTAGGTGCCGCGATGCGCGCATGTCAATAGCGCAAGTGCCTGTTTCGCTTGAAATGAACTCCAACAACTGCGCTGAATAACCTGCGTTGCCGAACCCGGCGGCGGGCGCGCGTTTTGATCAGGATCAAGCCGATTTCCGGATCGACATTGATCCCGCGGATCAAATAGGCGGAAAATGCCGGCATTCATCACGCACCGGCAATTCATCGAGAGGAGACGCCATGTCAGCAGTCATGCAACCGAAAGTGGACGCGGATCGCAAAGCGTTCTATGGAAAGATCGACAAGTCCAATGTCACGCCCCTTTGGGAGGTGCTCCACGGCCTGATCACGGCAACTCCGAACACTCCTTGCAAGCCCTACCTCTGGAAATGGGACACGGTCTGGCCGTGGATCCAGGAAGCCGGCCAACTCATCACTGCAAAGGAAGCCGAGCGGCGCGTGCTGGTACTCGAGAACCCGGGACTGCGCGGCCAGTCGCGGATCACGCACAGCCTCTACGCCGGCCTGCAGCTGATCCTGCCCGGCGAAGTCGCGCCGGCGCACCGCCATTCGCAATCGGCCCTGCGCTTCATTCTTCAGGGCAGCGGCGCCTACACCGCGGTGGATGGCGAAAAGGTCACGATGAACGTGGGCGATTTCGTCATCACGCCCTCCTGGACCTACCACGATCACGGCAATCCGTCGAAGGAGCCGATGGTCTGGATGGACGGCCTCGATGTCCCAATCGTCGAACTTTTCGATGCGCAGTTCCTCGAGCGGCCTTCGATGGAAACGCAGCACACCGATCGCGACCAGGGCTACAACCTCGCGCAATTCGGCAACACGATGAAGCCGGTGGAATACAAGCACAAGACGCATACCTCGCCGCTGTTCTGGTATCCGTACGAGCGCACCCGCGGCGCACTCGATGCGATGAAAAAGGCGCAGGACCCGCACGCATGCTGGGGCTACAAGCTTCAGTACACCAACCCGGTGACGGGCGATTGGGCGATGCCGACGATTGGCACCTTCATGCAGATGCTGCCCAAGGGCTTCAAGGGCAAGCCGTACCGCTCGACCGATTCCACCGTGTACGCGGTCGTCGAAGGCAAGGGCCGCTGCTCGGTCAATGGCGAGACGCTCACCTTCGGCCCGAAGGACGTTTTCGTCTGCCCCTCCTGGATGCCCTACACGCTGGAAGCGGACGACGATGCGGTGATCTTCAGCTACTCCGATCGGCCGGTGCAGCAGGCGCTGGACCTCTGGCGCGAGCAGTTCTGATTCGTAAAGCCCGCAAAAAAAGCCGCCCTCGGGCGGCTTTTTCATGGGCGCATTACGCCGTGCGTGAACGCCGCCCTATTCGAGTTTCAGGTTCATGCCCTTGAATCGCGCTGCATACTTCTCCCTGTCATTCCTCAGAAGCTCGGTGAACGCGGCGGGTCCGAGCGCAACCGCCTCAAAGCCGACCGCTGTTACGTACTTTTCGCGAAACGCCGGATCGGCCAGCACCCTTGAAGCATCGGCGGCGATCTTGTCCACGATTGCGCGCGGCGCCCCGGCGGGCAGAAACCAACCGAACCACGCGCTGGACTCGAACCCCGGCACACCGGCTTCCGAAATCGTCGGCAGCTCGGGCAGTACCGGTGAACGCTCGGCCCCCGCGTAGGCAAGCGCGCGCACCCGTCCCTGGCGGATGAGGGGGAGCGCGGGAGAAAAGCCCGTCAGCGAAAACGAAATCTGCCCGCCCATCAACCCCTGCAGGATCGCCGGGCCGCCCTTATACGGGACATGCGTGATCTTGATTCCGGCTGCGTTGCTCAAAGCCTCGGTGTCCACATGCGGCGAACTGCCGATGCCGAAGCTCCCGTAGTTGAGTTCCCCGGGTTTCGCCCGCGCCATTGCGAGCAATTCGTTCAGGGACTTCGCGGGAAAATCCGGATGCACCACCAGCACGTTCGATGTCTTTACCAGAACAATGACCGGCTGCAGGTCGCGAAAGATGTCGTACGGCAGATTCGAACGCAGGAGATGGTTGGTGAGAATGGTCACGTTGTCGGTCATGAACACCGTGTAACCGTCCGCGGGCGACTTGACCACGAGTTCGGCGGCGATGATCCCGGTGGCGCCCGCGCGGTTGTCGATGATCATCGACTGTCCCCAGGTGCGGCCGAGTTCCTGCGCAATCGCGCGCGCGAACGCATCCTGCAGGCCACCCGCGGGCACCGGCAGCACCAGCCGGACGGTCTTGGCGGGATACGTCTGTGCCCCGGCATTCGCTTGAACGAGGCAAAGGCATGCGGCGAGAATCGACAACCAGCGTTTCATCATTCCTCCTCCTGCGTGTGCGCGCACGCTCTGCGTGGATGCCCTTTTCGGGGCATGCCGTCCGGCGCGTTCTCCCGGGGTTGCGCCTACGCGGCGGCCGAATCGGCGATCGGCAGCTTCAGCAGCTTCGCCGCATTGCGCCAGAACACGGCATCGCGGTCGCGCGGCGAAAGATTCAGGTCCTCGACCAGCTTGATTGCCTTCGGCTTGAGCGAGGTCAGCGGCGGCGCATCGCTTCCATAGAGAACGTGGTCGACGCCCACGGTGTCGAGCACGCAGCGGATTGCGGGGGCGTGGTAGCACACGGTGTCGAGATAGATCATCTTGAGATAGTCACCGGGTTTGCGCTTGATGAGCAGCGGCTTGTACGAACCGAGGAAGTAGGCCTCGTCACGCATCTCGTAGGCATAGTCAAGACGGCCGATCACTTCGCAGATGCCGCCGCCGCCGTGCGAGGCGACGATCTTCAGTTTCGGATAATCCTCGAGGATGCCGCGCACGATGATTCGCGACAGCGCAAGAGTCAGGTCGAAAGGGCGACCGACGCTCGATGCAAGGCGGTAGTCCTTCATCCGCTCCTCGCCGAATCCCACGTGCGGCGGGTGGATCATCACCGGGATGTCAAGTTCCTGGGCGAGTTCCCAGAACGGGCGCGCCTCGTCATCGTCGGGGTAATGCCCCTTGTGGCTGGAGTTGATGAACACGCCCTTGAGGCCGAGCGTGCGGATGGCACGCTCCATCTCGCGGATATATGCCGGACCGCCGCAGGGCAGCAAGGTGCTGAACGCATAGACCTTGCCCTTGTACGTATCCTGCAATTCGGCGGCGTAGTCCGTCCAGCGCTGGATTGCCGAGAGTTCGTCCTCACCGGTCTTGTAGCGCATGTAGTGCGCCGCGTTGGTGACGACGATCGTGTCGATGCCAACCTTGCGGTTGGTTTCGAGGACATTGTCGATGTTCATCGGGCAACGTCCCTCCCATTCCGGTGCGGCGGCCTCTTCGGGGGGATAGACGTGGTTGTGCCATTCGATGATCATGCTGCTCCTCCTTTGTTGGTATTTATTCCGGACCGGGCCGATTGTCGTCGGATCGCGTCGTCAGATCGGGTAGATGATCGAATTCGGGATCAGCTCCGAATCAAATACGCATACCTTTTCCGCGAAGCGAAGTCCATCCCGGGTCCGCACGAGCGTGTCGTAATAACGACCAGCGTTCAGGATGTCCGACAACTCGTGCCGCCTGGTCCGGATGACTAGATAGTTCGCCTCGCAGCGGATACGGTCTCCCTCCTGCCCGGTAACGATCAGGCCGGACACAAGGTGCCTCTGGTAGTACGGCTGGTGAAACAGTGTCTGCGTGATTCCGTAGACCCTGTCTTTGAGCATACCGCGGCTTTCGAAGGCGAGCGTGGCGAGCGGCAGACCGCGGTCGTAGTTTTCCCGCGGCTGCACCTTGTAGACGCATTCCTCGGTGAAAAAATCCGGCCAGTCGTCGTACGTGCCGCTGTCAAGGCATCGAATGTAGCGGCCGTAAAGGTCCTCGATTTCGAACCGCAGGGCGATGTCGAAGTGCGCGTCGTTCTTCACGAGCTAGATTCCCATCGTTTCACGGTAATAGCGGTACATCCCACGAATCAGGGTTTCCGACACGTTATGGTCGGTGTTGCCGATGTCGCGTCCGCCGAGTTCGCTCACCGTCTGGTATTCCGGATGCTGGCTGAAACCGGCCTGCTGCATCTCGATGATCTCCCCATCGTCCGCGGATACGTATCCCGCGGGGCCGAACAGGTTCGCCTGCCGCAGCCGCCGCCGCGTCATCTCGGGCGTGTCATCCTCGTAGCCAAAGTGGGTCCACCAGAAGTCGAAGCTGCCGTTGCCTCTCGGGATAATGTGGCGCGTCGACACCGAATTCACCTGCTGCTGAATTATGACCGAAGGGAACAGGGTCAGCATGGTGACGGTGGGGCCGTTCCACCAGTGCTCGGGCACGACGTCGAGCACGCGCGCGTCGTTGAGCTTCATGTTTTCCTTGAACGAGGAAACGCCCTGGGTGACTTCGCTCTTGCCTCCGTCGTTCTTCCTGGAAATCATCACCGCGTGGCGGTTTTTCTCGTCCATCACGAGTGCGGACTTCTGGTCCGCCCGCCACAGACCGAAGACCACGAACCAAGTGTGCAGCAGGCCGGGATGATACGGATCCTTGATGTTTTCCTGCATCAGCTTCCAGTTGCCCGGGATGCGTTGCCGTGAATACCCGAGGAGGGTGAGTTTCCGTCCATCGAATATCCGTTCGTACCACGGACGAATCGTCGGGCCGAGGTACTCCTCGACATCCGGCACGTCGTGATCGAACGAGCCCCAGATCACTCCGTTCCAGGTGCGAACCTTGAGTTGGGTGAGGTTGTGGTCCTGAACGCGGAAGTCCGCCGGCATGCCGCCCTGGACCTTGCCCTCGCTGCGAACGCCGCGCCGGAACGGAACGCCCTGCAGGTTTCCTTTCAGGTCATAGCTCCACTGGTGATACGGGCAGATGAGTTCCTTCACCGTGCCGTGATCCGCCTGACAGAACTGCGCGCCGCGGTGGGCACAGTGATTCTCGACCACGTTGACGCCGCCGTCCGGATCGCGAACTGCGATGACCTGGCGCTCGCCTACCCAGGTGCGCTTGAAGTCCCCCGGATTCGGAATTTCCGCTTCGAGCCCGATGTAACACCAGTGATCCCGGTAGAAAAATCGTTTGAGTTCCTCCCGATAGAGACCGGGATCGGTGTAGACCTGATAGGGAACTCGACTCGAACCGGCGTCCGGCCAATGCATCGGTAACGCTGCTTTTTCGGGTGCGTTCATCGTCATCCTCCTGACCCGGTGGTCTTCGCCGAGGAAGGCGACCAAGGGTTTGGTATTGGACCGCCGGGGACGCCATTTGTAAAGGCGGCATATCGCCCCTGTTAAGTCCCGCTGACACCGACTGGCAGCACCGGACGAGGTGGGAGATAATTTGCTCCCTTCAATCAACGCCCCGCCCAAACCACCATGACGCAGATTCTTCAACCTTCGACCTGGGCCAAGCCACGCGGCTACTCCAACGGAATGGCCGCATCCGGCCTGCAGGTATTCGTAGCCGGCCAAATCGGCTGGGACGAACAATGCAAGTTCGTCGGCACTGACTTCCTGTCCCAGGCCCGGCAGGCGCTCAAGAACATCGTGGCGGTGCTCGCCGAGGCCGGCGCGGGCCCGGAGCACATCACGCGTATGACCTGGTATGTGACTGACAAGAAGGAATACCTCGCCGCGGGCAGGGAACTCGGCGCGGCCTACCGCGAGATCATCGGCAAAAACTTCCCCGCGATGACCGCAGTACAGGTCGTTGCGCTGATGGAAGACCTGGCGAAGATCGAGATCGAAGTGACCGCCGTCGTACCGCAGAACTGACCACGGAACCATCGAGGACACCATGAGCACCAAGATCGACTACGACCTGCGTTACAACCCACGCCTGATCACAGACGGCATTCCGGAAATCACCTCTCGTTGGCAGCGCACGGCCAACGAGGCACGCGCGGCACGCAATGCTTATCTCGACGTCCCTTACGGTTCGGATCCCGCGGAGAAGATGGATATCTTTCGCGCGAAAGGACGCAGCAAGGGCCTGCTGATGTTCATTCACGGTGGGTATTGGCGCGGGTTCGACAAGAAGGACTTCTCCTTTGTTGCGCCGGCGCTCGCCAACGCGGGAGTTACGGTTGCCGTTGTGAACTACTCGCTCTGCCCGAAAGTACAGATTCGAGACATCGTGATGCAGATGGTGCAGGCCAGCGCATGGCTATACAGGAACGGCTCGAATTTCGGCGCGCCTGCCGGGCGCCTGCATGTCGCAGGCCACTCCGCTGGCGGTCATCTTGCGGCGATGATGCTGACAACGCTCTGGCCGGTCTATGCAAAGGACCTGCCGAAAAAAGTGGTGCGCGGTGCGCTTGCCATATCGGGGCTGTATGACCTCACCGAGATTGCCAAGACACCGTTCCTGAAGGACGACCTCAGACTCACAGAGAAAGCCTCGATCGAGTCCAGCCCCGGCCTGATGCCGCCCGCGACCGATGCGCCGCTCTACCTCGCGGTGGGCGAGAAGGAAAACGACGGGTTCCATTTTCAGAACTCCCTGCTCGGGCGGAAATGGAAAAAGATCCTGAAAGAGGATATCGCCTGTCCCGGTGACAATCACTTCACCGTTCTCGACCGGATCACGCGGCCGGACAGCCCGATGTTCAAGGCTGTCATGCGCATGATCGAAGACTGACCAGAACGCAAGCTGGCGAGACCTCGTTAGGCGTCTCGTTGCCGATGACCACCAAACGCAGCAGGCCGAAGGACCGGCGCGGGCTTCTCGAGGAAACATTCCGCGCCGCGGTCGACGCGGCTGACCCGCTAAAGATCCTGGCGCAGCACCTCCCGCACCCGCCGGCTGGCAGGACAGTCGTTGTGGGTGCTGGCAAGGCTGCCGCTTCCATGGCGCTCGCCGTGGAGCGCGCATGGCCTGCAGGAGCCCCGCTGGACGGTCTGGTCATCACGCGCTACCAGCACGAATTGCCCACGCGCAGGATCCGCGTGGTCGAGGCGGCTCATCCGGTTCCCGATGCCGCAGGAGAAGCGGCGGCACGGGATATCCTTGATCTCGCCCGCAGCCTGTCCGAAGACGACCTGCTTCTGGTCCTGATTTCCGGAGGTGGCTCCGCACTGCTGTCACTTCCTGCGGAAGGGCTGTCTCTCGATGACATCCAGGCGACCACCGCAGGCCTTCTGGATTGCGGTGCGCCAATCCAGTCGCTGAATACAGTGCGCAAGCATCTCTCGAAGATTCAGGGAGGACGTCTTGCGGCAGCAACGCGCGCCCGGGTGCTTGCCCTGATCATTTCCGATGTCACCGGGGACGATCCGACTCACATTGCATCCGGACCTTGTGCGCCGGACCCCGGGACCTATGCGGATGCGCTTGCCATTCTCGACAAATATGCCGTGAGCGCCCCGTTAGCAATCGTCGATCATCTGCGGGCGGGAGCGACGGGGCTCCTTCCTGAAACACCGAAGCCCGGTGACCCTGTTTTTGATCGCACGGAGAATCGGATTATAGCTACGTCCCAGGAATCCCTTCAACGAGCAGCAGTGATATGCAGGGAAAGGGGCATACCCGCAGTAGTGCTAGGGGACGCCGTCACAGGCGAGGCACGGGACGTCGCCGGAGCGTACGCGGCCCTGATCCGGCAGGTCCTGCTCCATGCGGAGCCATGGAGCGCGCCAGTTGCGCTCCTGTCTGGCGGCGAGTGCACAGTCACCGTGCGTGGCAACGCCACGAATCGCGGCAAAGGGGGGCGATGCTCGGAGTTCCTGCTTGCTCTCGGGCTCGAACTGGAGGCGTTGGGCTGTGATCCGCTTCGTGTCAGTGCCCTCGCCGCGGATACGGACGGAATCGACGGTTCCGGTGAAAACGCAGGCGCTGTACTCGATTCATCGACCCTACGCCGTTCGCGGGAGTACGGTATCGAACCGCGGCGTGCACTGGATGCCAACAACTCTTACGCTGTATTCGATGCCGCGCACGGACTGGTCATCACCGGTCCCACGCGGACTAACGTGAACGACTTTCGTATTTTCCTGATCGATCAGGACGTCCGACTTCCCCTCACGGAGGACTCCCGATGAAGAGCCCAGGCTACATTTATGTTGTTCGTTTCTGGATTGCGCCCGAGGCGCGTGGACAGATCATTAACTGGCTGAAGGGCGGTCATATACGTGATGTCGTCGGATACCCCGGATTTCTCTGGTGTCGGAGCATTGACCTGGGCCAGCGCGATGACAAGGGCTGGCACGCCCACTCGATGGTCTACGGCATCGAGTCCGCAGAAAGCTTCAGTGCCTATCAGTCCGACAAGTTGCTCCAGCAGAGCTTCGTCGAACAACGCAAGGAATTCGCCCATCAACTGCGAATCGAGCGGTTCGCAGGAGAAGTCACGTTATCGGAAGACCGCTGATTCGTACTCCCATGCAGCGTCTTCGTTTAAACCGGATCAAAAGGGTGCGCAAAACAAAAGGCCGGGATAACCCGGCCTTTCACTGCACTACCTGCATCCCAGTCAGGAAGCGGGCGTTGCATCATCCTTCTGCTCTGGACGATCCAGCAGTTCAACGACGGCCATTGGCGCGTTATCGCCAAGACGAAAGCCGAACTTCAGGATGCGAACGTAGCCACCGTTACGCTTTGCGTAACGCGGACCGATTTCGCCAAAAAGTTTCACGACCGCATCACGGTCTCGAAGACGATTGAAAGCGAGCCGGCGATTTGCAAGCGACGGTTTCTTGCCAAGCGTGATGATCGGCTCCACTACCCGGCGAAGTTCCTTTGCCTTGGGCAGGGTCGTCTTGATGACTTCGTGCTTGAGCAGCGAAACGCTCATGTTACGAAGCATCGCAAGACGATGGCTGGTGGTTCTGTTGAGTTTCCTCAGTCCGTGACCGTGGCGCATTTTATCTTCCTAGTCCTGTGGTCCCGTCGCGAATCAGACGCGGGTGGTTTCGAGGCCCGCCGGCGGCCAATTCTCGAGTTTCATCCCGAGAGTCAGTCCGCGCGCAGCAAGCACTTCTTTGATTTCGTTGAGCGACTTGCGCCCGAGGTTCGGAGTCTTGAGAAGTTCCGTCTCAGTGCGCTGGATCAGGTCACCAATGTAATAGATGTTCTCCGCCTTTAGGCAATTGGCAGAGCGCACCGTCAGTTCCAAGTCATCCACCGGGCGCATCAGAATCGGATCAACTTGAGGCGACCTCTTCTCTTCGATCGTCGGCGCCGTCCCCTCGAGGGCAGCAAACACGGACAACTGATCGACGAGAATCCGCGCGGAATAGCGGATCGCCTCTTCCGGCTCGATCGCACCGTTGGTCTCGATGTCGATGATGAGCTTGTCGAGGTCGGTACGCTGCTCGACCCGCGCGCTTTCGACGGCATACGAAACACGACGAACCGGGGAAAAGGATGCGTCGAGGATAATCTTGCCAATGCCTTTGGACTCATCCGCGAGGATGCGGAGATTGCCCGGAACATAGCCACGGCCCTTCTCGACCTTAAGCTGGAGATCGATCTTGCCACCGGGTGAAATATGAGCGATTACATGGTCCGGGTTGATGATCTCTACATCGTGGGTAACCTCGATGTCGGCGGCGGTGACAGGCCCTTCGGTCTTCTTGGCGAGCTTGAGCGTCGCGTCGTCGCGATTGTGCAGCTTGAACACGACGCCCTTGAGGTTCAGAAGAATGTCGACAACATCCTCCTGCACACCTTCGATCGTCGAATACTCGTGCAACACGCCATTTATTTGTACTTCGGTAGGCGCGTAACCGGGCATAGACGACAGGAGAACTCGGCGCAGCGCGTTGCCCAGCGTGTGGCCATACCCGCGCTCAAAAGGCTCCATCACGACCTTGGCGTGATTAGGAGCAATGCTCTGCACGTCGATGATGCGCGGCTTCAGGAATCCACTCGTTTGCATATGACGTCCTCGTAAATCGGTAGCGGGAATGCTGCGGTACTCTGCTGGAACCCGTTACTTGGAATACAACTCGATTACCAGACTCTCGTTGATGTTCGACGGGAGATCGGAGCGTGCGGGAAGCGCTTTCAGCTTGCCTTTGAGCCCCTTGGAGTCCACTTCGAGCCACTCAGGAATGCCCCGACTCTCGGCAGCCTCGGACGCCGCCTTGATGCGCAGCTGCGCCTTGGAGCGTTCGGTGACCTCAATTGCGTCTCCGGGCTTGACCTGGAATGACGGAATATTTACCCGCTTACCATTAACAAGAATCGAATTATGACGAACGATCTGCCGCGCCTCGGTACGGCTTGCACCGAATCCCATTCGATACACGATCGTATCCAGGCGGCATTCAAGGATCTGAAGAAGGCGTTCGCCGGTCACACCCTTGGAACGCGACGCAGCCGCATACGTACGCCGGAACTGTCCTTCCATGATTCCGTAGGTGCGACGAAGTTTCTGCTTTTCGCGCAACTGCTTTCCGTAATCGGACATACGCTGCCCGCTTTTCTGCCCGTGCTGACCTGGTGCGTAGCTCCTGCGCTCCACCGCACACTTGTCGGTAAAGCACTTTTCGCCCTTGAGGAACAGTTTCTCCCCCTCGCGGCGGCAGAGGCGGCATTTGGCGTCGAGATGGCGTGCCATTTAAATCCTCTCAGTTGTCCGGTAGTTGTGCGTCAGATACGCCGACGCTTGGGCGGCCGGCAGCCGTTATGCGGAATCGGGGTGACATCGGCAATCTGCGTGATCTTGATGCCAAGCGCATTAAGCGCCCGGACTGCCGACTCGCGCCCTGGCCCTGGACCCTTGATTCGGACTTCAAGGTTCTTGATACCACACTCCATCGCCTGACGGCCTGCGTTCTCGGCGGCAACCTGAGCCGCGAACGGCGTAGACTTCCGCGATCCCTTGAAGCCTTGACCACCGGAAGTCGCCCAGGCTAATGCATTGCCCTGACGGTCGGTAATCGTGACGATAGTATTGTTGAAGGAAGCATGAACGTGCGCAATGCCTTCGGCAACGTTCTTCTTTACCTTCTTGCGAACCCGTGCGGTGCTGTTTGCGGCAGGTGGTTTAGCCATAAGTCCCTATCCTTTGCGTGTGCGGCAGGGGCTCAGCCCTTGCCAGCCTGAGCGGTAAGCTTGATTGCAGCCTTCTTCGGCCCCTTGCGTGTGCGGGCGTTCGTCCGCGTGCGCTGGCCGCGGACGGGTAGTCCTTTGCGGTGGCGCGTTCCCCGATAGCACCCCAAGTCAATGAGACGCTTGATGTTAAGCTGCACTTCACGACGCAGATCGCCCTCGACGGCGAATTTGCCGACCTCGATACGGAGACGTTCCATTTCGCCCTCGGAAAGGTCTTTCATCTTCGAGGAGATATTGATCCCCGCAGCTCCGCAAATCGCCTTTGCGCGGGTGCGGCCAACGCCATAGATCGCCTGAAGCGCAATCCATGCGTGCTGATGATTGGGGATGTTGACCCCTGCGATACGTGCCATGCGAACTGTTCCTTCTAACCTTCGGATCGCGGTAACGACGCCAGCGACTTGCCGGTCAAAACGCGAAACCTGAAATTATACCCCGTAATGAAGCCCAACCTCAGCCTTGGCGCTGCTTATGGCGGGGATCCTTGCAAATCACACGAACCACGCGCTTCCTGCGGATGACCTTGCAGTTGCGGCACATTTTCTTAACCGATGCCTGCACTTTCATGGGTACTTCCTCTCAAAAACCTGAATGAGCCGTCATTTCGCCCGAAAGACAATACGTCCCCGAGATAAATCGTACGGCGTCAATTCAACCGTTACCTTGTCGCCCGGAAGAATCCGTATGTAGTGCATACGCATCTTCCCCGAAATATGACCAAGCACGACGTGACCGTTTTCCAGCTTCACGCGGAACGTGGCGTTTGGGAGATTGTCAATAATCTCCCCTTGCATCTGAATAACGTCTTCCTTCGACATGCCCTTCCGTTCGCTCCGTTACCGCGTTACCGACGGAAAACCGCCGCTCTTGAAATTCGTCTTCTTGAGCAGACTCTCGTACTGGTGGGACATGATGTAGGCCTGAACCTGCGCCATGAAATCCATCGTAACCACGACGATGATAAGTAGCGAGGTCCCGCCAAAATAAAAAGGCACATTCCAACGAAGAATTAGAAACTCGGGCAGGAGGCAGACCAGCGTCACGTATATCGCCCCGGAGAGAGTCAGTCTCAGAAGAATGCGCTCAAGATACTTTGATGTCTGATCACCTGGACGAATACCAGGAACAAAAGCGCCGGATTTCTTGAGGTTATCGGCGGTTTCCTTGGGGTTGTACTGAAGTGCAGTATAGAAGAAGCAGAAAAACACAATCGCAGCGGCGTACAAAAGTACGTAGATCGGCTGGCCGGGGGACAAGGTGGACGCGATATCGCGCAACCAGGTAACAGATTCGTGTGAACCAAACCAGCCGGCAAGCGTCGCAGGGAACAGAATAATAGAACTCGCGAAGATCGGCGGAATGACACCCGCCATGTTGAGTTTGAACGGGAGATGGGAGCTTTGCCCGCCGTAAACTTTATTGCCAATCTGTCGCTTGGCATAGTTCACCGGAATCTTGCGCATCCCTCTCTCTACAAAACAGACTGCCCACGTAACAACCACCACGCCGGCCACAATTGCGATTGCCGCCAGGGGATGCATCGAACCAGTTCGGACAAGTTCAAGGGTGCCGGCAATTGCCGTTGGAAGTCCCGCAGCAATACCTGCGAAAATAATTATCGATATTCCGTTCCCCAAACCACGCTCGGTGACCTGCTCACCAAGCCACATGAGAAACATCGTTCCGGTGACCAAGGTGGTCACTGTGGTAAACCTGAACAACAAACCCGGATCCATGACCAGCCCCGGTTGTGATTCAAGCGCGATCGAAATACCTGTGGCCTGGAATAAGGCAAGAACGACCGTACCGTAGCGCGTGTATTGCGTGATCTTCCGCTGCCCGGACTGCCCTTCCTTTTTCAAAGCCTCTAGCTGTGGGGACACCGACGTCATCAACTGCATAATGATAGACGCGGAAATGTACGGCATGATTCCAAGAGCAAATATTGTGAAACGAGACAATGCACCACCGGAAAACATATTGAACAGGCCGAGAATACCGCCCTGCTGCGATTGAAACAGCTCCGCGAGACGCGCAGGATCGATTCCAGGCACAGGAATGTGCGCCCCAATGCGGAACACGACGAGTGCGCCCAAGAGGAAGAACAATCTTCTCTTGAGGTCTCCGTATTTTCCGCTCTTACCGAGCTGAGGAGCCGTGGTAGCCATGTGAGAAAGTGAGCGAACCAATTACTCGGTCGCCGGTACCTCTACCTTACCGCCCGCAGCTTCGATCGCTGCCTGTGCGCCCTTGGATGCTCGAATGCCTACAACCGTAACCTTGCGCGCAAGTTTCCCGGAAACAATAACCTTGGCCGCAAGTGAAAAACGAGGAATGACGCCAGTGGCCTTGAGAACGGCGAGATCAATCGTGTCAGCCGACAAGCGCTCAAGGTCAGAAAGGCGAACTTCAGCCGTAGTGTCGGGAGTTTTGAAACCGCGCTTAGGAAGTCGCCGCTGCAAGGGCATCTGACCGCCCTCAAAACCGACTTTATGAAAACCACCGGAACGCGAACTCTGACCTTTATGCCCCCGGCCCGCAGTCTTTCCCAGACCGGAACCGATTCCCCGGCCTACACGCCGCCGGGGCTTCTTCGAGCCGGCATTCGGCGTAAGGTTGTTAAGTTGCATCGTCATATTGGATTCCTTAGCCTTCGACCCGCAACATGAAGCTGATGCTGCGGATCATTCCGCGCACCTCGGGAGAATCAATGACTTCCACCGTGCGGTGCATACGACGCAGTCCCAGACCACGAACCGTCGCGCGGTGAGCTTCCTTGGTACCGATAACGCTGCGAACCAGCGTCACTTTGATTTTCTTGTTAGCCATATTTATAGCCCTCACGCGGAGAGGATTTCCTCGACCGTCTTGCCGCGCTTAGCAGCTACCTCGGACGGAGTGTTCACGCGACGAAGCCCGTCAAGCGTCGCACGAACAACGTTGTAGGGATTGGTCGAGCCAATACACTTGGCCAGGACGTTAGTAACACCCATGACCTCGAAAACCGCACGCATCGGTCCGCCGGCAATAATCCCGGTACCTTCGGATGCAGGGTGCATAAGCACTTTGGAAGATCCGTGCCGGCCAATTACCGCGTGGTGCAACGTGCCATTCTTGAGTGAAACGCGAACCATGTTACGTCGCGCTTCTTCCAGGGATTTCTGCACAGCAACAGGAACTTCCCGCGCTTTGCCCTTGCCCATCCCGACCGAGCCATCACCGTCGCCGACGACAGTCAACGCTGCAAAACCCATAATTCGGCCACCCTTGACGACCTTGGTGACACGATTAACGGCAACCATTTTTTCGCGCAGGCCGTCTGAGCGCTCTTCGTTACCCTGCATTCGAGGTGTGAATTTCGCCATAGCGCTCTCCTAGAACTTAAGACCGGCTTCACGCGCGGCTTCTGCCAGCGCCTTGACGCGACCGTGATAGCGATATCCAGCACGGTCAAATGCAACCGCCTGCACTCCCGCCTTAATTGCCTTCTCAGCAACACGTTTACCCACCACTGCAGCCGCGGAGGTGTTACCGCCGTTCGCCAGTTCTGCGCGAAGGTCTTTGTCAACGGTTGAAGCAGAAGCCACGACCTGTGTGCCATCGGCCGAAAACACCTGGGCATATATGTGGCTGTTGGTCCGATGGACGGACAAACGCGCAACACGAAGTTGCTCGATTTTCCGTCGCGTTTGAGCGGAGCGGCGCAGCCGCGCAGATTTCTTGTCGATCATCGCGATCTCCCGTTACTTCTTCTTGGTCTCTTTCAAGACCACGGTTTCGTTCGCGTAACGAACCCCTTTGCCCTTATAGGGCTCCGGAGGACGGTAATTACGAACCTCTGCGGCCACTTGACCGACCGCCTGCTTGTCGAATCCCTTGATAAGAATCTCGGTTTGGGTCGGGGTCTCGACCTTCACGCCATTGGGCATCGAATGCACAACTGGATGCGAAAAACCAAGGCTTAAATTCAACTTATCGCCCTGTGCCTGGGCCCGATAACCGACCCCGACGAGTGTCAGCTTTCGTTCGAATCCCTTGGTGACACCTTCAACCATATTGGCTACGAGCGCCCGAAGCGTGCCAGACATCGCGTTTGCTTGACGGGAGTCGTTCGCCGCCTTGAATAACAATTTGTCACCTTCCCGCTCGATCCGCACATCATCACTTACGGATTGAGAAAGGGAACCAAGCGGTCCTTTTACCGTAACAATCTCGGAAGAAATGGACGCGTCCACGCCCTTGGGCAAATGTACCGGGTAGTTTGCAATTCGTGACATGGCTATCTCCTTACGCCACGATGCAAATAACTTCGCCGCCCACGCCGACGGAACGTGCTTTCCGGTCAGTCATGACACCGCGCGACGTAGAGACTATCGCCACACCGAGACCGTTCATCACGTTCGGAATGTTGTCCCGACCACGATAAATTCTCAACCCGGGGCGAGACACCCGTTCCAACCGCTCAATGACTGGCCTACCGGCGTAATACCGAAGCACGATTTCGAGCTGCGGTTTACCTTCGGCCTCGCGAACGGAATACCCATCAATGTAACCCTCATTCTTAAGCACTTCGGCTATGGACACCTTGAGCTTGGACGAGGGCATATTTGCAACTGTCTTGCCAACCATCTGCGCGTTACGGATACGCGTCAGCATGTCGGCTATCGGATCGGTCATGCTCATGCCAGACCTCCTATTACCAACTTGCCTTGGTGATGCCCGGAATTTCCCCGCGCATCGCAATCTCGCGCAACTTGCTACGCGCGAGGCCAAATTTCCGGTACGTCCCGCGGGGACGACCAGTAAGCTTACAGCGGTTGCGCAAGCGAACCGGCGACGAGTCGCGGGGTAGCCTCTCCAACTTGGCGCGCGCGTCCGAACGCTCTTCCTCGCCAGCTTTGATGTCGTTCACGATAGCGAACAGTTCAGCACGCTTGGCGGCAAATTTCTTTACCATCTTGCGACGCTTTTCTTCGCGATTAATGAGGGCGAGCTTCGCCATATGCCACCTCAGTTGGTCTTGAACGGGAAGCGGAAGGCGGAGAGCAGCGCACGCGCTTCGTCATCCGTCTTCGCCGTCGTGGTAATGCTGATGTTCAGGCCGCGAACAGCGTCGACCTTCTCGTACTCGATCTCGGGGAAAATGATCTGTTCACGAATCCCGAGGTTATATCCGCCACGACCATCAAACGCACGGTTTGAAATACCCCGAAAATCACGGATACGCGGCATCGCGACCGCGATCAGCCGATCAAGAAATTCGTACATGCGTCCACCACGGAGAGTGACCATGCAACCAACTGGATAGCCCTGGCGAACCTTGAACGTGGCAATAGATTTCTTGGCCTTGGTGATAACAGCCTTCTGCCCGGCGATCTTCGTGAGATCGGCCACAGCGCTCTCGATCACCTTCTTGTCCTGCACAGTCTCGCCCACGCCCATGTTCAACGTGATCTTTTCGATGCGCGGAACTTGCATGGATGAAACGTACCCGAACTTCGTGGTGAGATCGGGAACGACGGATTCGCGATAAAAATTTTGAAGACGTGACATCAATAGACTCCTTCGGCGCCGTGGTGCAATTTAGGCGTCGACCGTTTCGCCGTTGGACTTGAACACGCGAACCTTGCGGCCGTCATCGAGTAGCTTGAAGCCGACACGATCTGCCTTTTGTGTTTGCGGGTTAAGCAGCGAAATGTTCGAGACGTGGATCGGCATCTCTTTATCGATGATGCCGCCGGGTTGATTCTTCATGGGATTAGGACGCTGGTGCTTCTTCACCCGGTTTATACCCTCAACCAGTATGTGGTCCTTATCGATCCGACGCAGGACGGAACCGCGCTTACCGCGATCGCGCCCCGTCAGTACGATGACCTGATCGCCCTTCTTGATTCGTTCCATGGTCAGATAACCTCCGGAGCGAGCGAAACGATTTTCATGAAGCGCTCCGTGCGAAGTTCCCTTGTGACCGGCCCGAAGATGCGCGTACCGATGGGTTCGAGTTTGGGCGTAAGGAGCACCGCTGCATTTGCGTCAAAGCGAATAAGCGAACCGTCTGCACGGCGAACACCCTTGGCCGTACGAACTACCACCGCGTTGTAGATCTCGCCCTTCTTGACGCGACCGCGCGGGGCAGCCTCCTTGACGGTCACCTTAATGACATCGCCTATGGAAGCATACCGCCGCTTGGAGCCGCCAAGCACCTTGATACACATTACGGAACGTGCGCCGGTGTTATCGGCAACGTCCAGCACCGTCTGCATTTGAATCATTTTTCAATCTCCAACTTGTACCGCGCGGTCCGAGCTCATGCGCATTTCCAAACGCCGCGCAATCCGCTGTCTAACCACAAGGACAGTTTTGGACCCCGTCCGGGGAATCGACCGGCCGATATGCGCTGACTGAGTCTGGGCGTATTGGCCGAATGGGAAGCCTTAAATTATACCCATAGTTGCAACTTCATTGCAACTAATTTAAATCTAAATCGTACGTGCCTTTTCGAGAAGTTTCACAACGCGCCAGGCCTTCGTCTTCGAGAGAGGACGGCATTCCTCAATCGTGACAAGATCGCCCTCGTGGCATTCATTCGCCTCGTCATGAGCGTGGTACTTCTTGGATCGTGTAACGATCTTGCCATAAAGAGGATGCGTAACCCGACGCTCGACGAGTACAGTCCGAGTCTTGGTCATTTTATCGCTTACCACGCGTCCGGTGAGGGTGCGTCGCGTCGTGGCCGGAGCTTGATTGGTCGTGTCGGTCATTTGTCGGCTGCCTTCTGGGCGAGAACGGTCCGCACACGCGCAATGTCACGACGGACTTTTCTCATTTGACTGGTGTTATTGAGCTGCTGAGTTGCCTTCTGCATCCTGAGCGAAAACTGGGCGCGCAAGAGGTCTTCGAGCTCTTTCTTGAGCTCGGTGTCGGCTTTGGTTCGGAGTTCAGTGGCCTTCATTGTCATATCCGCCTTTATTGACCGACCAAGCGGAACACGAAAGTGGTCTTGAGAGGGAGCTTGGCAGCAGCGAGTTTGAACGCTTCGCGGGCCATCGTCTCGTCAACACCATCCATCTCGTAGAGCACTTTGCCAGGCTGTATCTCAGCTACGAAATACTCGGGATTTCCTTTTCCATTACCCATCCTGACCTCGGCGGGCTTCCTGGATATGGGCTTGTCCGGGAAAATACGGATAAATACACGTCCTCCCCGCTTGATGTGGCGGGTCATCGCCCGCCTTGCCGCCTCTATCTGCCTTGCCGTGAGACGACCTCGTTCGAGCGCCTTTAGGCCAAATTCACCGAACGAAACTTTGGCGCCTCGCGTCGCAATGCCGTAGTTACGGCCCTTTTGCTGTTTTCTGTACTTCGTGCGTGATGGCTGAAGCATGATTTATTCCTTTTGCTACTTGGACTCGCCCGTACCGGACGATCCTTCACCTTCGGTCTTCTTGCGAGCTACGCGCTTGACCGGGGCTTTTGGTTTTGCATCGGTGGACACCGGAGCAGCGGCATCGCTGGCTGCGGCTTCGGTCGCTGGTTTGCGTGCGCGTGGCGCCTTTGCCTGTGGGTTGTCGACTGCGCCCTCAGGCTTGGCATCAATCTCTGAACCCCGGGCCGGGGCCTTGCGCACCCTCCTGGCCGTCGCATGTTCGTCGGATGCCGGAGCGGATGGCAGCGCAGGTTGGTCAGCCTTGGCGAGAACTTCGCCCTTGTAGACCCAAACCTTTACGCCGATTATTCCGTATGTAGTCTTGGCTTCGGAGAACCCATAATCAATATCCGCGCGTAGCGTATGCAGGGGCACACGACCCTCGCGGTACCACTCTCGCCGTGCAATTTCAATTCCATTCAGCCGTCCGGAGCTCATGATCTTGATGCCCTGGGCGCCGAGTCGCATTGCATTCTGCATCGCGCGCTTCATGGCGCGACGGAACATGATCCGCTTCTCGAGCTGCTGCGTAATCGAGTCGGCAATAAGTTGTGCGTCAATCTCGGGCTTGCGGACTTCCTCGATATTGACATGCACCATCTGAACGCCCAGCAAGCGGCGCAGATCGGCCTTGAGGACCTCGATATCCTCACCCTTCTTCCCAATGACCACGCCAGGTCTCGCCGAATGGATCGTGATTCGCGCATCCTTTGCCGGCCGTTCGATTACAACCTTCGCCACTGATGCGTGCGAAAGCTTCTTCTTCAGGTACTCGCGGACCTTAAGATCCTCGTTAAGCATCCCGGCGAAGTCGCGGCTGTTAGCAAACCAGCGGGAATTCCAGTTGTGGTTGAACGCAAGCCGGAATCCGGTTGGATTAATCTTCTGTCCCATCGTTCGCCCCTATTTCTTTGCAGAAGACTTTTTCTTCGCCGCGTCATCGCTGACGGTCAGGAAGATATGGCAAGTCTGTTTGCTGATGCGGTTTCCGCGCCCCTTGGCGCGTGCGTGAAAGCGCTTGAGTGTCGGCCCCTGTTCGACCATGACACGCTGGACGCAGAGCTCGTCGATATCCGCGCCATCATTATGCTCGGCATTCGCAATAGCGGATTCGAGCACCTTCTTGATGATCCGCGCGCCTTTCTTGGGCGTAAATTGAAGAAGACTGAGCGCCCGATCAACCGGCATCCCCCGGATAAGGTCGGCTACCAGCCGGCCTTTCTGAGCAGACAACCGGACGCCATAGAGTTTCGCCTGGGTTTGCATTTGATCGGTCCCTTATTTCTTGTCCTGCGACGCGACCTTCGACGCGACCTTCTTGTCGGCCGAGTGGCCCTTGAAGGTACGCGTCAGCGCGAACTCGCCCAGCTTGTGTCCAACCATATTCTCGGATACATAGATGGGGATGTGCTGCTTGCCGTTGTGCACGGCAATAGTCAAGCCGACAAAGTCGGGCAGAACGGTGGAACGCCGCGACCAGGTCTTGATCGGGCGCTTGTCGTTCGAAGCGCGAGCTGCATCTACCTTCTTGATGAGGTGCTGGTCTACGAACGGACCTTTTTTTACTGAACGTGCCATAACTTAACCCTAGCCTTTCCGCTTGTGGCGGGTCTGAACAATCATCCCGCTGGTGCGCTTGTTCTTGCGAGTCTTGTAGCCCTTGGTCAATGTGCCCCACGGGCTAACCGGATGACGACCTGCCGCAGTGCGACCTTCTCCGCCACCGTGCGGGTGATCGATCGGGTTCATCGCAACGCCGCGCACCGTCGGGCGAACCCCCCTCCACCGCACGCGCCCCGCCTTGCCGAGTGACTCGAGATTATGCTCTTCGTTTCCAACTTCACCGATTGTCGCCCGGCAGTCCACGTGAATCTTGCGGATCTCGCCCGAGCGAAGGCGAACCTGTGCGTAACTTCCTTCGCGCGCCAGGAGTTGTACCGACGTACCGGCAGCACGCGCCAGCTGCGCGCCCTTTCCGGGCGCCATCTCGATGCAGTGAATCGTCGAGCCGACCGGAATATTGCGAAGTGGCAAAGCATTTCCCGACTTGATCACAGCCTCGGGACCCGAGACGATCTGCTGACCAATTACCAGGCCCTTCGGCGCGATGATGTAACGACGTTCGCCGTCTGCATAGCAAAGAAGTGCAATGTTCGCGCTCCGGTTCGGGTCGTATTCGATGCGCTCGACCTTTGCGGGAACACCGTCCTTGTCACGGCGGAAGTCAATGACCCGGTAGTGATGCTTGTGGCCACCGCCCTTGTGACGCGTCGTTATTCGACCGAGATTGTTTCGTCCCGACCCCCGCGTTTGTTTTTCGACCAGACTGGCGAGAGGAGCGCCCTTGTGCAAATCTGGATTTACGATTTTCACGACGGCCCGGCGACCGTTCGTTGTTGGTTTGACTTTGACTAGAGCCATGGCTTACTCCGTACCCTGAAAGGTGATCTCTTCACCCGGAAGAAGGCTTACATACGCCTTCTTCCAGTTGCGCCGCCGCCCGATGGTCCGCCCGAAACGCTTTTGCTTGCCCTTTACGTTCAAGACCTGGACGGACTTCACCTTCTTCTTGAACATCAGTTCAATGGCGGCCTTGATCTCGAACTTCGTGGCATCAGGTACAACACGAAACACGTACTGGTTGTGTTTTTCGCCAATGAAGGTACCCTTTTCGGATATCTGTGGAGCAAGCAATACCTGCATGAGTCGTTCGACACTGATTGCTTTGGTCATGGTCATTTCAGCGCCTCCTCGAATTTCGCAACCGCTTTTCGGGTGAGGATTACGTGGTCAAAATCGATCAGCGAAACCGGGTCCGCGTGAGCGACGTTGACAACACGAATGTTGTGGAGATTTCGCGAGGAAAGAAATAGGTTCTCGTCGTCGCCTTCGATGATTACAAGCGCATTCGGCATCCCGAGTGCCTTGATCTTTTGCGCAAGCAATTTCGTCTTGGGTGCGTCGATCGAAAAGGTTTCGACAACCTTCAGTCGATCTTCCCGGGCCAGCTGGGACAGAATCGAAGCAATTCCTGCTCGATACATCTTCCGGTTCACCTTGTGGCTGAAATTTTCGTCGGGTGAACTCGGAAAAATCTTGCCTCCTCCACGCCACAGAGGACTCGCGTTATCTCCCGCGCGGGCGCGTCCGGTGCCTTTCTGCCTCCAAGGCTTCCTGTGCGAGTGCCGAACGTCGCTGCGACCCTTTTGGGCACGCGTCCCGAGACGGGCATTTGCCTGGTAGGCGACAACGATCTGGTGAACGAGCGCTTGATTGAATTCCCGGCCGAACAATGCGTCCGAAGCGGGCAGAGTCGAAGCGACCTGTCCCTGTTCATTGATGACTTTGAGTTCCATGCTTAGCTCACCTCTTCGCTGCAGGTTTCTTGCCGTCGCCCTTTGCAGCAGGCGCGACCTTAACCTTGGCAGGCTTGATAGCTGGATTCACGATGACATCGCGACCGTCGGCTCCGGGAACCGCACCCTTCACAAGGATGAGTTGCCGCTCGGAATCGATACGTACGATCTCCAAGCTTTGAACCGTTACCTGTACGTTGCCCAGTTGGCCTGGCATACGCTTGCCAGGGAATACGCGACCGGGATCCTGTGCCTGTCCGGTAGAACCGGGCGTGTTGTGTGACTTGGAGTTACCGTGGCTTGCGCGATTTGAAGAGAAATTGTGTCGTTTGATCACGCCGGAAAATCCGTTGCCCTTGGAAATCCCGGTCACATCGACTATTTGGCCGACCTTGAAAATGTCAGGGCCGATCTTCCCGCCGAGTGTAAGGTTTACCAGATCACTTTCCGCGACCCGGAATTCTCGAAGCACATGCCCGGCTTCGACCCCTGCCTTCGCTAGGTGTCCGGCGATCGCTTTGGTGACGCGTGAAGCGCGGCGCTTTCCAAACGCGACCTGTACGGCGCTATAGCCATCCGTTGCACCGGTCTTGATTTGAGTAACGCGATTATCGGACACGTCAAGCACGGTCACCGGCAGCGAGCTGCCGTCATCGGTGAAAATGCGAGTCATGCCGACCTTGCGGCCGACTAATCCCAAACTCATCTCGACTTCCTTTCTTTATTTCCCCGCTTTGCAACGGAGGCCGGCATCAATTGGCCGGCAGTTCACTAGGCGCTCATCCGGCATCCAACGCCGGGGGCGCTCCTGCATTACAACTTGATTTCTACGTCGACACCAGCGGGCAGATCGAGTTTCATCAACGCGTCGACCGTCTTGTCCGTCGGGTCGATGATATCCATCAGGCGCAGATGCGTCCGCATCTCGAACTGATCCCTGGATGTCTTGTTTACGTGAGGCGAACGAAGCACGTCAAAGCGCTGAATCCGTGTCGGAAGCGGGACCGGCCCTTTGACAACAGCCCCGGTACGCTTGGCTGTCTCCACGATTTCCAGAGCCGACTGGTCGATCAATCTGTAATCGAACGCCTTCAATCGGATCCGAATCTTCTGACTTTGAACTGCCATATGATGCTCCTAGGTACCCCCCTCCGACGTTCCGGAGGGGGTGAAGGGATTTGGTGCTTACACGATAACCTTGGCGACGACGCCGGCGCCGACGGTCTTGCCACCCTCACGAATCGCAAAGCGCAAGCCTTGCTCCATCGCGATCGGCGCAATCAACGTCAC
>CANIEV010000055.1 GCA_947466535.1 Betaproteobacteria bacterium
CACGCTGCCCGGCTTCTATCACAACCTGCATTCGATCAATCATTTCCACATCACCGAGGCGCCGTGGTTCAGGGATCTCGGTCTGGAAGAGCGCGTCGGCTATGTAACGCCGCCGTACGAGCTTGCGCAGGCGCATTCGGACGGCACCTGCCTTGTCTTCGGGCGCAACCTGGAGGAAACGCTCAAGAGCGTCGGGCGCTTCTCGGCACGCGATGCGCAGACCTTCCGCGACTGGAACCGCAAGGCGGAGGAAATCACGGCCAACATTTTCCTGCCCGAGCGCTATTCCGAGCCGATGGCGCGCGAGCCGAGGGCGGCACTGCTTTCGCGCACAGCAATCGGGCGCGACTTCCTCGAGGTCTGCAAGCGCCAGCCGCTGGACGTGGTGAACGAGCTGTTCGAAAACGAGCGGGTGAAGCTGCTGTTCCTGTTCAAGGTGTCGCTCTTCGGTACCTGGCTCACCGATACGCTCAACCCCGATAGCCCGATGGGTTCGGTGATCCGCGCCTTTGACCTCGAATCCGGCTACCAGCTCTGCAAGGGCGGCAGCTTCAACCTCGCGCGCGGCCTTATGGAGACCTATATAGCGGCAGGCGGCGCTTATGCGCCGCAGGCGCATGTGTCGCGCATCGTGCTCGAGGGCGGCCGTGCCACAGGGGTTGAGCTTGCCGACGGCACGACGGTGCGCGCGAAACAGTTCGTCGCAAGCACGGTGGACGTGCAACAGACGTTCGAGTCGATGATCGGGCGTTCGCAGCTGAACGCGGAATTCAACAAGAAGCTCGATGGCTTCGAAAACACCGCGTGGAGCCTCTACGGGCTGCACCTCGCGCTGAACGAAGCACCGCGATTCGCGGCGGAAAAGTTCGATCCGAACATCAACCGCACGCTCAAGTGGAACATCGGCGCGGAGACGATGGAGGATCTCTACTCCGCGCACGAGGCGGTCAAGCGCGGCGAAGTCCCCGAGCGCATCCAGTTCGGCGCGGGGCCGCTGTCCGTGCTCGACCCGCTTCAGGCGCCGCCGGGCAAGCACACCAGCTACGCGTGGCATGTCATGCCTCTTGCGAAAGAGGGGGAACAGGACAACGAGGCCTTCAATCGCGAATTCGCCGACCGCATCCTGGAAGTCTGGTCGCGTTACTGCCCGAACATGACGCGAAAGAATGTGCTTGCGCAACGGGTGTACACCGCGAACGAGTATTCCGCCGAGCTCATCAACATGCGCCGCGGCGATATTTTCATGGGCTCGTTCAGTTCCAAGCAGGTGATGTACAACCACTTCGGCTATCGCACCCCGGTGCCCAACCTCTACATGGCGGGATCCGCCGCGCACCCGGGCGGGGCGATTTCGGGCGGGGCGGGATACATCACCGCCGGACTGGTTGCGAAGGATCTCGGCATCAAGCCGTGGTGGACGCCGTGGAACGCGGAAGAGGCGTTGAGCAAGGTGCGGGACCCCGCATAGCGCGGGAATGAAAACGCCACGCCGCTCGCCTTCATGAGAGGAGAGCGTGGACCCGGCGGCACCGGGTGGGCGGCCGCCTTGTGATCCGTTCCGCCCGGCCCGGTATCGGGCCGGGCGCCCGCTCAGACGGTGATCTCGACCATCTCGAAATCGGCCTTGGCGACACCGCACTCGGGGCATTCCCAGTCGGCGGGAATGTCGTTCCAGAGGGTGCCCGCTTTGATGCCTTCTTCCGGCAAGCCCTGTTCTTCGTCGTAGATGAAGCCGCAGACGATGCACTGCCACACCTTGAATTCATTCATTTCTTTGCTCCTTGAGTTTGTCTGTTCGTCGCGGTTGATCGCATGCGATGCTCAGCCCCTGACCCGGGCGAGTTCGCCGCGGTACTTGTTCGCGTGGCGCTCTTCCACCCGGGCGAGCGCGGCGAAGCGCCTGGCGGCCTTCTCGAGGGTTTTTCGGAACTGTCCGGCATGGACTTTTGATTCCTCGATCTGCTCGTCCATCTCGGCGACCGCGGCGGTGTTGCCTTCCTGCTCGGCGAGGTGGCGGAAGGACGGGTACATCTCGGTGTATTCGTAGGTCTCGCCGTCGATCGCCATCTGCAGGGCGCGCTCGGTGCTCATCTGCTCCTTCGGGTAGAGCAGGTCGAGGTGGCTGAAGGCGTGCTGGACTTCCTGGTCGGCGGTTTCCTCGAACACGCGGGCTGTTTCCTCGTCGCCGGCGGCGCGCGCGATCTTCGCGAAGTAGCGGTACTTGATGTGGGCCATCGACTCGCCGGCGAATGCGGCTTCGATGTTCTTGACGGTCACGGATTCGGGTTTGCTCATTTCAATCTCCTTTTGGGTCCGGTTTCGCCGCGGCATCGCTGCGGCACAGGACGGAGATTACGCACCCCGATTCGATCAATCCAATTGATTGTTATAAATAGACCGATAGTTATTAACTAATGAACACGGACGGTCGGATCAGCCCTCCGGCGGCAGGTCCAGCTTGTCCGCGCCGTTGAGCGGAGAGTCGAGAATCGACCTGCGCAGCGCCTCGATCGCCGCCTTGCGCGGGAAGCTTTTGCGGTACACCAGAACCACGCGGCGGTCGGGGACGGGCGAAGCGAAGGGCACATAGCGCAGCAGGCTGTCGCGCGGGACCGGATCCGGAATTGAAGAGGCAGGCAGGACAGTGATGCCGGTGCCCGAGGCCACCATCTGTCGGATGGTTTCCAGCGACGAGCCTTCGAAGGTCTTCTGCATGCCGTCTGCGGCGTAGAGGCGGTTGAGTTCGGGCGAGGCCTTGAGCACCTGGTCGCGAAAGCAATGGCCTGTGCCGAGCAGCACCATGGTCTGTTTCTTGAGGTCGGCGCTCTTTACCGACTTGCGGTTCGCCCACTCGTGATCGCGCGGCACGGCCACCAGGAAGGGCTCGTCGTACACCGGCTGGATCACGAAGCCGGGTTCCTCGAAGGGGAGGGCGAGGATGGCGGCATCGATGTCGCCCTGCTTGAGCAACTCGCGCAGGCGGTGGGTGTAGTTTTCCTGCAGATGCAGTTCCATTTTCGGCGCGCGCTTGTGCAAGAGGCGCACCAGGCCCGGCAGAAGATAAGGCGCGATGGTGTAGATCACGCCCATCCGCAGCGGACCGGTAAGCGGGTCCTTCCCCTGCTTGGCGATCTCCCTGATCGCGCCGGCCTGCTCGAGGACGCGCTGCGCCTGTTCCACCACCTGCGCCCCGACCGGCGTGAGCGAGACTTCGTTATTGGCGCGCTCGAATATCGCGACGCCAAGTTCCTCTTCGAGCTTCCGGATCGCCACCGACAGGGTCGGCTGCGAGACGAAGCAGGCCTGCGAGGCGCGGCCGAAGTGGCGCTCGCGCGCGACTGCCACGATGTATCGCAGTTCGGTGAGGGTCACTTCAGGTATCCGTACAATTCGACCAGCTTCGAGGGGTCGGCATCGCCAAGTCCCCGCGCGTTCATCATGCGGAACATCTCGAGCGCGCTGCCGGAGACGGATAGCGGGGTGTCAGTCTCGCGCGCGAGGTCGAGCGCGGTGTCCAGGTCCTTGAGCATGGTGCGCGCGGCGCCGATCGGTGGCTGGTCGGGGCCGGTCATGCGCGGCACGAACACCTGCAGCGGCTTGGAGTCGGCCCAGCCGCCGGCGAGCGCTTTCGCGAGCATCGAGGCATCGACGCCGGATTTCTGCGCGAGCGTGACGGCTTCCGCAATAACGCAAAGCGCGGAGCCGACGATCAACTGGTTGCACAGCTTGGTGGTCTGGCCCGCGCCCACCGGGCCCATGCGGTTGATGTTCTGCGCGTACGCTGCGATCAGCGCTTGCGCGCGGGCCACATCCTCGGGATCGCCGCCGCACATCACCGCGAGCGTGCCTGCTTCTGCGCCGCCGACGCCGCCCGAAACCGGCGCATCGATCCATTTCATCCCGTTGGCCGCGAACAGCCGCGCGGCGTAGTCGCGGGTGGCATCCGGTCGCATGCTCGAATGATCGACGAGCAGCTTGCCCTTGCCCGGCACCGAGGCGATGCCGCGTTCGCCGAACACCACCGCTTCCACGGCCTTTGCATCGGTGAGGCAGAGCATGATCACTTCCGCATGCGCAGCCGCTGCCGCAGGATCGGCGGCAAGCTTTGCGCCTGCGGCAAGCACAGGCGCGCACTTTTCCTTCGAACGATTCCATACCTGGAGATCGTGTCCCGCTTTCGCAAGACGTACTGCCATCGGCAGTCCGATGAAGCCGATGCCGAGGTAGGAGACCTTGCTCATTTGCGCTTCGCCATTGGCTTCGCCTTGGCGAGTTCCAGCCGCTTTTCCCGCGGCCAGGTCACTTTGCCCGAATGCGTCACCGCCCCAAGATTGGCCGGCCCCACCAGCTTCGCGTATTTCTCCAGAGTCCCGCCGAGACGCTCGGCCACTTTCGGTTTCATCGCCTTCTGCCTGCGCGCGAGTTCGGTCCTGCTCACAAGAAGATCCATGGTGGCTTTCTCGCAGTCGATGCGGATGCGATCGCCGCTCTTCACCAGCGCGATCGCGCCGCCGCTCGCGGCCTCCGGGCAGACGTAGCCGATGCACATGCCGCGGGTGGCGCCGGAGAAACGGCCGTCGGTGACCAGCGCCACCTTCTCGCCCATGCCCTGGCCGTAGATGAGTGCGGTGACGCCGAGCATCTCGCGCATGCCGGGGCCGCCCTTGGGACCTTCGTTGCGGATCACGATCACGTCCCCCGCGGAATAACGTCGTGCCATCACCGCCTCGGCGCAGTCTTCCTCGCATTCGAACACCCGGGCTTTTCCTTCGAACACGAGCGACTTCAGGCCGGCGACCTTCACCAGCGCGCCGTCGGGGGCGAGGTTGCCCTTGAGCACCACCACGCCGCCGGTGTCGGCGATGGCCTGCTTGCAGGAGCGCACGATCTCGCCGTCGGCGCGCGGCGCATTGCGCAGCGACTGTGCGAGCGTTTTTCCCGAGAGCGTGAGTGCATCGCCGTGCAGGAAGCCGCCGTCGAGAAGCGAGCGCATCACGAGGTTCACGCCGCCCGCATGATGCAGGTCGCGCGCGAGGTACTTGCCGCCGGGCTGCAGATTGGCGATCAGCGGTGTGCGGGCGAATACCTTGGCCACATCGTCGAGGTCGAACTTGATACCCGCCTCATGGGCGATTGCCGGCAGGTGCAGGCCGGCGTTGGTCGAACCGCCGGTGGCGGCGACCGCGGCACAGGCGTTCTCCAGGCTCTTTCGCGTCACCAGGTCGCGCGGCAGCGGACCGCCGTCGCGGATGATCTTCATCACGATTTCGCCGGAGAGTCGCGCCAGCGCGAGTCGCTCGGAATACACCGCCGGCATCATAGCGGTGCCGGGGATCGCAAGGCCGAGAGATTCGGACACCATTGCCATCGTGTTGGCGGTGAACTGACCGGGGCAGGAACCGACAGTGGGCGCGCATTCGCGCTCGATCTGCTTGAGTTCTTCTTCGGATAGTTCGCCGGTGAGCACTGCGCCCACGCCTTCGTAGGCAGTGAGCACGGTGGCGGGTTTGCCGCGGTGCTCGCCCGGCAGCATCGCGCCGCCGTACATGAACACCGAGGGCACGTTGCAGCGGACCATCGCCATCATGATGCCGGGCAGGGTCTTGTCGCAGCCGGCGAAGCCGACGATGCCGTCGTAGGCGTGGCCGCGCACCACCGCTTCGATCGAGTCGGCGATGAGTTCGCGCGAAATCAGCGAGAACTTCATGCCGCTGTGCGCCTGTGACATGCCATCAGAAACAGACACGGTGGTGAACTCCCGCGGCGTGCCGCCGCCGACCGCGACGCCCACCTTCGCCGCGTCCGACTGCGGCCGCAGCGACATCGAGCAGGGCGTGTTCTCGCCGTGGGTGGACACCACGCCCACGAACGGACGGGCCATTGCGGCATCGTCCAGGCCGGTGGCGCGCAGGAAGGCGCGGTGCGGCGTGCGGTCGAGTCCATCGAGCGCGATGCGCGATCGAAGCGCATGCTTTTTTGCAGGGGATTTTTTCTTCGCAGTGCTCATGGCGTGGGGTCCGGGTGTGTACGTCGGGGTCAGGATTTCTTGATGAAGCTGCGGATGATTTCGCCGAGGCCCGCATCCGCCTCGAAGCCAAGGCGCGTTGCGCGCGCGGCGGCAATCCTGCGCGGCCAGGCGCCGAACTGTTCTTGAAGCTCGTCGTTGCGCTGGTAGCGCACGCGGGCCGCGGCTTCCTCGCTCACGATATGGCGGATCGCATCCACGATTTCGCCGATGCTCGCGGCCACCGCGGGCAGCAGCAGTGCGCGCCGGTCGCCGAGGAAGGTGGAGGGCAGGTGTGCCGCGTGGATCAGGTTTTTCACGCAACGGCCCACCGTCTGCATCCAGATGGTGGCTTCCGGACCGACCGGGCAGGTGTAGTCCCGGCCCTCGATTGGCTCGCGGATCAGGTCGCTGTTGAATCCGGAGAGCGCGCCGTTGGGCGCGGGTGGACGCACCACCACACCCGAGAGTCGCAGCGCGCGCGCATCCACGAAATTGCGCCGGGTGTATTCGCCAAGCAGGATCTCGCACACGAGTTTCTGCACACCGTAGGAAAGCGTAGGCCGCATCGGTGTGTCGTCGTCGATGATGTCCGGCAACGGCCGGCCATACACCGCAATCGAACTGGCGAACACCAGCCGCACCGGTTCCGGCAGGGCGCGGCAGGCTTCCAGCATGTGACGCGTGCCGTCGAGGTTGGCATGCATCCCGAGGGCGAAGTCGGCCTCCGCCGCGCCGCTCACCACGCCTGCAAGATGGAATACGAGCCGGGTGTCGGGCGTGACGAGCGCTTGGATGAAGGCCGGGTCACCTACATCGCCGACAGCGGTCTCGACGCGCGGGTCATCCGGTGCCTGCGGCTGCACCCGGTCGGCCAGCAGGATGCGGCTGATCTTGAATTCGGCGTCCTGCGCGTTGCGCGCGATCTCGGTGGCGGCAAGCGCGCGGGCGAGGGTACTGCCGATGAATCCGGCACCGCCGGTGATGAGGATTTTCATTGATTCGATGCGTGCTGTTTAGTCTGCGTATTCAGTCGGCGTGTCAGTCCGCGTGAATGCGGCCCTTGCGTACGACCTCGCCCCAGCGCGCCATTTCGCGCTTGATGTGAAGGGCAAACTCCTCGGGTGTCGAGCCCACCGGCTGCGTGCCGTCGGCACCCAGACGATCCATCACGTCTTTCGAGTGCATGGCGGCGGCAATTTCGGTGGAGAGTTTGCTCACGATCGAGGCCGGTGTTCTGGCCGGCGCGAGTATGCCGTACCACTGCGAGGTCTCGAAGCCCGGATAGCCGGATTCCGCGATCGTCGGCACATCGGGCAGCCCCGCGACCCGCTTCGGGCTGCCCACCGCGAGCGCGCGCAATTTGCCCTGGCGGATATGCGGGATCAGCGGCGGTGCGCCGGTGAACGTCGCCTGAGTTTGACCGGCGAGCAGGTCGGTGGTCATCGGGCCGGTCCCCTTGTAGGGGACATGAACGAGATCGATGCCCGCGACCTGTTTCAGATATTCGAACGCAAGGTGGCCCGCGCTCCCGTTGCCCGCCGAGCCGTAGTTGAGCGAGCCCGGCTTTGCTTTCGCGAGTGCGATGAATTCGCGGAAATTCTTCGCCGGCACCGAGGGATGCACCGCGACCACGTTGGGTACATGCGCCAGCAGCGAGACCGGCGCGAAATCGGCCACCGGGTCGTAAGGCAATTTCGGGAACATCGCGGGGTTCACCGCGAGCGTGCCGATGTGTCCGAGTATCAGGGTGTAGCCATCGGGCGCGGAACGCGCCGCCGCTTCCATTGCGATGTTTCCTGCGCCTCCGGGGCGGTTCTCCACCAGCACCTGCTGGCCGGTGCGTTCCGAGAGTTTCTGTCCAACAAGCCGCGACAACAATTCGGAACTGCCGCCCGCGGCAAACGGAACCAGCAGCAGGATCGGGCGCGCGGGGTAGGCGGGCGCGGACGTCTGTGCCGATGAGGCAGTACTTGCGATTGCGGCGACGGCGAGCGCCAGTCCCGAAACCGCATTGCGAAGGATCACGAATTAGCCCCTGGAATTGACCGACTACGAAGGTCGAAAGCATAGCGGAACACGCGTGCAACCGTGGATCTGCGCTGGATGTCGATTGAATTCACGGGAATGTTGACGGCTGCGCCCGACTGACATAGGGTGCTTGCGTTCCTGAAGTTCCTTGAGGGGGGGCGAATGAACCGCGAGCCGGCGACAGAGGTAACCGAAGAGGACGTCCAGGCCTACGAGCGCGACGGCGTCGTATGCCTGCGAAACGTGTTCGATGCCGAATGGGTGGAGCGTCTGGTCAAGGCCGTGGACCGAACCATGGCGAATCCCGGCAAGCGGGTGCGCGAGGCCACCAAGGCGGGCAGCCCGGGCCGGTTTCATTCCAATACGTTCATGTGGCGCTGGGATCCGGACATGCGCGCTCTCGCGCTCGAATCGCCGATGGTCGGCGTGGCACGGAAACTCATGCACGCAGACAGGCTCGCGTTCTTCTATGACCAGTTGTTCGTCAAGGAGGCCGGCACCACCGACATCACCCACTGGCACCATGATCTGCCTTACTGGCCGGTGCGGGGACAGGACATCGTGTCGATCTGGCTCGCGCTGACGCCGGTGTCGCTCGAATCCAGCGGACTGCAGTACATCGCCGGTTCGCACAAGTGGGGGAAATTCCTGCGCGCGGTGACGCCCGACGAAGATCCTCGGTTCGCCAATCCGAAGCTGGAACCCTGCCCGGACTATTTCCTCGAGGAAAACCGCGCCGGTCACCGGTTTCTGTCCTGGGACCTCCAGCCCGGCGACGTTATCTGCCATCACCCGCTCACCGTCCACGGCGCGGCCGGGAACAAGTCGCGGGCGCAGCGTCGAATCGGGATATCGCTGCGCTACAGCGGCCGCGATGCGCATTGGGATCCGCGCGAATTCGTGATGCGCATCGAGGGCGAGCCGGAGAAGCGGCTCAAGGCGGGGGATCCGCCGATACTCGATGACGTGTTTCCGGTGGTCTGGGAACGCAATCGCGCCGCGGCCTGATCGTCGTCGTATTCCGATTTCAACGAATTTTCCGCCGAACCGCTCCTCCATAAGGAAGTGAGCGGTCGTCGGGCCCATCAAGGAGGAGTGAACATGATCAGAAAAATCGGCGGTATCGCCTTGCTCTCAGTAGTCATCGCGGCCGCAGGAACGCCGGCGCTCGCGCAGCAGCCGGTAAAACTCAAGTTCGCGGTGTTCACGCCGGACAAGGAGCAGACCTTCCTCACCACCATGAAGCCGTTCGCGGAGGCGGTGAACAAGGAAGCCAAGGGTTCGGTCGAGATCGATCTGTTTCCCAACGGTGCGCTCGGACGCAGCCCGCTTACACAGGCTCAGATGGTCCTCGACGGTGTGGCGGACATCGCGTGGGTGATCGCCTCGTACACGCCGGGCCGCTTCCAGGAAAACGAGGTGCTGGAGCTTCCCGGGCTGTTCCGTGACCTGAAGGAATCCACCACCGTCTATACGCGGCTGGTGACTTCCGGGCAGTTGAAGGGGTACGACGAATATTTTGTCATCGGCACCTTCGGTACCGCGCCCTACAGCATTCATTCGCGCGGCCAGATCACCTCGCTCGCCGACATCAAGGGCAAGAAGATCCGTTCCTCGGGGGCGATCGAGGGCGCGACCATCAAGGCGCTCGGTGGCGTGCCGATCGGCATGCCGGTGACCGAGGTTCCCGAGGCGGTCAGCCGCGGTACCGTCGATGGCACCACTTCGCATCCCTCGCCGCTGTTCGATTTCGGCATTGCGCGCGTGACGACCGCGCACTATTTCACCCGGCTTGGCATCGTGCCGCTTGCGATCCTGCTGAACAAAAAGAAATTCGACAGTCTGCCCAAGCCTGCGCAGGACGCAATCCGGAAATACAGCGGCGAGTGGGTTGCGGTGCGCTTCAACGAGGGCATCGGTGCCTACAACGATTCGCTGGTCAAGCAACTGCAGGATGATCCCAAGCGCAAGGTGGTGTTTCCGTCGGATGCGGAACTCGCTGCCGCCCGCACCGCCTATCAGCCGGTGATCGCGGAATGGGCGGCGAGATCGCCGCGCAATGCCGAGTTGCTGAAGGCGGTCGAAGCGGAAATAGCGAAGGTTCGCTCGGGCCGTTGATGGCGATTGCCTCGGGGAATACGCGCCTGGCGGATGCAGGCGCATGCTGAATTTTCTCGAACGCTGGGCACTTGCGGCGACGCGGGTGCTGGCGGTGCTCGGTCTGATTGCGCTCATGGTGCTCGCCACCATGACGCTTGCCGACGGCCTGATGCGCTGGCTTGCGAACCAGCCGATCGAAGGTGTTCGTGATATCGGCGGACTCGCGATAGCGGTCGCGGTCTCCTGCTGCATACCTGTGGGCCTGATGGAGAGAAGCAACATCACGATTCGTTTCGTCGATACCGTGGCGGGCAAGGCGGTCGGACGGTGGTTCGACGTGCTGGCTGCAATCGCCGTCGAGGTGGTGATGGTACTCATGGCATGGCAGTTCTACCTGCATGCCTTCAAGCTGGGCCGCGTGCATGAAACCACCTGGGTGCTGAAGATTCCGACGGCGCCGTTCTGGTACGGCGTCGATGCGATCCTCTGGTGCGCGGTGATCGTGCAGGCGATCGTGGTGGCGGTGGAAATCGGCCGTCTTTTCGGCCGCGAACCGCTGGCGGGCTCCTCAGCGGTGCATCAGGAGCCGGTGTGAGTGCGCTCGCAATCGGGGGGCTCGGCCTTGCCGCGCTTGTCGTCCTGATCATGCTGCAGGTGCCGATCGGCTTTGCGATGCTGATCGTGGGCGTTGCCGGATTCGGCCTGCAGGCGGGATGGGCGCCGGCGTTTACGCTGCTCGCAAGCGAACCGTCGGGCATTCTTGCCAGCGTCGATCTTGCTACGGTGCCGCTGTTCCTGCTCATGGGCACTTTCGCCACCGCCGCGGGTTTCTCCGCCGACATCTACAACGCGGCGGCCGCGCTGCTCGGCCATCGCCGGGGGGGCCTTGCTTACGCCACCATCGGTGCCTGCGCGAGCTTCGGCGCGGTGTGCGGTTCCTCCACGGCAACCGCGGCGACCTTTGCCAAGGCGGCGCTGCCCGAAATGCTAAAGCGCGGCTACTCACCTGCGTTTTCGACCGGCACCATCGCAGCGGGCGGCACGCTCAAGGCGCTGATCCCGCCTTCCATCGTGATGATTCTCTACTGCATCGTCGCCAAGACCTTCATCTTCGACCTGTTCCTCGCCGCGGTCATACCGGCGGTGCTTGCGATCGCGCTCAACCTGGTGGCGATCGCGATCATGGTCAGGCGCGATCCCGCGTCTGCCCCCTTGGGCGAAGTGGTTCCCTGGCCCGAGCGCTGGGTGGCGCTGCGACACGCATCGCCCGTGCTGCTGCTGATGGTTGCAGTGTTCGCGGGCCTGTACAGCGGAATCTTCACCGTCAACGAGGCGGCCTCGGTAGCCGCTGTGCTGTCGCTCGCTTTCGCGGTGGCGCGCGGGCGCATGAGCTGGAAAGCCGCGGTTGACGGGCTGCGCGAATCCGCGAGCGCCACCGCGATGATCTACGTGATCATCATCGGTGCGCTGGTCTACACGTATTTCATCACGCTCGCGCGGGTGCCCGAGGCTCTGATCGAGGCGATCGGCACGTTGAACATGCCGCCGGTGGCGATCATCTTCGTGCTGCTGGTTGCCTACCTGATCCTCGGTGCGGTGTTCGACGAGATCTCGGCCATGCTGATCACGCTCCCGTTCGTGCTGCCGATCATCGAGAAGCTCGGTTACGACCCGGTGTGGTGGGGCATCATCAACGTGGTGGTGATCGAACTCGGGATGATCATTCCCCCTATCGGCATCATCGTGTTCATCCTGCACGGCATGGCGCCGCAGATCCCGATGCGCACCATCTATCGCGGCGTCGCCCCGTTCATCGCTGCCGACCTGCTGCTTCTCGCATTGCTCGCGCTGTTTCCCGTCATTTCGCTCTGGCTGCCGCACCTGCTGGCGAAGTAGTCGTCCGCGGAGGGACATCGATGATCCTGAAAAATTTCTGGTACGTGGCTGCATCCTCAGTCGAGGTGAATTCGACGCCGCTTGCTCGGACGATCTGCGAGATTCCGGTGGTCATGTTCCGCACCGGCGCGGGCGCGCCGGCGGCCTTGCGCGACATGTGCTCGCATCGCCGCGCACCCTTGTCCAAGGGAAGGATGCTCGGCGACAACATCGAGTGTCCCTATCACGGCCTGCAGTTTGACCCGGTGGGCCGTTGCGTGAAGATTCCCAGTCAGGAGGAGATTCCGCGCAAGGCGCATATCTGCAGCTATCCGGTGGTGGAGCGCTGGGGCGTGGTGTGGATCTGGATGGGTGATCCGGATCTCGCCGATCCCGCCGGGATCCCGCACAAGCCCTGGCGTGCCGACCCGGCATGGAACAGCGAGAACGTGCATTACTTCCATATCAAGGCGAGCCATCTGCTGATGACCGACAACCTGCTGGATCTGCTGCATGTCTCCTGGGTCCATGTGAACACGATCGGTTTTGCCGCAGACGCGGTCCGAGAGGATCCGCTGGTGACCGAGGTCAGCGAGTGCATGGTGCGCAACACCCGGGTCATCCGGAATATCGAACCGGCCGCTGCCTTGCGAAGCTGGGGCGATTTCGCAGGGCGGGTCGACCGGACCTCGGTTTCCGACTGGACGCCGCCGTGCTTCACCGCGATCCACTTTCTCAACCGCGATCCGGTAACGACGATCGAGTTCCGGCTCGATCACCTGATCACCCCGGAGACTGCGCGAAGTCATCACTACTGGTTGCTTGTATCGCGCAATTTCCGGATCGACGACGAGGAACTTACCCGGAAAGTATTCGAGGACAACAGCCGCGTCGCGGCAGAGGACATGGATATCGTGGAGGCGCAGCAGCGCATGATCGACCTGTCTCCGGGGTCGGTCGACATGCCCCTGCGACAGGACCGCGGGCTGGTCGCGGCGCACCGGATTCTCGACCGGCTGGCGAAGCAGGAGAACGCAGAAGCGAAGCGCAATGCCGGATAAGCCGTGAGACGATAGCGGCTTCCCATTCGAGGTGGCTGCTGTGATCCGCATTGAAAACGCAGGCAAGACCTTTCCCGGGGAACGGGGCAGGCCGTCGTTCGAGGCGCTGCGTGGCGTGAGCTTCGATGTCGCCGATGGCGAATTTGTCTCGATCATCGGTCCGAGCGGCTGCGGCAAGACGACGCTGCTGCGCCTGATTCACGGCCTCGAGCCCTTGAGCACCGGAGCGGTGTATTCGGGCGACAGGCGCATCGACGGGCCCTCGTCCTCGAGCGCGATGATCTTCCAGCAGTTCAACCTGTTCCCGTGGCTGACGGTGCGCCGCAACGTTGCCTTCGGCCTGGAAGTGGCGAAGCGGCCCCCCGCCGAATGCGTGGAGCGCGCGGATCATTTCGTGAAGCTGGTGGGGCTGGAGCGCTTTGCGGACCACTACCCCCACGAACTCTCAGGCGGCATGCAGCAGCGGGTGGGCATTGCGCGGGCGCTGGCGCTCGACCCGAAGGTGCTGCTGATGGACGAGCCCTTCGGTGCGCTCGATGCGATCACGCGCGAACAGTTGCAGCGGGAGATCGCCGACATCCTCGCGCAGTCGAAAAAGACGGTGATCTTCATCACACACAACATGGACGAGGCGATCTTCTTCTCCGACCGCATCCTCGTGATGGGCGCGCGTCCCGGCCGGATACTCGAGGAGGTTCGGGTGGATCTGCCGCATCCGCGCGAGGCCGATGCGGTGCGCGCAAGCCGGCAATTTTCGACGCTTCGCGAGCACCTGTGGTCGCTGCTCTCCGGCGCCGCATCTCAGGGAGCGGCGGCATGAATCCGGCGCGCAAGACAATGCTGTTCCAGACGGCCTGTCACATCGGCATCCTGGTCGCCTGGGAGTTGCTTTCGCGCTTCGTGATTCCACCCCGTTTCCTGCCGCCGCCGTCGGCGATCGCGGTGGCGTTTTATGACGTGACCGTCACCGGCGAACTGCTGCGCCAGCTCTGGCAGACCGCGAGCGTGCTGCTGGTGGGGTTCAGCCTTGCGATCGTCACCGGTATTGCGCTTGGCGTGGCGATGGGCACTTTTGCCACGCTCAGGCGGGTGCTCGATCCCTATGTGAACGCCTTCAATGCGATGCCCACGGTGGCGCTGGTGCCGCTGGTGATCATATGGCTTGGCCTGGAATTCCAGGCCAAGGTGTTCCTCACCTGGCTGGTGGCGGTGTTTCCGATCGTCATCAACTCGCAGATCGGCGTGGCCAACGTGCCGCCGGCGTTTATCGAGACGGCGCGCGCCTTCGGCTGCGACCGGTGGCAGACCTTCCGACGGGTGGTGCTGCATGCCGCGGTGCCCTTCCTGATTGCGGGAATCCGCTTGGGACTCGGAAAGGCGCTGGTGGGTGTGGTGGTGGCGGAGATGTTCACCGCGCTCGCGGGCCTGGGCTACATGGTCGTGCTCTACGGCAACACCTTCCGCACTGCGGAGCTTTTCGTGCCGATTGTGGTGCTTGCGCTGCTCAGCATAGGCATCACCAAGATGATCTACGCCCTGGAGCGCCGCGTGGCGCCGTGGCGCAAGACGAGCGAATAGCGGGCTATTCCACCAGCGAATAAGTGGCGTTTCAGTCGGCGAAGAGCGGGAGCCTTCTGCGCGTCTAGTCTTCCGGCTGCAGATGCGCCTGCGCCACCGCGGTGGGCAGGGGGATGCCGAGGCCGAGTTCCTTCGCCTTGTGATAGATCCAGGCGCAAATGCCCACGTCCTGCGAGACCAGGCCGGTGGTGTGCACAAGAATGCGTTCATCGTCGTGCTCTCGGCCGGGCTTGAGGCCCGCCACGACTTCGCCGATTTCCGCATGCAGCTGCGCCCGGTCGAACTGGCCCGCGTCGAGCATGTCGCGAAACGGCTTCATCGTCATGTTGCAGTCCCAGTCGTCGATCACCGTCTTGTCGAACTTCGCCCAGCCGGCGGGATCCATCTCGCGCCGCGCGAGCGACACGAAGGTCGCGCCCTTTTTTACCCAGGGTTCGCGGCTGACGATGTCGGTGCGGGTGGTGCCGCCGACGGCGATGTCGCTGCGGCGGACGACCTCTTCGATCGATTCAAGCGCGCGCACCGGGATGCCGAGGATCTTCGACCATTTCGCAGCGAATGCATCGCGCGTTTCGGCGCGGCGCGAGGTGCAGAGAATCTCCTCGAAGGTGTACAGACGGCGCAGGCAGCGCAGCGCGTTCTCGCACATGGTGCCGACGCCCACCAGTCCAAGCACCTTCGGCTTGCGCGGGCCGAGTAAGCGCAGCGGGGCGATCGCGGCGGCGGCGCTGCGGATCGCGTAGGTCCAGTGTTCGTCGACGATGGCAAGAGGCCGTGCGGTCCTCGGATCGGCGAGGATGATGTAGCGCGCGCAGTCGAGTTTGCCTACGGTGTTGGTCACGCCGTCGTCGTAGTACGAGTACAGCCGGGCACCGGACATCGGCTCTTCGGACAACAGCACCGTCTTGGTGTGCCAGTGATTGTGCAGCGGCGCGCCCACATCGAGCTTCTGGCTCGGCGGATCGGACCAGGTGATCGTCTTTCTCGCATGCTGGCGGAACACATCCTCGCAGATGGCCATCGCATCACCCGCATTGAGAAGCTTGAGCGTGGTCGCGTAGTCGATGAAAAGCACGGAATCCATAGCGGGCGCGGGTTTCATTTATCGGTCACGAAATCGAACGCCGGTCCGGCGGGGGTGTAGATCTCGTAGATCTCCAGGTCGCGGTCCGAAACGTTGCTCAGCGAATGGCGCGCGCCGGCGGGAATGAACACCACATCGTCGGCGACGATCGTGTGCACCTTGTCCTCGATCGTGAGTTCGCCTTCGCCGGACTTCACGATGTACACATTGTCCGACACGCTGTGGCGATGCACCCGGCCGCGCGGCCCATGGGGCAAGAGCACATTGATATGCACATCGACCTTGTCGGTGCCGCAGTCGGAATTGACAAGCTGGATGCTGTCACCGCGACCGGGTTCGAGCGGCACGCGCGGCGCGGTGTTCGGTTTGACGATGCAAAAGCCCACAGGGATGGTCCTCGCTGGATGTTGCCGGCCGCACCATTTTCGGTTGCCCGGCCGGTTGTTTGCACTCGAAGGGTGCGAAGGAGTCTGGCGTGCGTTCCACAATGCATGACGCACTGCGGACTGTCATGCGGGAACTGGAATTTATACTAACATCGACGAATCCCCGCCGCGGCAAGCGGCACGCCAACAAGGAGTGATATTCATGTCGCGTCGCCGCTTTCTTGCAGCCGTCGCCGGAGCATCGGCCACGCTTGCTGCGCCGTCCATACTTCGTGCCCAGTCGCCCGCGAACATCAAGATTGCCACCGGAGTTACCCCGCCGTCGATCCATAACATCTACATGCATGTGGCCTACGAGCGCGGGATGTTCAAGGAGGCGGGAATCAACGTGACCGACCTGCTGCAGTTGCGCGGCGGGCCGCTCGCCACGCAGGCGATATCCTCCGGCCAGGTGGATGTCACCGCGAGCGATCCGGAGGGCGTGCTCTCGGCGGCGGTTGCAGGGCACCCGATCCGTGCGGTGTCGGCGCCGGCGGCGCGGCTTTCCTACATGGTCGCGGTGCGAAAGGAAATTGCCTCGGTCGCAGACCTGCGCGGCAAACCGTTCGCGGTATCGCGCCCCGGCGCGATCTCGCAGTACCTGATGTTCCCGTTGCTCGAGACTGCCAAGGTGCCGCGCGACGGCTTGCAGTGGCTGAGCGTCGGGGGCGGGCGAGACCGGATGCTCGCGCTGCTTGCCGACCGCGTGAAGGGCGCGCTTCTGCACATCGACTATGCGATGGAGGCCGCGGCCGACCCCAATATCAAGCTGATGACCTCGGTGGCCGAAGTCATCCCGAACTATCCCTTTGAAGTCCTGATTCTGCGCAGCGAGTTGCTGGAGAAAAATCCCGCCGCCGCGACCGCGATCACGCGTGCGGTGATCCAGGCCTGCCGCTATATCGTGCGCAACAAGTCGGGGACGGTCGAGGTGATGATGAAATATTCGCCTTCGTCCAAGTCGGCGGTGGTTGAGCGTGCCTATGACGAATTGCTGCGCATCCGCGGATTTGGTGTCAACGGCGACATGACCGAAGCGAACATGACTGTCGCCCACGACCTCGCACTTCAGCACAAGCAGATCAACCAGGCGATACCGCTGCCGAAATGGACGGATTTCGGTCCGCAGGAGCGTGCGATGGCAAGTCTCGGGAAAATTGGCTGATACATGGGGGCGTACGCGGGAGCAGGCGCTTTGCCGTCGAGTGGGACCGGTTGTCGCAAGACGGGGCGGCGCTGGGCGAATTCCCGAGCAGGGGGATACTCCGACGCGCCTTGTTCAAATACCGGAACTGAACACGGGGGCATCGTCCCCTTGTTCGGTCCCTTCCTGAAGTCCTGATTGGGGATTCGCATGTTCGATCGACGCAGTTTTCTCGCAAGTGCCGCGGCTCTGGCTGCCGCACCCGTCACCGGGGTTCGCGCCCAGAGCGTGTGGCCCAACCGGCCGATCCGCTTTGTGGTGCCGCTCGCACCTGGCGGTTGGACCGACAACATCGCGCGCCTGCTGGCGGAACGCCTGCCAGCGGCGCTCGGCCAGCCGGTGCTGGTGGAGAACAAGCCCGGCGCGGGCGGCAATGTCGGTACTGACTTCGTGGCCAAGGCGCCGCCCGACGGCTACACCTGGCTGCTTTCGCCCAACAACCATGTCGTCAGCCCGAGCCTGTTCGTGAAGATGCCCTACGACCCGCTCCGTGATTTCGAGGCGGTGTCGCTGATCAACAGCGTGCCCTTCATCCTCGCGGTAAATTCGAACTCTCAGATCACCAGCATGAACCAGTTGCTTGCGCTGGCGCGTTCGAAGCCGGGGCAGGTGACCTACGGTTCGGCCGGCGTCGGCTCGCCTCACCATTTCGCGGGGGAACTGCTTCGCTCGATGACCGGCGCCGATATCGTGCACGTCCCGTACAAGGGCGCCTCTGGCATCGTGCCGGCGCTGCTCTCGGGTGAAATCACGTTCACGATCGGCGTGATCAACACGCTGCTGCCGCTGATGCGCGCCGGGCGCGTGCGCGCGCTCGCGGTGGCCGGGCCCTCGCGCATCCGCCTGCTGCCCGATCTGCCGACCATGGCGGAAGCCGGCAGCCTGCCGGGCTACAGCATCGATGCCTGGTACGGCGTGCTTCTGCCGGGCGGCACCCCGCGCCCGATCGTGGATCGGCTGAATGCCGAGATCGTGCGCATCGTGCGCGACCCGCAGTTCATCCGCGACCATATCGACCCGATCGGCGGCGAGGTGGTGGCGTCCACGCCCGAGCGCTACATCGAGATCATGAAGGCCGATCTCGCGAAGTACGAGAAAATCGCCCGTGCTGCGAACATGAACCGGGAGTGACGCGGATGCGGACGGAACGAATCGAAGGCCTTGTTGACGATCGCCCCGGGGAAAAGATTTTCCGCGTGCACCGCGACGTGTTCGCGGATCCGGAGCTCTTCGAACTCGAGATGAAACACGTGTTCGGAAAGACATGGTGCTTTCTTGGCGCCGAGTCACAAGTGTCCAAGCCGCACGAATACATCACCTCGTGGATCGGGCGCACGCCGGTGCTGGTGACGCGCGATGCGAAGGGCGTGCTCGGCGCGTTCCTGAACATCTGCCCGCACAAGGGAACGCAGCTCGCGCACGCCGAGCACGGCGTGTCCAAGTACCACGTCTGCGCCTATCACGGCTGGGGTTTCGATTCGTCCGGGAGAAACGTCGACATCAAGGACCTCGAGAAGGGCCTGTACCCGAAGTCCTTCGACGCCTACAGCCACGATCTGATCCCGATTGCGAAAGTTGCCTCCTATTGCGGCCTGGTGTTCGGATCCCTGTCGGATGAGGTGCCGCCGCTGGAGGAGTACCTCGGCGATATCCGGCCCTTCATCGACATGGCGATGAAGCAGAGCCCCAAGGGCATGGAGGTGATTCCCGGCCGCGTGCGCTACACCTATCGCGCCAACTGGAAGATGCAGATGGACAACGCGATGGATGCCTACCACCTGACCTCGGTCCACGCGTCCTACATGGACGTGATGACCAAGCGCAGCCGTGGCGAGGGCCTGGCCGACGACCGGTCCTACGACTGGAAAAAACGCCTGACGCAGTTGGGCGGCATGTTCGATTTTCCCCACGGCCACTCGCTCATCTGGAACAACCAGGCGGAAGTGCAGAAGCGCCCGGTGTATGCCACGATCGACGAGGTGAAGGCGCGGCTCGGGCCGCTGCAGGCCGACTGGATGCTCAAGTCCAAGATCGCGATGATCTTCCCGAACTTCCAGATCGCGGATGCCACGACGCTCAACCTGCGCACCTTCCGGCCGATATCGGTCGGGCTGACCGAGATGCGGGTGCACTGCATCGCCCCGATCGGCGAGGAGATCGGCGCGCGCAGGCACCGCCTTCGCCAGTTCGAGGATTTTTTCAGTGCCAGCGGTTTTGCCACGCCGGATGATATCGCCTGTTTCGAATCCGTCCAGCGCGGCTACGCCGCCGAGCCCTACGACTACCTGCAGGGCTATTTCCGCGGCTTCGACTCGGTGGAGAAGGGCGCCAACGATATGGCGGCCGAACTCGGCATCCGGCCGCTGCACAGCCAGGTGGGCGATTTCGAACTCACCACCGAGGCGACGATGCACGCCCCCTACCGCGAATGGGTGCGCCTGATGCGCGATGGCGTGGCAAGAAACGGAGGCGCGAAATGAACGAGCAGGAGATCGAGCGACTGTTCAAGACGGGACGTGACGTGGTGCAGCGAGACGGCCTGCTGCTGGATGAGCGGCGCTGGGACGAGTGGCTCGACCAGTACCTGCCCGACTGCGTGTTCTGGGTGCCGATGTGGAACGACGAGAACACGATCAATGACAACACCGACAACGGGCTGTCGCATTTTTTCTATGAAAGCCGCAAGGGGCTGGAAGACCGCGTGGTGCGGATCGTGTCGGGCAAGTCGCCCGCGTCCTCGCCGCTGCCGCGTACTGCGCACCTGGTCTCGCACCTCGATTTCACGGCACCGCCGACGGTGGCGCGCATGAAGCTTCGCGTCACCTGGGCCTGCCATGTGCTGTTCGTGCGCGGCCGTGCGCAGCATGTGTACTTCGGCCGGACGGAATACGAACTGGTCCACACCGACGGGCGCTGGCGGATCGCGGCGAAGAAGGTGCAGTTGCAGAACGACGACATCCCGAGCCTGCTCGATATCTACTGCGTCTGAGGCACCCCGGCCTGTCCCGGCAAACTGCGCTAAGCTCACGGCTCGCGTGCCGGGCCACGGGGGCGGTGCGCAACATGCAGGTCGTATTCACGAGGAGGAATCGCATGAAAGCATCCAGGCTCATCGCCGTCGGCGCAGCGCTCGCCGCATCGCTCGTGTCCGGCGCCGTCCGGGCGCAGGGCACCGAATTGAAGGTATCCATGTGGGTGCCGCCCAGCCATTTTCTGGTTCGGGATTTCATGCACGGCTGGGCGGCGGATGTCGAGAAGGCCACCAACAAGCGTGTGAGATTCCAGTTCCTGCCCAAGATGGTGACCAACCCGATCGGCCACTTCGATGCGGTGAAGGAGGGTCTTGCCGATCTGGTGTTCATTTCGCACAGTTACACCCCGGCGCGTTTTCCGCTGACGCGGTTCGCGGTGCTGCCCTTCGGCGGCAACGATGCGGAAATTTCCTCGGTGGCCGTGTGGCGCACCTACGAGAAATATCTCGCCAAGGCGAAGGAACACGAGGGCACGATTCTGCTCGCCATCTACAACCACGGCCCCGGAATCATTTTCAATTCCAAGCGGCCAATCAACTCGCTCGCCGACCTCGCGGGCCTGAAGATCCGCGTGGGCGGCGGCATGGCGGCGGATGTGGGTGCGGCGATCGGCGTCACCACCGTGATGCGTCCGGCGCCCGAATCCTACGAACTCATGGCGCAGGGCGTGGTCGACGGCGTGTTCTTCCCGGCCGAGTCGCCGGTGTCGTTCAAGCTGGAGAAGCTGATCAAGTACGCCACCGAGTTCCCTGGCGGCCTGTACAGCGACAGCCACGCGGTGCTTATGAATCCCGCGGCATTCAACAGGCTGTCCAAGGACGACCAGGCCATCATCATGAAACTCTCGGGCGACTCGATGGCGCGCCGCGCCGGCAAGGCGTGGAACGCAGCGGGCGAGATCGGCTACAAGGCGATGCGGGAAGCCAAGGTGCAGATCGCCAAGGCCAACCCGAAGCTGGTCAAGGAAGTGCGCGAGAAGACCGAGAAATTCGAATCCGAATGGATCGCCGACGTGAACGCGCGCGGCATCGACGGCGAGGCAGTGCTCAAGGCCTTCCGCGAAGAGCTAAAGCGGGCCGGCAAATAGGGCGCGATCGCTCCTGAAAACGCCGCCTCCGGGCGGCGTTTTCATTTAATCGGGGACAGACCCCAATTTAATCCGGAGACTTGTGGCTTTTACGCCATAGCCAATGGAATGATTTTTGCTGCATCATTCTTGCTGTGTTGCAGAGGTCTGCAGCGCCCTGCTGAACAAGGAGCCGGAAATGAAATTGATCCCGAATACGAGCCGTCGACAGTTTCTCAAGTCCGGAGCGGCAGCGATTGCATCGCTCCCGTTTGCGGCGTTCGCCCAGGTTCCGACCACGGTCGGCTTCCAGCTCAGCTGGATCAAGAGCATGCAGTACGGCGGATTCTTCGCCGGCATCGAGAACGGCTTCTACAAGGAGCAGGGGATCGAGCCGGTGTTCAATTCCGGCGGGCCGGGCATTGACACGGTGGCGAACGTCGCCGCCGGCAAGTCGGCGATGGGTGATCGGCCAAGCGCGGCGCTGATCGTGGCGCGCGATCGCGGCATCCCGGTGAAGATCATCGGCTCGGTGTTCCAGAAAAGCCCGGGCAGCATCATGAGCCCCGCGGCCAAGCCGATCCGCAGTATCAAGGAACTTGCGGGCAAGACGCTCGCCCTGCCCGCGTCCGCGCGTCCGCTGCTCAACCAGATGCTCAAGGAGGCGGGGGTCGATGCGAAGACGGTGAACGTGGTTCCGGTGGGCACTGATCCGGGCATCCTCGCAAGCGGCCAGGTCGATGCGTATTACGGCTATTCCACCAACCAGGGGATGATGCTCAGGCTGCGCGGCGTGAACCTGCATGTGCTCAACATGACCGACGCGGGCGCGCCGAACCTCGTGGGCGTGCTCTATGCGCGGGAGGACTTTCTTCGCGACAACCGCGACGCCACCGTGCGCTGGCTGCGCGCGTCGATCCGCAGCTGGGACTGGGCCTTGTCCAACCCGGAGAAGACCGCGGACCTGCTGGTGAACAAATACGGTGGCCCCGGTCTCGATCGCGCCCAGCAACTCGCCGAGCTGAAGGAAAGCACCGAGTTCATCCGCGGGCCGGCGGCGAAGAACGGGCTGCTCTGGATCGACCCGGCGATCATCCAGGCGGAGATCGAACAGATGCGTTCGGTGGGGCTGATCAAGTCGGGGCTCACCGCAGCCGAGTTGTGCGATCAGCAGTACATTGTGGCTGCGCACAAGCGCGGTTGAGGGGCGGGAGTTTTTTTTACCGCCAAGACGCCAAGGCCGCCAAGCGGGGGGGATGTCATTGCGAGCGAAGCGAAGCAATCTCTATCGGCACGGCGATAAAGCAGATTGCTTCGCTTCGCTCGCAATGACTTGAAACGCATTTCCCTGACGCGCTTTTCTTGGCGGCCTTGGCGTCTTGGCGGTCAAGAGAAATTCCAGAAGCCCGTGAATCACGCAGGAGACCGTCTGACCATGCAAAGAGCAATTTCCAAACTCCTCGTAGCCGCAGTCACCGCGCTGCTTGCAGCGCCCGCCTTCGCGCAGGACTACCCGACCAAGCCGGTGCGCATGCTCACAGGCTTTGCCGCCGGCGGGGCCGCGGACATCGTCGGGCGCATCGTCGCGCAGCCGCTGTCGGACGCGCTGAAACAGTCCTTTTTCGTCGAGAACCGCGCCGGAGGGTCGGGTGTGATCGCCACCGAAGCCGCGGCGCGCGCCGCGCCCGACGGCTACACCCTGCTGGTGGGGTCGATGACCACCCACGCGCTCGCGCCCACGCTCAACAAGAAACTGCCCTACGACGTGGTGCGCGATTTCTCCCCGGTTATCCTGCTCGGTAACATTCCGCTGGTGATGAGCATCAACCCCGGCATTCCCGCGAATTCGGTGAAGGAGTTCGTCGCGCTTGCGAAGGCATCGCCCGGCAAGTACGCGTTCGCCTCGGCCGGCGACGGCAGTCCGCCGCATCTCACCGGCGAACTGTTCAAGTACCGCATGGGCGTCGACCTGCTGCACGTGCCCTACAAGGGAACCGGTCCTGCGGTGGCCGACCTGATCGCGGGGCAGGTGGCGCTTACAATCGACGGTGCGCCGGTGCAGGTGCCGCATATCAAGTCGGGCAAGCTGCGCGCGCTCGCGGTGGCGCACGACCAGCGGCTCGCGCCGATTCCGGATGTGCCCACCTTTGCCGAACAGGGCTACAGCGGCATGGAGGTGTCTCTCTGGTACGGCATCTTCGCGCCGGCCAACACGCCGCGCCCGATCATTGCGAAACTGAACGCCGAGCTCGTTCGCGCGATGGCGCTGCCCGATGTGCGCAAGCGCTTTGCCGATCTCGCGGTCGAACCCGCCGGCGGCACGCCCGAACAGTTCGGCGCTTTCCAGCAGAGCGAGATCAAGCGCTGGGCGCAGGTGATACAGCAGGCGGGGATGAAGCTCGAGTGAACGGGCCTGTCAGCGAAATCGCTACCCAACCGCCAAGAACGCCAAGAAAAAACCGCGAGTCTTGTCATTGCGAGGAGCGTAGCGACGACGCAATCTCAACTTGTCGCGATGCCGAGTAGAGATTGCTTCGCTTCGCTCGCAATGACACGACACGAAGGTGCTCCTGGCGCGCCTCTCCTCGCGTCCTTGGCGCCTTGGCGGTAAAGAGAATTCCGGCACAATTGCAGATATAACCGAGGATCAATCATGCTCAAAGTCTGCCCCATGCCGCCCCAGGCGGATCCCGACATGCTCGCGCGCCTGCGCGGCGTCGATCCCACTACTATCGGCCACTTCCGGCATTACGGCTTTGTCGATCCGGAAATCCGTTCGGTGCATCCCGGTCATCGGATCACCGGCACCGCGGTCACGGTGTGCATGCCGGCGATCGATTCGGCGCTATTGCATTACGTGGTGAGCCGCTGCCGCCCGGGCGATGTGCTGATCATCGACCGCCTCGGCGACCGGCGCCATGCGTGCATGGGCGGCGTGGTGGCGGCAGCGATGAAAAAATCCGGCATCGCCGCGGTGATCCTCGACGGGCTTGCCTGCGATTTCGAGGAGATCCGCGATCTCGACCTGCCGGTGTGGTGCCGCGGCGAGGCGGTGCTCACCGCCAAATTCATCGGCGTGGGCGGGGCGATCAACATCCCGGTGTCCTGCGGCGGCGTGGCGGTGACGCCTGGCGACGTGGTGCTTGCATCCACCGGTGGTGTGCTGATTCTGCCGCCGGATGAAGCCGAGATTGCTTACTGCATCGAGAAGTCGCTATCGATGCAAGCGGGGGAACCCTCGAAGCTGAAGGAAATCGCCCACGGCAAGCTGATCGGCGATCTCTCCGGCGCCAACCAGCGCATCGAGGCGCTGCTGGCTGCGCAGGAGGAAGAGTTCGCGAAGTGGAGCAAGTAGGTAGTTGCCTTGGTGCCGGGTGAGATCGCTTCGTCGCTACGCTCCTCGCGATGACGACGTGCTGTCATTGCGAGCGAAGCGAAGCAATCCTGTGCTCGTTCGAGCGCAGCGAAGCAATCCTGTTGCTGACCCGCTCAGTCCTTGAACACGAAATCCGTTTTCGCGCCTTCGATCGCCGCCACCGCGGCGAGTGCGACCTCGCGGTCCTGCTCGCCGGTGCCGGAGCCCACGCCCACCGCGCCCACGCAGATGCCATCGATAATGATCGGCACGCCGCCCTTGAGCGACAGGTTGCGGCCGCGGGTGGTGATGGCGAGCTTGATTTCCATGTCGGAGTTGCCGCGCGGGCCGGTGGGTGCGCGCGAGGCCGCCGCGCTCACCGCCTTGTTGTGCGAGGAATCGATCGAAACGAACTTGGCGCCGTCCATGCGCACGAAGGCGATC
>CANIEV010000056.1 GCA_947466535.1 Betaproteobacteria bacterium
GGCAACTGGGCGGCGGAGGGCGGCTACGATCCGGTGGCGGATGTGCTGTTCAACCGGATCAATGTGCAGGGCTATTTTCTGGAATTCGACAGCGCGCGCGCGGGCGGGTTCGAGCCGCTACGCATGCTGCCGAAGGACAAGGTCGTGGTTTTGGGGCTGATGTCGAGCAAGCAGGCGGCGCTCGAGACCGTCGATGCGCTCGCCGCCCGGATCCGCGAAGCCTCGCGTTTCGCGCCGCTTGAGCAACTGGCAGTGAGTCCGCAATGCGGGTTCGCAAGTTCCGTCGGCGGCAATCCGCTCACCGAGGCGGACGAGGAAGCCAAGCTCGCGCGCCTTGTGGAAGTCGCGCGCACGATCTGGGGTGGCGTCTAGCGTCGGCGTCTGCGCGGACGAAAGCCAACGCCGGGTCGTCCCGCAGATTCAATACCCGCGGACTCAATACCCAGTCTGGCCGACGCGCGATGCGGTGCGTTCCGAGCGCGCGGCGCTGCCGGTGCGGAACACCTGGGAGAACAGGGACTCGATATAGGCGCCGGAGTTGACCGGTTCGAACAGCGACGGATTCTCCGGCGACTGGCAGGTATCGAGGCAGCGGATTTCGCTTGCCGGGTCCGGGTACACGAAAAACGAATTGGAAATCCGCGCGGCGTGTTTCAGGTTGATCGCACGGTGCAATGTGGAGACGTAGAAATTGTTGGTCCACCGCTCTAGCAGGTCGCCGACGTTGACAATGAATGTCCCGGGGATGTGCGGGACATCAATCCAGTCTCCGTCGCTGTTTTGCGCCTGCAGCCCGCCGTGGTCATCCTGCAGCAGGATGGTGAACGAGCCGTAGTCGGTATGCGGCGAAAAGCCCCATTGAGGTTCGCCCTGCGCGGAAGGCTCGGCCGGCGGATAGTAGTTGAGCGCATTCACCACGCCCGGGCGCAGGTAATAATCGTCGAACCAGGTTTCGTCGAGATCGAGGCTGAGAGCGAACCCGCGTGCGAGTGATCGCGCGAGCAGGACCTTTCTTGCGATCTGGTTCTTCATCAATACGCCGAAGCCCGGCAACGCCTCCTCGGACGGCCACGGTGCCGGGGCGAAGGGTACGTCACCTGCTTCCGGTTCGCGGGGAAGGAACAGGCGTTCTTTCAGGTCCGGGCGCTTCGCGGTGTTGGCTGCGGGGTTCAGGCCGCCCACCTGGAGAAAGCCCATCTTCTCCGACGTCGCGGTGACGGTGCTTTGCATCTTGGTTTCCAGCGGCAGTGAAAAGAAGCGCCGTGCCTGCACGAGCGTTTCGTGCATCTCCGCCTCCGAGAAGCCGTGGCCGGAAATGTAGAAAAAACCGATATCGATGCAGGCCTGCCGGATTTGCCGACCCACGCGTTCGCGCGCAGCCCGGTCGCCCGGTACAAGAAGCGGGCTGACATCGATCACCGGCAGCCTGTCGATCGCGCTTCGCTGCACGCCGCCCGAGGTGCCTGTCGCGGGGGTGCCAGCCGTGGCGGCGTCGGATGGGTGTCCGGTCGGGGTGTTGTTCGGGGTCATGCTCGTTCTCCAATGGCGCAAGGTGGTGGGTCAGGCCAATGCAGGCGATTTCCGGCTGATTGCCGGAATCGCATCGAGGATGATTTTAACCTCCCGGGCGTGCCTTCGGTTCTGCGGGCTGCCCTTGCGGCATGGGCGCCCCAGTGACGCAGCGATGTCCGAGCAGGCGCCCATCCGGGTGCGTGACGCACCGGCGTAGTGGGTTCTAGAACTCGACCTCGAGTTCGTCGATCTCGTCGGGCTCCCGCTTTGCCGCGGCGAACCACTCCTGCATCTCGGGAATCGCCATGATCGTTTTGCAGTAGGCGGCGGAGACCGGATCGACCTTCACGTCGTAGGTGAGAAGTCGGGTAGCGACCGGCGCGTACATCGCATCGGCCATACCGCGTTCGCCGAAGAGATAGGGACCCTTGCTTGCTGCAATGCATTCGCGCCAGATCTAGGCCACGCGCTCGATGTCCGACTGCGCACGCGACCACACCTTGAAACCCGAAAAATGTCCTCTCAGGTTAATCGGCAGGGCGGAGCGCAGCGACGTGAAGCCCGAGTGCATCTCGCCGCAGATCGAGCGGCAACGCGCGCGCAGCGCGCGGTCGGCCAGACGCTCGCCGCGCAGGAGCTCTGCACCAAGGTGCGGCCGTATTTGCGGCAGCACCATGTCCAGACCGGCGTGGTCCATTACGGCGTGTTCAACGGACGTCGCTGGGAAGGGCGGATCTATCCGATCCTGAGGGAATTCATCCACTCAAGCGAGTAGCGAACGCGCATCGCGTGGTACGGGCAGTCGGCATCATCGCAGCACAAAAGAAGCGAGGCAACGCGGCGCGCCGCATTACGCCGCACTTCATGAATCCTTTTGAGGAGCCCGTCATGCTGGACAAGACCACCACCCTGTTCTCGCACGTCAAACCCCGGCGATACCCCCTGGTGCAGCGAAGGCCTGCGCGGTTCCGGCACCTGCAGGCTGGAAGGCGTAGCCAAGGAAGGATTTGTACCAGTTTTGAACAAGAATCGTCCGATTTCAGGCTCCGGTTCTAGGGTTTTCAATTAAATGTTCAACTTCTACCCGGTGATAAACCGTCAGGCATTGAAAGGGAAGCAGCGAGGGGCATGACGGAGGAGATTGCTTCGCTGCGCTCGCAATGACCGAAGGAGCCATTCGTCCTGCTTATGCGCTGAATAAGCGCTGCCGGCTTGACCGCGGGCGGTATCTTCACGACACTCGGGGTGATCAATAACAAGACCGTCGCGTTCGTCAGGGGCGCCGGCGGTGCCACCGCACTGTCCAAAGGAGATTCACCGCATGACAATTCGTCTCGGCGTACCGGTCGGGCTGATGGCTACCGTCCGCCCCTTGCGCGATGAACTGCTCCGCGCCTACCCGGATGCGAAGCTCCATGAAGAAAACCGCCTGTTCGACGAGGACGAGGTGATCGAGTTCCTGCGCGGCTGCGACGCGGCGATCATCGGCATGGAGGCAATCAACGACCGCGTGCTCTCGGCGCTGCCCGAGCTGCGCACGATCGGCAAGTTCGGCGTCGGGGTCGAGTCGATCGACTTCGAGGCGATCCGCAAGCACGGACTGCGCTTTGGCTACACCCGCGGGGTGAACAAGCTCGCGGTGGCCGAGCTCGCAATGTGCTTTTCGATCGCCGCGTTGCGCGGCGTCGCCTCGGTCAACCACGCGATGCGCGCCGGCTCCCGGCCGCGGCAGAACCTCGGTCGTCTGCTCACCGGTCGCGTATTCGGCATCCACGGCTGCGGCCATATCGGGAAAGTTCTGGTGCAGCTGCTCAAGCCCTTCAATTGCACCGTGCTCGCCTGCGATATCCGCAACGACGCGGAGCAACTCGACTTCTACCGGCAGCACGGCGTCACCGCGGTGAGCTTTGACGAACTCCTCGAGCGCTCGGAGGTGCTCTCGCTGCACCTGCCGCTCACCAATCTCACCCGCAACCTGTACAACGGCGCGACGCTCGACCGGCTGCGCAGCGACTGCGTGCTGATCAACACCTGCCGCGGCTTCATCGTGGACGAGGTGGCGCTGCGCGAACGCCTCGCCTCGGGGACGATGTTCGCCGCCTGCGCGGATGCGTTTGCGATCGAGCCCTGCACCGACGACGAACTGCTCCGCCTGCCGAATTTTCTTGCCACCCCGCATATCGGCGCCAGCGCAATCGAAACCCGGCTCGCGATGGCCCGGGCGGCGATTCGCGGCGTGACCGAGAATGCGCTGGTGACGCAGGGCGAGTACGACAACGTCTAGCCACGAGTTTTGACGGCGTCTTGCAACGGCGCCGCGGCAGACAACAGGAGGGGAACATGGCGACATCGAAGAGCACCGCGAAGTGCACCGATTACACGGTTGTGAAAATCGACGCGGGTCTGCTCTCGGGCGTGCGCACCGCTGACGGAGCAGTGCGCGCCTACAAGGGCGTGCCCTATGCGCAGCCGCCGCTGGGCGAGCTTCGCTTACGTCCGCCGCTGCCCGCTGCGCCCTGGCGCGGGGTGCGAGCGGCGGACAAGTTCGGTCCGCGCTGCTTCCAGCCCTCGCGTGCGCCGGAATCCATTGGCTGGTTCGGCAGCGAACCCGAAAGTGAGGATTGCCTCACGCTCAATGTCTGGACCGGTGCGGCTTCGGCCGACGAGCGCCGTCCGGTGATGGTGTGGTTCCACGGCGGCGCCTACTACCTCGGCTCGGGCGCGCTGCCCATATTCGATGGCGAGCAGCTTGCGCGCCGCGGCATCGTGCTGGTGACGGTGAACTACCGGCTCGGGCGTCTCGGCTTTCTTGCGCATCCCGCGCTTTCCCGCGAGTCGCCACAGCACGCCTCGGGCAACTACGGCCTGATGGACCAGATCGGCGCGCTTGCGTGGGTGCGCAACAACATCGCGGCCTTCGGCGGGGACCCGAGGTGCGTCACCATTTTCGGCCAATCGGCGGGCTCCTTCAGCGTGAGCGTCCACATGATTTCACCGGTCTCGCGCGGCCTGTTTCATCGCGCGATCGGCCAGAGCGGTGCGGCGTTCGGTTCGATCGGAGAAACCTCGGCCACCGGTGACTGCACGCAGAGCCTCGATGCCGCCGAGAAGAGTGGTGCCGCGCTTGCCACGACGCTTGGTGCGAAGACCGCCACGCAATTGCGTGCCTTGCCCGCGCGGGAGCTGCAACTCGCGGGTCGCGGTGCCGATCCGAAAAGCGGCGGGGTGTTCGATCCGGCGCGCGCGGCGCGCGGTGCGTGGGATACGTCCTATGCGATTACCGATGGCTACATCATTCCCGAGAGCGCGGCGGAGGTGTTCGCGCGCGGCGGCCAGCACGACGTGCCGCTGATCGCCGGCACCACCGAGAACGAGGGGGCGACCATGCCGCCGGCGGCGAGCCTCGCTGCCTACATCGAACAGGCGAAGGCGGACTACGGCGATCAGGCCGACGAGTTCCTGCGGCTCTATCCGGCGGGCAACGATCTTGAGGCGCGGTATGCCAACAAGGCGGTGATCGGCGATCGCAACTTCATCTACCAGAACTGGCGCTGGGTGCGCTGGCAGGCGGCCACCGGCAGCGCGAAGGTATTCCACTACCGCTACAACAAGCGCCCGCCGTTTCCGCCGGGCGCGACGTATTCCGAAGACACCGGCGAACGTCTTGGCGCCTTCCACGGCACCGAGATCCCGTACATCTACCGCAACCTGAATGTGCGCGATTGGCCGTGGACCTACGTCGACAGGCAACTGTCGGAGTCGATCTCGACTTACTGGACCAACTTCGCGCGCAACGGCGACCCGAACGGTCCCGGCCTGCCCGACTGGCCGCAGTTCAGCGAGCGCCGTCCGACGGTGATGCACTTCAACGACACGCCGTCGGTGGGCGGTGTGCCGCACCTCGAACGCCTGCAGTTCTGGGAGGCGTTCTACGAGCGTCTGGGCGTGCGGCGCTCGTAGGGCCAGGGTTATCAGCGAACCGCGGCCCGGATCAACGAACCGCGGTTCAGATCAGCGAACCGCTGTTGACCATGCCGCCGTCTATCGTGACCACGGTGCCGGTGGTGTAGCTCGACAGGTCGGAGGCGAGCAGCGCGACGGTTGCGCCGATTTCCTCGACCTTCGCCGCGCGGCCGAAGGGAAAGCCCTTGGAGAATTCCTCCCAGCGCGATTCGTCGCCGTGTACTCGCTTGGACTCGGTCTTCATCAGGCCGATCAATCGCTCGGTCGCAACCGGACCCGGGTTGACGCCGACCACGCGCACGCCGTCGCGGTCGCTCTGGCCGCCGAGCGCACGGGTGAAGGCCATCAGCGAGGCATTGCACGCCGCGCCCGCGATATAGCCCGCGTCCGGCGCTTCGCCGCCGTTGCCGAGGATGTTGATAATTACGCCCTTGCGGCGCGCCTTCATGTTCCGGTAGAACTCGCGGCACATGTTGATGTAGCCGAACACCTTGAGATCGAAGGCGGCGCGGAAGCGGTCTTCGTCCACATCGAGGATCGTGCCGCGCGGGGTGGAGCCGGCGTTGTTCACCAGGATGTCGAGATCAGGATATTTCGCTGCGAGTTCCTGCGGCCGCCCGCGCTCGGCGAGATTGATCGCGTGGATGGTGACCGGGACGCCGTGGTCTTTCTCCAGCCGTCGCTTGGCCGAGTTCAGATCCGCTTCGGTGCGGGAGATCAGGATGATCGAGCAGCCTTCGGCGGCGAGAAACTGGGCAATCGAGAATCCGATGCCCTGCGATCCGCCCGTGATCAGGGCGGTACGGCCTTTTAGTTTGAGGTCCATGGTGTGTCTCCTGTTGTTGGTGCTGCTTCGATTCGCGCGATGTCAGGCCTTGCTGCGTCGCAGTTCAGCGGTTTTGCTTGAGTCGATGGTCATTGTCTTCGGGTCGATGAATACGCCGTAGTCGTTCTTTGCGGCGGCGATGCTGACCGAGCCGTTGCGCACATCGTCCAGCACGAGATCCGCCGGGCGTTCGTGCGGATCGCCGTAGCCGCCGCCACCGCCCGCGACCTGGTGGAATACCGTGCCCTGCGGGATGCCGCGGATGATTTCCTTGGTCTTCGCGCTGCGGGTTTCTCCGTCCGGATAGCGCAGGGTGATCGCATTCTTCGTGCCGGACTTCCCGCCGAAGAAGCCGAAGGCGCGCGCTTCCTCCTCGACGCCGTCGCCGAAGGCTACTCCGGTCACGTTTTCGCCTTGCAGGATGAACTCGGTTTCCACGCCGAGGCCGCCGCGCCAGCGGCCGGCGCCGGCGGAGTCGGGCAGGTATTCGTGCTTCACCAGAAAGTGCGGATCGTGGATCTCGAACATTTCGTAATCCTGCGCGAGGATGCCGCCTGCGCAGTTGATAAGGCCGATATGGTCGTAGCCGTCGGCCCCATGGGTGCCGCCCGAGCCGCCCTTGAGCGACAGGAACAGGATGTCCACGTAGGGATGGTTGTGCCGGGTATCGAGCCCGGAGATCGCGCAACCGAGAAAGCGGTTCCATCCGGCGGTCACGCGTTCGGGCAGGGCCTTGGAGAAGGCGCGGAAGATCGCATCGGACGTAGGCCCGGTGATCGAATTGCCGAAGGTGGTGGCGGCCGGGAACTTCGCGTTGAGGAACGAGCCTTCCGGATTGATGATTCGAATCGGGCGCAGCAGCCCGGCGTTGTGCGGGATGTCGGGCTTGATCAGCATCAGGAAGGTGAGCAGCAGCGCGGACGCGGTCGCCGAATGCGGCGCGTTGACAAAGCCCGGTGTCTGCGGCGAGGAACCGGTGAAATCGAATGTCACCTCGTCTCTCTTCACCGTCACCGCGAGATTGATCTTCATCCGCGTGCCATCGGTCACGCCGTCATAGAAGGCCCAGGATTCGCCGAGGTACACGCCGTCGGGAATCGCCTCGATCTCCTTTCTCACCATCTTCTCGGTGCTGTCGAACAGATGTTCGAGCAGCGCTTCCAGATTTTTGTCGCCAAAACGTTCGATCAGCGCCATGTAGCCGCGCTCGCCGACGGTGCAGCCGCCGATCTGCGCGCGGATGTCTTCCTCGACGATCTTCAGGCGGATGTTGGAGAAGATCAGATTCCACACGTCGCGTCGCAGTGTGCCGCGATCGACCACCTTGACTGCGGGGATGCGCAGCGCCTCCTGCCAGACTTCGCGCGCCTCCGGGTTGTAGCCGCCGCGCACCGCGCCGCCGATGTCCGCCTGGTGGCCCTTGCACGCCGCCCAGGCCACAAGTTTCTTGCCGTGGAAGATCGGCTTGAACACCGCCACGTCGTTGTTCTGGTTGCCGCCGCTGAACACGTCGTTATGCAGAATGACATCGCCCGGGTGTATGTCGTCGCCGAAAAAGCGCACCACGTTCTCGCAGGCCGGTTGCAGCGCGAAGGCGAGCACCGGAATGTACTCGGTCTGTTCGAGCATGCGGCCCTTCTCGTCGTACAGGCCGGTGACGAAGTCGCGCGCCTCGTTGAGGATCGGCGAGCGCGTCGTGCGCAGCAGGGTGAGGCCCATTTCCTCGGTGATGGATTTGAGCCTTCGTTGCAGCACCGACACCTGGATCGGGTCGACCTTGCGCCGGGCCGGCGCGGCGCGGGAGCGGACAGGCTTGCTTTTTTTCATGAAACCGCTCCCAGCAGGCAGTTGCCCTGTGCGTCGTAGTCGGCCCGGTAGCGCGCGGGCACGACGATGGTGGTGTTGACGCTCTCGATGATCGCCGGGCCCGCGATGCGGTTGCCGTGAACGAGGCGGTCGCCGTCGTAGACCGGAACCTGCGCGAACCGGCCGCGTTCGGGAATATAGGCGGGGCGCCGGCCCTTGAGCGCATGCGCCGGATTCGGCTTGCCGCGCGGCTGGCGCGTGGCGGCGGGCTTTGCGGTGACGCCGATCGCGGTGAGACGCACGTTCAGGAGTTCCACCACCGTGCCGTCGTCCTTGAGCGAATAGCCGTACATCCGGTCGTGATGTTCGTGGAACAGATCGCGGATGCGGCCCCAGTCCGTCTTCGCAAGCAGCGGAGCGGGCACCGGGACGCTCACCTCGTGATACTGGCCTAGATAGCGCAGATCAAGGCTGTAGTGCAGGCGTTGCCTCGCGCGCGAGATGCCTTCGGCGGCGAGCGTGTCGCGTGCCTGGTTCGCCATCTCGTCGAGCAGTTCCCGGATGCGCTCGTTCTTCTCGCGGCCTTGCGGCAGCGGCTGGGCGAGGCTGCGCACATAGTCGCGCTTGAGGTCGGTGCGAAGCATGCCGGAGGCGCAGAAGATCGAGGAGTCACGCGGAACCACGATGCTGCGGATGTCGAGTTCGGCGGCGATCGCGGCGCCGTGGATCGGACCGGCGCCGCCTGCGCAGAGGATCGGGAACTCCCGCGGGTCGTAGCCCTTCTGTACCGAGATCTCGCGGATCGCGGAGGCCATGTTCACGTTGATCACCTGGATCATGCCGTGCGCGGCCTGCACCACGTCCATGCCGAGCGGCTTGGCGATGCGCTCGCGTATAGCGCGCTCGGCGGCTTTCACGTCCAGTTTCATCCGGCCGCCAGCGAAGAAGTCGGCCGAGATGTAGCCGAGCACGAGGTTGGCGTCAGTGCAGGTGGGTTCCGTTCCGCCGCGTCCGTAACACGCCGGACCCGGGGCGGCGCCCGCGCTTTGCGGCCCCATGCGCAAAAGGCCGCCGTCGTCGATCCAGGCGATCGAGCCGCCGCCCGCGCCGACGGTGTTGATCTCCATGCTCGGCAGCGCGAGCGCGTAGCGGTTCACCGTGCCCGAGGTGGTGACGGAGGGTTCGCCTTTACGCACGAGCGCGGCATCGAAGCTGGTACCGCCCATGTCGATGGTGATGAAGCTGTCCTTGCCGCTTGCCTGCATGCAGGCGAGACCGGCGGCCGGCGCGGCGGCGGGGCCGGAGAGCAGGGTCATCGCCGCGAGTTTCGACACTGCCGCGGGCGAGGCGACGCCGCCGTTGGACTGCATGATGAGCAGCGTGCCGGTGTATTTCACCTCATCGAGCTTGCGTGTGAGGTTGCCGAGGTAGCGCGCGAGGATCGGGCCGACCGCCGCGTTCAGCACGGTGGTGCTGGTGCGTTCGTAGAAGCGCACCTGCGGCAGGACCTCGGAGGACGCAGACACATACGCCTGCGGCAGCGCCTCTCGGATCAGTCGTGCCGCCTCGGCTTCGTTGCCGGCGTTGGCATGCGAGTGCATGAAGCAGATCGCGACCGCCTCGATCTGTTCGCGGCGGAAAGTCTCCACCGCGGCGGCTATGTCGTTGCGGTCAAGCCCGGTCAGTTGATTACCTGCGGCGTCGACCCGTTCGGTGGCGGGAAGCCGAAGGTGGCGCGGGACGATCGGCGCAGGCGGATGGAAGCGGTTGTCGTACATCACTTCGCGTACGCCGCGGCGCATCTGCAACGCGTCGCGAAAGCCGCGGGTGGTGACAAGGCCGGTGCGCGCGACATTGCCGGTGAGCACCGCGTTGGTCGTCACCGTCGTGCCGTGCACGATGATCGAGACCGATTTCATGAAGCGCGCGAAATCCGCACCGGTTTTCCCGGCGAGCGCCGCGAGGCCGCTCATCACCGCGAGCGACGGGTCCGCAGGCGTGGAGAGTTCCTTGTGGGTGAACGTCGACCCACCCTGTGTCATCAGTAGAAAGTCGGTGAAGGTGCCGCCGACGTCTATGCCGATCTTGAATGCCATACCTGCTTTCGTGGATGGGGTTCGCGCCGGACTATTGAATTCCGCGCGGCGGTTATAAATCAAGCGCCGATTTGGACTAGACTTGGCGCGTTTCAATTGTATGTACTTAAATGTGGACTATACATACGATGCCTGCAGCCTGCAGCCTGCTGTCGCATGCTGCAGCCCCTCGCGGGCCGACCAAAATTCGCGGACGAGACACGATCACGATGCCACAAACCACGTCGGAAAAAATACTGTCGCGCGCGATGGGCAGGAAGGTGCGTGCAGGCGAGGTCATCGAACCGGTGCCGGACATCGTGTTCGTCCACGACTGGTACGCGGCCACCGTTGGTCGCGTGCTCGAGGATCACGGAATAGAGAAACTCGCCGAGCCGGAAAAGGTGGTGTTTGTCACCGACCACGAACCGCTCGCGGTCTCGCCCGAGGCGGCACAACGCCAGAAAAAAGTGCGCGATCTGGTGCAGAAATACCGGATCGGACGGTTCTTCGATGTCGGCCGCGGCGGCCATGGCCATGTGTTTCCGGTCGAGATGGGGCTGATCCATCCGGGGATGTACGTGGCCGCCTATGACACGCACGTTCCGAACTACGGCGCGGTCGGCGCGCTCGGCATTCCCTACCTCACGGAAATCGCCGATGTGCTCGCGTTCGGCTCGGTGTGGTTGCGGGTGCCGAAGACGGTGCGGGTCAGGGTGAGCGGCAAGCTCGGCCCGTGGGTGTCGGTGCGCGACGTGGCGCAAAAGCTGCTCGCGGATCTCGATCCGGAAATCGTCGATTACACCACGGTCGAATTCTCGGGCGAGGGCCTGCAGAACCTGCCCTTCGATGCGCGCTTCACGCTGTGCAACACGCCGATCGAGATCGGCGCGAAATCCGCGATCGTTATTCCCGACGGGATGACCCGCGCCTACATGGCGGCGCGCGGGTTGTCGGACCCGGACATGGTGCACAGCGATCCGGATGCCGACTTCGTCCTCGAGGTGGAATGCCGGCTTGATGACGTGCCTCCGCAGGTGGCGCTTCCGCCGCGTCCGGACAACGTGGCGCCGATCACCGCCGCGCTCGGTGTGCCGGTGCACCACGCCTTCATCGGTTCCTGCGCTTCGGGCCTGCTGAGCGATCTGCGAAGCGCGGCGGCGGTGCTCCGTGGACGCAAGATTGCGCCGACGGTGCGCATGTTCATCACGCCGGCGACGCATGCGATCTTTGCCGAAGCGTCCGCCGAGGGGCTGATCCAGGTGTTCGCCGAGGCGGGCGCGATCGTGACGGCACCGGGATGTGGGCCGTGCGCCGCCGGGCGGATCGCGCCGCTCGCCCCGGGGGAAACCTCGATCAACACCGGCACACGGAACGACCCGGGACGGCTCGGCCCCTCGGATGCGCAGGTCTATCTCGCCTCCGCCGCGTCCGTGGCCTGTGCCGCGGTGGCGGGGGTGATCACCGATCCGCGCGAGATGATGGGGAACGCCTGATGAGTACATCGCAAAGCCTTCAGTTCAAGGGGCGCTGCTGGCTGTTCGGCGACAACGTGGCGGTGGATGGCGACCTGATGCCCCTGCGCTTCGCGATTTCGCGCGAGACGCGACTCGAAGTCCTTCGCGAGTTCGCCGCGACAGGCATTGACCCGGACTTCCCGAAGAAGGCGAAGCCGGGTGACATCATCGTCGGCGGCCGGCGCTTCGCGCAGGGCAATCCGCACATCCAGGGGCTGCTTGGATTGCGTGCGCTTGGAGTCGGGCTGGTGCTGGAGTCGATTCCGCGCGGCAGCCTTCGCAACGCGGTGAATTCGGGTCTGCCGATATTGCCCAACTGCCCCGGCGTCGGCGGCGAGGTGTCCTGCGGCGACATGCTCGAGGTCGACTTCGCCACCGGCGTGTTCCGCAACCTGACCCGCAACACCGAGCGGCAGTACGAAGCGCTTCCCGAAACCCTGCTCGACGTGATACGAATCGGTGGCTGGGAGGCCAATTTCCGCAACCGGCTCGCACGTCAGCGCGCCAGCGCCTGAGTACGCAGGCGCCGGCCACTTTCAGGAGAAGCATCTCGATGCTGTCGCATGTCAACCGCAAGACCAGTGCCGCCGGACTGCTGCGCGAAATGCTCGCCCGGCCCGGGCTGATTCGCGCCCCGAGCGCGACCGACGGGCTCTCGGCAAGGATGATTGCGGCTGCGGGGTTCGAGGCGATCCATCTCACCGGCAGCGGCGTGGCGCGTTCGATGGGCTACCCGGACATCGGCCTGGTGACAATGAACGAAACCATCGATCGCGCACGGTCGATGGCGCGTTCGGTGGCCATCCCGGTGATCGCGGATGCCGATACCGGGTACGGCAATGCGCTCAACGTTATCCGTACCGTGCAGGAGTTCGAGGCGGCGGGGATTGCCGGCGTGCATCTTGAGGACCAGGTCACGCCCAAGCGCTGCGGGCATTACGAAGGCAAGCAACTCATCCCCGCGGACGAGATGGCGCTCAAGATCGAGGCGGCGTGCGCGGCACGACGCGATCCGGACTTTGTGATCATCGCCCGCACCGATGCGCGCGGCGTCGAGGGTTATGACGCCGCGATCCGTCGCGCGGAACTCTATGTGGGGGCGGGCGCGGACGTGCTCTTCGTCGAGGCGCCGGAGTCACGCTCCGAAGTCGAGCGCATGGCCGCTCATTTCAGGGTGCCGTTGCTGATGAACATGTACAGCGGCGGCAAGACGCCTCTCGTGTCCACCGCCGACCTTCGCACGCTCGGCTACCGCATCGTGATCTGGCCGTCGCACCTGCAGCGCGCGGCGATCATGGCGATGAAGCGGGCGCTCGAGCTGCTTCAGCGCGAGGACGTGAGCGCGGCGGATGATCCTGAACTGATGGTGTCGTTCGCCGAGCGCGAGGCGATCGTCGGGCTTCCCGAGGCGGGCGAACTCGAGCGGCGCTTCCTCGAAGGGAAAAAAACATGACCACGCGGCGATCGTCGGTCCTGAAGTCGAAGCGACCCGGCAAGAGTGCGGCGTCGCGACCGCGCTATCTCGAGATCGCCGACAAGTTGCTGAAGGACATCGAATCCGGTGCGCTCGCGGTGGGCAACGTGCTCGAACCCGAGCAGGAACTCAGCCTCAAGTTCAAGGTGAGCCGCGGGACCATCCGGCAATCGCTCGCCCTGCTCGAGGAAAAGGGCGTCATCCTGCGGCGGCAGCGAAGCGGGACGAAGATACTTTCCCGCTTTCCCGGCAAGGGTCTGGTGAGCGGCGAGCAGCTGCTCGAGGACTGGGCGCGCTACGGGATCGAGTATCCGTTGCGGGTGTCCGCGGTGTCGCGCAAGGAGCTGCCATCGGACCTGTTCAAGGGCGAGGATCGTGCCAGCGGCAAGTGGCTCTGCGTAGTCGGACTTCGCTACCCGATCGGCTCCAGGGTGCCGATTTCTTACTGCGAATCCTTCATTCACCCGGACTATTCGGAGATCGAGCAGGACCTGTCGCCCACGCCGATCCCGATGTTCGCGCACGTCGAGCGCCGATACGGCCGGGTCATCGAGTCGGTGCAGGTCCAGTTGCGCGCAATGGGCCTGCCTTCGGTGATGGCGAAGCCGCTGGGCGCGGATGCGGGCCAGCCTGCGCTTCAGCTGATACGGCTTTTCATGGATGCGCGCAATCGCGTGGTGACGGTCGGCATCAACACGCATCCGGCGGAGCGCTACACCTACAACATCGAGATTCCGCGGCAGCCGGCAGTACCGGGCGTTGCGGGCCAGGCGATGGCGATCTAGACCGGGTACGTACAGAAAATGGGCCGCTCAAATGTATAGACTTATTAAAACGGTGCAGGTATCTTGCGCGTCAGTCGGCCATGAAGATCATCTGATCGCGGGAATCCATGAGTAACGCCAATCCGGGCGCAACCGCGCCCGCTTTTTCTGCCGAACAGACTCGCTGGCTGGAAGCCAGCCTTGCGCAGCTCGATCGCAATGCGATGTGCGAACTGGTTGCCGGCATGGTGGGCATTCCCAGCCCGACCGGAGAGGAACGGCCGCTTGCCGAGCATCTCGCCCAGCGCCTGAAGTGCAACGGACTGGATGGCGCGTGTCAGGTGATCGATGCGGGTCAGGCCAACGCCCTTGGGCGTTATCGCGGAACCGGCGGCGGTGCCGACCTGCTGCTGTACGCGCCGATCGACACCCATCTCACCGGCATACCTGAAGAAGATCTCCCTTGGGCGGGCCCCTCGATCCGGCCCGATCTGAAGCCGGAAGCGACGCTTGCGGATGGCCTGGTCATCGGACTGTGTGCGGAAAATTCCAAGGGATTTGCCTCCTGCGTGATTTCGGCGGCCGAGGCGGTGGCCCGTGCGGGCGTGCCTTTGCGCGGCGATCTGCTGATCGGGCTCGGCGCGGGCGGCATGCCCACCAACACGCGGCCGGTGCTCGGGCGGCACAACACCGGGCAGGGGAACGGTTGTTCCTTCATGCTGGAGCAGGGTTTCCGCGGCGATTTTGCGGTGATCGCGAAAGGCGGCTGGGCGGTGGCGTGGGAAGAGGTGGGGCTGTCGTGGTTTCGCATCCGGGTCCACGGCGACCTCGGCTATACCGGTCTGCGGCGACGCCTGAATAATCGCAATCCGATCGTGCTCGTCACCAAGCTGATCGAAGGGCTCGAGGCCTGGTTTCCCGAATACACGAAGGCGAACACCTCAGGGCTCGTCGAACCCGAAGGCAGCATCGGCGCGATCGAGGGAGGCTGGACCTACAAGCCGACCTTCATTCCGGCGGCGTGCGATGTGTATCTCGATCTGCGGCTCAGTCCGCGCACCGACCCGATGGCTGCGCGTGCACAATTGCTCGCTGCCCTTGACCGGATCAAGGCGGCGAACCCGGGTCTCGAACTCAGCTGCGAGATGTTGCTCGCGGTGCCTGGCGCAAGCACACCACAGGACAACTGGATCATCCAGTCAGGGATTCGCGCCTGGGAGGCGGTCGCGGGGCAGACGCACGTGCCGCGCACCGGCACCAGCGGCGCGACCGATGCGAACATTCTTCGAGGCCGCGGGATTCCGACTGCGCGAATCGGTATCCCGCCGCCCAGGCGTCCCGTGCCGTATGCGGGGACATTCTCCATGGGAGTGGTGGAACTCGACGGAATGATGGAATTGACCAAGTGCCTTGTCCGCGTCGTCATCGACACGTGCACGCGTGAACGGTCCGAACTCGGCCTTGCGCATTGAGCTTGTGAGGAGCGAACCATGAACGCCAGATGGCAGGTCACCGGAACCACGCGCGGGGTGACGCGCTTTCCGGTCTACGACGCAGCGGTGCTCGGCTTCGAGGACTACTGGTACCCGGTGATGCGGGAAGACCAGCTTGGCAGCAAACCCGAATCACTCGTGCTGTTCGGCAAGCGGATCATGTTCTACCGCGATCGGGGGCAGGTCTATGCGCTCCAGGACCGCTGCCCGCACCGTGGCATCCGCATTTCCATCGGCAAGCAGGAGTTTCCCGGCACCTTCACCTGCCGTTATCACGGTTGGACCTTCGATCTCAAGACCGGAAATCTCGAGGCTGCACTCACCGACGGCCCCGATTCGCCTATGCGCGGCCAGATGCAAGTGCGTTCGTACCCGGTCAGGGTTCTTGCCGGATTGATCTGGATCTACAACGGCATCGGCGAGGCGCCGGACCCCTCGGTCGACATTCCCTCGGAGTTGCTCCACGCCGATACCGTGACCGGAATCCGCGTCTCGGAGCGTCCGGGCGACTGGCGCTACGGCGCCGAGAACGGCTTCGACGAAGCCCATGGCAAGTACCTTCACCGCGATTCGATCTTCGTCACCTTCCGTCACCCGCCCGCGTGGGTGCACTCCGAGATCAAGCACGAGCCGGAGGGCTGGATCACCCGCAGCGGCACCGGCCACGCCTTCCAGAGCGAGTACCCCGGCCTTGGCACCTGGCCGAAGATGAAGCCCTGGAAAACCACCAAGGTGTTGTCGCGCGCATCAATCCGCCTGCCCTGTACCTTGCGAATCCATTTCGGCGAGTGGGTGCACTTCGAGTGGTATGTGCCGACCACGCCGGGGAACCACCGCTACATCCAGGTCGCGATGAAGCAGACGACCGGACTTGATGCGCTCCTGTTCAAGTTTCGCTACTGGACCTACCTGCGCTGGTTCTTCCACGGCGAATTCAACGACCAGGATGCGCGGGTGGTCGAGATGATGAACACGCCGCCGGAGGAACTGTTCCGGCCGGACACCAGCATCATCGGCTGGCGCAAGCTGTGCGAGCAGGCCCGCGGCAAGCCGATGATGCCGGAGGAGCGGGCGGGCGAGTACGCGGCGGAAGCAAAAGCCGTCTAGAGCAAACACAACCAAGGAAGCAAGGATGAAGACCGAGGCAGAAACCAGCCGCTATGTCGACGCGAAGGGCGTGAAGCTCCACTACAACGAGGTGGGCTCGGGCCCGGTGCTGATCTGCATTCATGGCGGCGGACCGGGTGCGAGCAGCTGGAGCAATTTCTCCAACAACATGGAGGAATTCGCGAAGCACTACCGCGTCATCCTTCTCGACCTGCCGCGATTCGGAAAATCCGCGAAGATCGCGATCGAGGGGCCGCAGCTCACCGTGATGGCGGGCATCCTGCGCGACTTTCTCGACGTGATGGGGATCGATCGCGCGTGCATCGTCGGCAATTCCTACGGCGGGCAGGTCGCGATCAAGCTCGCGATCGATTTCCCCGAGCGTGTGGCGAACCTGGTTGTCATCGGCAGTGCACCGGTGCTTCACAGCATCTTTACCCCCATGCCGGTAGAAGGCGTGAAGCTGATCGGCAACTACTATCGGGGCGAAGGCGGCCCGACGCTGGAGAAGATGCGCCAGATCATGAAAATCATGGTGTTCGACCAGAGCCTGGTGACCGAAGACATGGTGAAAGCCCGTTTTGAAGCGAGCATCGATCCCGAGACGGTGAAAGTGAACATGGGGCCGCCTTTGATGCGGCAGGATCTCACCGCGGAATTCTCGAAGGTCAAGGCGCCGACCCTGGTGATGTGGGGCATGGACGACCGCGCAGGTGCGCTCGACATCGGCCTGCTGATGGTGCGGGCGTTCCAGAAGGCGGAGATGCACATATTCAGCCGTTGCGGGCACTGGGCGCAGGTCGAACACACCCGGGCCTTCAACGAACTCGTGCTTTCGTTCTTTCGCCGCAACAGCTGAGAAGGGGACGCGATGGACATCGTCGGCGCATTCGCGTGCTCGCATGCCGGTTTGATAGTGACGCGGGCGGATCTCGCACCGGCGGAATCAAAGGCATCGCTGTTCGGCGCGTTCCGTCGCATGGGCGACGAGGTGCTGCGCCTGAAACCGGATGCGGTGGTGATGATCGGCACGGATCACGGGCGGATCTTCGACCTGACCCACGTGCCCCAGTTCACGATCGGCGTGAACACGGTGGCGCGCAGCATCGGCGATGCCGAGCTTCCCGTGGAAGACGTGGCGATTCACGACACGTTTGCACGGTCCATCCTCAACGGCCTGCTCGAGGCGGATGTCGATTTGTCGTATTCCGAGGCGATGAAGATCGATCATTCGTTCATCTCGCCGCTGACGCTCGCGTTCGGGGATGTCCGGCCGAAGATCGTTCCCATCGTGCAGAACTGCAACTCGCCGCCGCTTCCGACCCTGCGGCGCAGTTATGCGTTCGGTAGGGCGCTCGGCGATGCGATCCGAGGCGGGCCCGACGGGCGCGTGGTGGTCATCGGCACAGGCGGCCTGTCGCACTGGGTCGGCTCCGAGCGATTTCAGAAATTCATGCGCGAACCCGCCGGTACACGGCTCGCGCGCAAGCCGGAATACCCGCTCGAACTGACCGATACCGGATATGTGAACGAGAAGTTCGACCGTGACTTCATGAGGATGATCGCGGAAGGTCGGGCGCAGGAGTTCGTATCCGGCTGGACCACCGATCGCCTGTTCGAGGCGGCCGGCAACGGCGGCCAGGAAATTCGCAACTGGCTGACAGTCGCGGGTGCCGTGCAGGATGCAGGCGCTGAAATGCTCGGCTACGGTGCGGTAGCCGAATGGCTCACCGGAACCGCGATCGCGCGCTTCGACATGCGCACCGCGCATTAGATTTTTTCATCGCAAATACTTGCGTTTCAATTGACCGTCTTGAAGCTCTCACGCATCATTCCCCGAATCAATTCACAGGAGGCATCAGCATGAAGTCCGTGACGTCACTCAAAGCAGGCTTGATGGCGCTCTGCGCCGCCGGGCTGCTCGCATTGTCCGGCCCGCAGGCTTTCGCGCAGGCACAAAAAGGATCGGGCGCCCCGCTCAAGATCGGTCTTATTTCTTCGCTGACCGGACCGGGGGCGTTTCTCGGCGATCCGTTCAGCCGTGCTGCGCGGATGGCGGTCGAACGCACGAACGCCGCAGGCGGCATCAACGGCCGGCGAGTCGAGCTGGTCGTGTACGACACTGAGGCAAGCGCCGACAAATCGCTGGTGTTCGTGAAGAAGCTGATCTCCGAGGACAAGGTCTCGGTGATTCTCGGCCCGGATTTCTCCGGCACGGTCCGCGCCGTGCTGCCTGTGGTCGATGAGGCCCAGGTGCCGATGCTCTACAACACGCCCGTGGTCGAGCCCAGGCCCGGTTCCTATCACTTCACTCCCTGGCCGAGCGAAGAGACCTCCTACCGGGTTTCGCTGAATTCGCTCAAGGGCCGCAACATCCGCAAGCTCGCGGTGCTGGCCACGACGGATGCGACGGGTGAATCGGGGCTGAAACAACTTCAGGCGCTCGCGCCTGGCTACGGTGTCACCGTCGGGCCGGTCGAGCGGGTGGAGCTTCAGGACAAGGACGCGACCGCACAGCTCACCAACATCAAGGCCGCCAACCCCGATGCGCTCTACTTCATCGGTTCGGGTGCCGCCGTTGCCGTGGCCGCGCGCGGCTATACGCGCCTGGGCATGCGCCAGCCGATGATGATCGGCACCGGTTCGGTGAGCGCCTCGTTCCCCGAGCTGCTGAAGGGCATCACGCCCGACACCCTGATATTCCCGACCTACAAGATGATCGTTGTCGATACGCTGCCTGCGAGCGATCCGGTCAAGTCGAAGATCGCCGAGTTCATGAAGCTCTATGAAGAGAAGCAGGGCAAGAAGGCCGACTTCTTTGCCGGCGCCGGTTGGGACCTCGCGAACATAGCGATGGAGGCCATGAAGCGCGCGGGTGACGACCCGAAGAAGATCCGTGATGCGATCCAGCAGATCCGCAATTTTCCGGCAACCATGGCGGTGCTCAGTTTCTCGACGGAAAATCATCGCGGTGCCGGACCCACTGCGCAGGTCATGGGGCAGTTCAAGGACGGCAAATTCATGGCGACGGATTAACCGTTGCCTGTTTGTCAATGTGATGCAAGGATGTGCATTCACCGTTGTGAAACACATAATCGGCAGGTCAGGGTGGCGCAGGGTGCCGCCGCTACGTACCTGCCGGTCTCGCTGAAGGGGAGCTGACGTTGGCAGAAATCACCCAACTGTTGCAGGTGCTCGTTGCAGGGCTGACCAGTGGCTCGATCTATGCGCTGGTGGCGCTGGGCTTCAGCCTGATTTTCGCCGTCAGCGGATACCTCAACCTCATTCAGGGCGAATTCGTGGTGCTGGGTGGACTGGTCACGATTGCGCTCACCGATTGGTTGGGCATGCCGCTGCTGCCTGCGGTGCTGCTTGCGGTGCTGGTGTCGGCTTTGCTTGGCCTGATCCTGCAACAACTCACGCTCTCGCCCAAGCGCCGACTCTCGCCTGATGCGGCTCTTATGGTCACCTTGGGCGGGGCGTTCGTCGCCCGCGGCGGGGCGATGATCATTTTCGGCAAGGACCCGCTGTCCCTGCCTTCGTTCTCCGGCGAACGCCCGATCGCGGTCGGTGATGTGGTGATCGCCACGCAATCGGTCTGGATTGTCGCCACGCTGTTTCTGTGCTCACTCGGACTCTGGTGGGCGTTTTCCCGCACCTTTGCAGGCAAGGCGATGCTCGCCTGTGCGCAGAATCCGAACGGCGCGCGGCTCGTGGGCATCGACCTCAGTCGGGTTGCGCTGCTCGCATTCGTGGTGAGCGCGACACTGGGCGCGGTGGCCGGCGTCGTAGTGGCACCGCTCAACTTCGTCAGCTATGACGAGGGTCTTGCGATAGGCATCAAGGGATTCATCGCCGCGGTGTTCGGCGGCCTCGGCAGTTACCCCGGGGCGGTGATCGGCGGGCTCGTGCTCGGTGTCGGCGAGTCATTGGCGGCTGCGTTCATCTCCTCGCAGTTCAAGGATGCGATCGCATTCGTCGGTTTGCTGGTCATGCTGGTGGTGAGGCCGGGAGGCCTGCTGGGCAGGCGGACGTGAACGCGGCCGGTTCAGGCAAGCGCGCCCGGGTCGCGCTGATCGGTTTTGCCGCGGCAATCGTCGCGGCATTCCTCGTGTTTCGCGGCCACTATCTGCTGAGTGCGCTTGTGCTAGGCGGCATCTACGCCATCGTGATTGTCGGGCTGGTTCTGCTCACGGGATTGAGCGGTCAGTACAGCCTCGGTCACGCCGCTTTTTTCGGGATCGGTGCCTATGCCTCGGCCCTGCTGTCGCTCAACGGCTGGCCACCCGCGCTCGCCTGTCTCGCGGCGATTGCAATATCCACGCTCCTTGCGATTCTGATCAGCATCCCGCTGGTGCAGTTGCGCGGCTACTACCTGGCGGTTGCCACGCTGGCATACGGGCTGATCGTCGCATCGGTGCTGAATGGCTGGCTCAAGCTCACCAAAGGCCCCTCGGGGATAGGGAACATTCCCAAGTTCAGTATCGGAGACGTGGTATTCGCTGGCGAGTCGATGAATTACTGGCTTGCCTGGACGCTGGCGTTTTTCTGCGTGTGGGGCGGGGTGAACCTGTGGCAGTCGCGCGTAGGTCAGGCGATGCTCGCGGTCAAGCGCGATGAAGCGGGTGCGGCTTCACTGGGGATAGATGTGGCGCGTACGAAGGTTCAGATCTTTGCGATCAGCGCCGCATTCGCGGGCCTGGGCGGTTCGATCTACGCGCATTACGTGTCCTTCATCGCGCCCGAGCGATTCGGCATGGTGCCCTCCTTCGAACTCCTGCTCGCGGCACTGCTCGGCGGCGTCGGCACGCCGTTCGGTGCGGTGCTTGGCGCGCTCCTGCTGATAGCGCTTCCGGAGGTTGTTGCTCCCCTGCGTGACTACAAGGTGATCGTCTACGGAGTGATCTTCATTCTAGTGTCGCTATACTTTCCGCATGGAGTGGCGGGTATGGTGGGCAACTGGTATTCGCGGCGTTTCGGCGGCGGGCACGCTCCGGGCGGGCCTGCCGGGACCAGCGACGGCGGAGGGAAGGCCTGAGCATGGATCCGATCGCACGAGTGCAGGCGCCCGGGCTTGCCGAAACCTCGAAGCCCATTCTGGAATTGCGCGGCCTTACCAAGGCGTTCTCCGGCTTGACGGCCGTCTCCGAGGTGTCGATGTCGGTGAGGGCCGGTCACGTACATGGACTGATCGGCCCCAACGGCGCGGGCAAGACGACCTTGTTCAATCTGGTGACGTCCGTCTTTCCGCCCAGCGCGGGCACGGTGCTGTTCGAGGGCGCGGATATCACCGGTCAGCCGGCACACACGGTCGCGCGTCTGGGTGTGGCTCGCACCTTCCAGAACGTGCGCCTGTTCGGTGACCAGAGCGTGCTCGAGAACGTGGTGATCGGCACCTATCGGAACACCCGCGCTGGCCTTGCGGGCGGCATCCTGCGATTGCCTGGCGCGACAGCCGAGCAGCGCGGTGCCCGCGCCGAGGCAATGGAATGCCTCGCCTACGTCGGTCTTGCCGACCTGGCTGATCGCCAGGCCGACGCGCTGCCTTTCGGGCAGCAGCGCCTGCTCGAATTTGCCCGAGCCCTCGCGCTGCGGCCAAAGCTGCTGCTCCTCGACGAACCCGCCGCGGGCTTGAATGATGGCGAGACCGAAGCGCTGGCGCGGCTGATCGATGCCTTGCCCGGCAGGGGAATCACCGTGCTGCTGGTCGAGCACAACATGGATCTCATGATGAGCGTGGCCGACCGGATCGTCGTATTGAATAGCGGCTTCAAGATTGCCGAGGGTACGCCCGAGGCGGTGAGTGCTGATCCTGCAGTAATCGAAGCCTATCTGGGCGAGGAAGAGACGCAGTGATCACCGTCGAACGCGTGATATCAGGCTATGGCCGGCTTCGCGTCCTGCGTGAAGTCTCGCTCGAGGTCGGGGCCGGGGAACTGGTGACGGTTGTCGGCGCCAACGGGGCGGGAAAGTCGACGCTTCTGAGAACGATCCAGGGACTGCTGCCGGCGGAGTCGGGGCGGATCAGTTTTCAGGGCACCGATATCACCCGGGTCCCGACTGAGCGCATTGTCCGCATGGGTCTGACGCTTGTGCCGGAGACACGCGACCTTTTCGCTGATCTGCGGGTGATCGACAATCTCGAACTTGGCGCCTATGCGCATAGAGCGGAGCGCGATGCAAAGGCGCGCCGGGTAAAGGCTATCGAAGAGGTGTTCGATTTGTTCCCTGCCTTGCGCGAGCGGCAGTCGGCGCGAGCGGGTGCACTCAGCGGCGGGCAGCAGCAGATGCTCGCAATTGGCCGCGCGCTGATGACGCGTCCACGCGCGTTGATGCTAGACGAGCCCTCGCAGGGACTTGCGCCGCTGCTGGTGCGCCAGATCTTTTCGGCGATTGCCCAACTGCGTGATCGGGGTCTCGCGATCCTGCTGGTGGAGCAGAACGTGCGCGCGGCTCTCAGGCTTGCGGGGCGCGCCTACGTGCTGGAAACCGGCGCGATCGTGGCCTCCGGTCCGGCGTCCGAACTGATGCATGACGAAGTCGTGATGAAGGCATTCCTCGGACGCGCAGGCGGTGTACCGCGCAAGGCGACATCCGGCGATCCCGCCGGTCGGTAACGAAACGGCTTTCAGGGATTTCTCGGGGAAGCGGCATCCGCTCCTGCACTCAATCGCAGGAAGCAGCCAAGGAAAGAACGGGTGGTGGACATGAAGGTGAGCTTGGTGGTGAACGGGCGGACGGTCGAGGCGGACATTCCGCCGCGCCTTCTGCTGTCGGATTTCCTGCGCCACGAGCTGCGCCTGACCGGTACGCACGTCGGCTGCGAGATGGGCGTGTGCGGTGCCTGCACCGTCATCATCGACGGGCACCCGGTGCGCTCCTGCCTCACGTTCGCAGTGCAGGCTGACGGGACAGCGGTGCGAACGGTGGAAAGTCTCGCACCGGAAGGCAAGCTCGATGCGCTGCAAACCGCATTTCGTGAGCATCACGCGCTGCAATGCGGCTTCTGCACGCCGGGCATCCTGATGACGCTCACCGCGACCGCCGAGCAGGGCGGCTGGCCCGCGACCGAGGAGGAGGCGCGCGAACTCCTGTCGGGCAATATCTGCCGCTGCACCGGCTATCAGGCGATCGTCGATGCGGTGCTTGCGTACCGGCCCGCGCAAAAGCCTTTGCACGCGAGCGAGGAAAATCCGTGAAACCCGCGCCATTCGACATGCAGCGACCGCGTGCTGTTGGCGAGGTGCTGGAACTCCTCGCGGCGAATCCTGATGCGCGCGTGATTGCCGGCGGCCAGAGCCTGGTGCCGATGATGAACCTTCGCATGGTCACGCCTCCGATGCTTGTCGACATCAACTGGCTGCCGGAACTAGGAGGCATCATGCGCGAGGGCGATCGCATCCGGATCGGCGCCATGACGCGCCAACGTGAAATTCTCGATTCCGTCATCGTGGCACGCGATCTTCCGCTGCTCGCGAAGGCTGCACCGCATATCGGTCATGTGCAGACCCGTGCGCGCGGCACCGTGGGCGGCAGCCTCGCGCATGCGGACCCCTCGGCGGAACTCGTTCTCGTGATGAAGACCCTCGGTGCAGACCTTCATCTGCGCAGTGTCACCGGCGATCGCACGATTTCAGCCGCCGATTTTTTCCGGGATGCGCTGACCACTGGGATTGAGCCCGGCGAGTTGCTGGTCGCGGTGTCGCTGCCTGTGGCGGCGCCCGGCACGCTGGCGGCTTTCCGGGAGTACGCACGGCGCAAGGGCGA
>CANIEV010000057.1 GCA_947466535.1 Betaproteobacteria bacterium
CGGTCACCGCCTGCAGTCCGAGCGACTCCTGTCGCGCGACCACCTCGCGGATGCATTTTTCCTGGATCGGCCGGAGTTGATCCGCGGTGATTTCACCGCGCGCAAGCCGGGCCCGCGCCTCCGCCAGTTCCGGCGGCCTGAGCAGGCTGCCCACATGATCGGCGCGAAACGGCGCCCAGTTGCTTTCCGCCATGATCAACTTCTCCCCTCGCTTTTTCGTCCGCGATCCCTGAAGCACCGTCGCGACGTTCTCGGCTCCGCCGCTACTGTCAACGAGACGAGCTCGCGCGTCAATGTCGGCGAGACTCGCCGCCAAGTCAATCGCCGCGTCAGCATTTCCGCGAAAGCGGCCTCAGGACGAGGGGCGGTTGACCAGGTACAGCCCCGCACCCACCAGCAGCGCCGAGGCGATGAAAAGCGAGGTCACCGGCTCGTCGAGCACCAGCGCGCCGCTCAGCACACCGAACAGCGGACTGAGAAAGGTGAATACCGACAGGCGCGAGGCGAGATAGCGCGTCATCAGCCAGAACCAGGCGAGATAGCTCGCGAAGCTGATGATCACCGCCTGATAAAGAAGGCTGCCGACGGTGATTGCATCGAGCACCACAATACCGCGCTCGCCCATCAGCGGCGACAGCACGGTGAGCATCACCCCCGACACGGCAAGCTGGTAATAGAGCGTCTTCTCGGCGCGCGCGTTCGACAGGCGCGTGGTGCGCACCACCACCGTCGTTGCCGCCCAGCAGAAGGCGCCCACGATGCCCATCAGGTCACCGGCCCAGGTTGACTCCGCGGCGGAGAATCCTTCGCCAAAGGCAACGACGATGCCGAAAAACGCGAGGACCATGCCAAGCGACTGCAGGGGATTGAGACGTTCGCCCGGAATGAACCACGCCAGACCCGCGGCGGTGAGGCAGGGCGCGAGGTAGAGAAACACGCTCATGCGCGAAGCCGAGGTGTAACCGAGGCCGATGAACAGGAACAGGAATTCGGCGGCGAAGAGCGCCCCCGCGGCAATGCCTGCGCCCAGCGTCCCGTCGGCATTGAACAGGGGAATGCCGCGCATCCGCGCCCAGAGCATCAGGCAGGCGGTGGCGATCAGCGAACGTATTCCCGCCTGCAGCACCGCCGGAATGCCGTGCGAGGCGAGCTTGATCGAGACATGCCCCATGCCCCAGGTGAGGCACAGCAACACCATTACCGACACCGCCATGGCATCGGGCACCCTGCGTTCGTGATTCATACGGTGACGGCCTCCTCGCCCGCCGTGCCGCCCCCGCCCTGCAAACCCCTCAGTACACCACGACGCTTCGGATCGACTCGCCCGAATGCATCAGGTCGAAACCGCGGTTGATATCCTCCAGCGGCATCGTGTGGGTGATCAGCGAATCGATGTCGATCTTGCCTTCCATGTACCAGTCGACGATCTTCGGCACGTCGGTCCGCCCGCGCGCACCGCCGAAGGCGGTGCCCTTCCAGGTGCGCCCGGTGACCAGCTGGAACGGCCGGGTCTTGATCTCCTGGCCCGAGCCCGCAACGCCGATGATCACCGACACGCCCCAGCCGCGATGGCAGCACTCGAGCGCCTGGCGCATCAGTTCCACGTTGCCGACGCATTCGAAGCTGTAGTCCGCACCGCCACCGGTGAGATCCACCAGATAGGGCACGAGGTCGCCCTGAACTTCCTTCGGGTTGACGAAATGCGTCATGCCGAATTTCTCTGCGAGAGGCTTTCTCGCCGGGTTGATGTCCACACCGATGATCTTGTCCGCGCCGGCAAGCCGTGCGCCCTGAATCACGTTCAGGCCGATGCCGCCGAGGCCGAACACCACCACGTTGGCTCCGGGCTCCACCTTCGCGGTGTTGATCACCGCGCCTATGCCGGTGGTCACGCCGCAGCCTATGTAGCAGACCTTGTCGAAGGGCGCGTCTTCACGGATCTTCGCGAGTGCGATCTCGGGCAACACGGTGTAGTTCGCAAACGTCGAGCAACCCATGTAGTGATGAACCATCTTGCCGCCGAGCGAGAACCGGCTGGTGCCGTCGGGCATCAGCCCCTTGCCCTGCGTGCCGCGGATCGCGGTGCAGAGATTGGTCTTGCGCGAGAGGCAGGATTTGCACTGTCGGCACTCGGGCGTGTAGAGCGGAATGACGTGATCGCCTTTCTTGAGCGAGCTCACGCCCGGTCCGACGTCCACCACAATGCCCGCGCCCTCGTGGCCGAAGATTGCCGGAAACAGGCCCTCGGGATCGGCGCCGGAACGGGTGAATTCATCGGTATGGCAGATGCCGGTGGCCTTGATTTCGACCAGCACCTCACCCGCGCGCGGACCGGCGAGGTCCACGGTTTCGATCGACAGGGGCTGGCCGGCCTGGAATGCGACCGCGGCTTTGACTTTCATGCTTGATCTCCGGATTGAATGCTTGTTTCCCGCCGGTTCACTCGCGGTGGTAATCGGTGACGCGGACGACTTCGTTCTTCGAGCCAAGCACCACGCCCACGCGCTGGTGCAGCGCGGTCGGCTGGATGTCGAGAATGCGGGTATCGCCGTCGGTGGCAGCGCCCCCCGCCTGCTCGATGATGAAGGACATCGGATTGGCCTCGTACAGCAGGCGCAGGCGGCCCTTCTCGTGCTTGGCATCCTTCGGGTACATGAAAACGCCGCCGCGCGAGAGCACGCGGAACACATCCGCCACCATCGAGGCAATCCAGCGCATGTTGAAGTCTCGTCCGCGCGGGCCGGTCTTGCCGGCAAGGCATTCCTCGATGTAGCGCTTCACCGGCGGATGCCAGTTGCGTGCGTTCGAGGCATTGATCGCGAACTCGGAGGTGTCTTCGGGAATGCCTATGTTCTCGCTGGTAAGCAGGAAGGTGCCTGTTTCGCGATCGAGCGTGAATGCCACCGCGCCATGGCCCAGCGTGATCACGAGGATCGTCGCCGGACCGTACACCACGAAGCCCGCCGCCACCTGATTGCGGCCGGGTTGCAGAAAATCCTTTTCCGCAGGATCGTTGACGCCCTTCGGGCAGGGCAGCACCGAAAAGATCGTGCCGATCGAGACATTCACGTCGATGTTGGAGGAGCCGTCCAGCGGATCGAACAGGAGCAGGTATTTCCCGCGCGGATACTGCGCCGGGATCGAATAGGGTTGCTCCATTTCTTCCGAGGCGAGGCCTGAGAGCCAGCCGCCCCATTCGGTGGCCTCGATCAGCATCTCGTTGGAGATGACATCGAGTTCCTTCTGGGTCTCGCCCTGCACGTTCTGCGTGCCGTGCGATCCGAGGATTCCCGCGAGCGCACCCTTGCCGATCGCGGCGCTGATCGCCTTGCAGGAGCGCGCCACGACCTCGATGAGGGCCGCGAGGTCCGGCGCGATTTCCTTGTGCGCGCGCTGTTGCTGAATGAGGTACTGACTGAGTGTGACGCGGCCCATGGCCATCCTCCCTGATTGCGATTCGCCCGCGATATGCGGTTTGCCCTATGCGTCTTGCACTGCGCGTGTTGCAGTACGCGGCGTGAGTCCGGATTATATCGGCGACAATACCGGCGCAGCGCCGAATCCGTGGGTGGCACGCCCTTCGCCAGGAGAAAAATCTTGAACTATCGCTTTGCTCTTTTTTTCGCGGCCTTCGCCTGCACCGGACTCGCGGGCGCACAGGGTTTCCCGGACCGTCCGGTTCGGCTGGTCGTGCCCTTTCCCGCCGCCGGGCCGATCGACATGATGGCCCGGCTGTACTCGCAGAAGCTCTCCGAACTTTGGGGCAAGCCGGTGGTGGTGGACAACCGCGTCGGCGCAACCGGCACGATAGGCGCGGACGCGGTCGCCAAGTCGGCCGCCGACGGCCATACGGTGCTGCTCACCGTCGATCTGCCGATCGTCAAGGCGCCGGCGCTGTTCAAGCCCCCCTACGACGTCAAGAAGGATCTTCTGCCGATCGCGATCGTCGCCGACGACATGAACATGCTGGTGGCGAACCCCTCGGTGGGCGCGAACACGCTCGCCGAACTCGTGACACTCGCCCGCGCGAAGCCGGGCACGCTGACCTTCTCCTCGGCGGGCAACGGTTCGCCCGGGCATCTTTGCGGCGAGATGCTCAAGTCCGCGGCCGGCGTGAACCTCACCCATGTGCCTTACAAGGGTGCCGCGCCCGCGATGACCGCCACGCTCGCAGGCGAAGTCTCGATTTTCTGCGGACCGATCCCGCAGGGGCTTCCGCACGTGAAAAGCGGCAAGCTCCGGGCGCTCGGCGTCACGGGCGAAACCATCTCGCCGATGGTGCCGGACGCGCCCCCTCTCGCTGCGACCTATCCCGGGCTGGTGGTCACCAACTGGTACGGCGCGTTCGTCGCACCGCGCACGCCCGCCGCAATCGTCCAGGCGTTGCGCAACGACATCAAGCGAACGTCCGAGGATTCCGACATCCGCCAGAAACTCGCCGGCGTGGGCATGGCCACCGTATGGATCGAAGGCAGCGCAATGGAGAGCGCGATCGACCGCGATCTCGCCAAATGGACCCGGGTCGTACGCGAAGCAAACATCAAGGCGGACTGAACATGGCAAAGAAACCCAATTTCCTTTTCATCATCACCGACCAGCATCGCGCCGACCATGTCGGCGCCTACGGCAACAAGATCGTCAGGACCCCGAACATCGACCGCCTCGCCGCCGGCGGCGTTCGTGCCGACGAATGCCATGTGGCCACGCCGATCTGCATGCCCAACCGCGCGGCGTTCATGACCGGCCGCATGCCCTCGGTCAACGGCGTGAGGCATAACGGCCTCGAGCTGTCGCTGGATGAAACCACGGTGGTGGATGCCTTGCGCGAGGCGGGCTGGCGCACGGCGCTGGTCGGAAAATCGCACCTGCAATGCATCAACGATCTGCCCGCGCAGATTCCGCTCGATCCGAAGGACAAGCTGCCGCGCGAAGCGCGGCGCAAGTCCGCCGGTGTCTACAACCAGGAGCTGGAAACGCGCTGGGAGAAGGAACCCGCGCACGATCTTTCGCTGCCCTACTACGGCTTCGAGCGCGCCCACCTGAGCATCATGCATGCGGACACGCAACGCGGTCACTGGCGGCGCTGGATACGCACCCAGACCAAGGACGCGGACAAGCTCATCGGTCCCGAGAACGCAATCCCGACGCCCGACATCGAACTCAACAAGTGCCGCCAGGCCTGGCGCACGCAGGTGCCGGAGGAGCTGTATCCGAATCACTGGATCACCGATCGCACGGTCGACCTGATCCGCGATTATGCCAAGGGCGATTCGCCGTTCTTCATCCAGTGCTCCTTCCCCGACCCGCATCATCCGTACACCGCGCCCGGGAAATACTGGTCGATGTATTCGCCGGACGACGTCGACCTGCCCGAGTCCTACCGTGCGAAGCACGTCAACACGCCGCCGCACCTGCGCTGGTGCCACGAAATGCGCGATGCCGGCAAGGCCGTCAAACATACCCAGGCGCTGTTCGGCTGCAGCGAACGCGAAGCGCGCGAGGCGATCGCGCTCAACTACGGCACGATCAGCCAGATCGACGACGGCATCGGGCGCATCATGGCCGAGCTGGAGAAGCTCGGCCTCGCGCAGGACACGATCGTGATCTTCACCGCCGATCATGCGGACTTCATGGGCGACCACCAGCTGCTGCTCAAGGGACCGATTCACTACCGCGGCCTCACGCGCGTGCCCTTCATCTGGAACGACCCGGCGGGCGCGAAAGGGATCGCGACCGATGCACTGATGTCGACGGTCGATCTTGCGCCGACGATTCTCGAACGCGCGGGCGTCACGCCCTGGAACGGCATCCAGGGCAAGTCTCTGCTGCCGGTGCTCTCGGGCACGGGCGAGGCCCCGCACGACAGCCTGCTGATCGAGGAGGAAGGCCAGCGGCGCTACCTCGGATTCGGCGAGCGGGTGAAGGCCCGCACCGTGCTGTCACACACCCATAGGCTGACGATGTACGCGGGCGCCGGCTGGGGCGAACTCTACGACCTGAAGAACGACCCGCACGAGTGCGTGAATCTCTGGAGCGATGCGGGTGCTTCGGGCAAGAAGACCGAGATGCTCGGCGAACTCGCGCAGCGCATGCTCGACTACACCGAGACCAGCCCGTACCCGGATTTCATCGCCTGATTACCGGGTACTGAACGAAGGCCGCAACCGCTATCCCAATCAGGGAAGCTCTGAACGAATACGCGAACGCACCAGACATCGACGAGCTTCCCTCTGAAATGGGGGATTTACAAGGGGGCGCCCCCCTTGTTCTTACCCCTAAGCCGCGGCCTTCCTTTGGGCATCGATCGCCGCGAGCAGTTTCGTGAAGGCGTCGGCGAAAATCACCACGCCATCTTCGAGCAAGGCGTCGGTGACGGCTGACAAATTCACCCCTGCCTTCGCAAGCTCTTCGAGCACGCGCGCAGCGCCCGCCGGATCCTCGAGAAGGCTCGCCCTCACCTTGCCGTGATCGCGAAACGCGTCAAGCGTTGCGGGCGGAACCGTGTTCACCGTATCCGGCCCGATCAGTTCCTCGATGTAGAGGACATCGCTGTAGTCGGGATTCTTGGTGCCGGTACTCGCCCAGAGCAGGCGTTGCGGACGCGCGCCGCGCGCAGCCAGTGCGCGCCAGCGCGCGCCTTCGACAAGCGACTTGTAGGACACATAGGCAAGCTTCGCGTTGGCGATCGCCACCTTGCCCGCGAGTGCCGTATTCCCCAGCTTGCCGAGTTGAGCATCCACCGCGGTGTCGATGCGCGAGACGAAAAAGCTCGCGACGCTCGCCACCCTATCCACCGCAAGCCCGGCGGCGGCGCGACGCTCGAGCGCGTCCAGATGCGCCTGTGCGACCGACTCGTAGGCCGAGCGTGAAAACAGCAGCGTCACGTTGACGTTGATGCCATCCGCGAGCAGCTCGCGAATTGCGGGAACACCTTCGGGCGTGCCGGGCACCTTGATCATCAGGTTCGGGCGGTTCACTTCGGCCCAGAGGCGCCTCGCCTCGGCGAGCGTCCCGTCGGTGTCGCGCGCGAGCGTGGGCGACACCTCGAGGCTAACGTATCCGTCCGCACCCGCGCTCATGTCGCCGTCCGCAACCAAGCTGCTGTCGTACACCGGCCGGATCGCATCCGCCGCAAGGCGGATGTCCTGGATCGCAAGTAACTCGTAGATCGTCTTCGGGTCGGTCGAGCGTGCCGCGGCTTCGCGCACCACGTCCTTGTACAGCCCGCTTGCGATCGCCTTCTCGAAGATCGCCGGATTGGACGTCAGGCCGGCGAGGCCGTCTCGCTCGACCATGCGCGCAAGCTCGCCGGTTTCGATCAGGTCGCGGCGGATGTAATCGAGCCAGACCGACTGGCCTGCTTTTTTGAGTTCAAGCAATGGATTCGTCATGGTCATGAAGGATGCCGCAAACGAAGCGCGCGGTCTATCGTCAGTTCGCTTGATGTGGCCATTTCCCGAGGGCGCTCGAAATTTCCCGCGCTTGCCCGGTGGAAAGCTGTTGCAAAATGAACACCCTTTCCTGTTCCCCAACCCGCCATGGACAATCTGCATCAGCCGCCGCCGCGAACCGGGTTCAATGCCTGGGAAGAAGACGCCGTGCTTCGCTACGCGGTCAAGCGCCACGGTGCGGAATGGGTTGCGCCGCGCGCGCAGGAACTCGGCGCACTCGTGGGCAGCGAGCAGATGCAATTGCTCGCGCGCGACGCCGACCGCAATCCACCCGAACTGCGCACCCATGACCGCAACGGCAACCGGCTCGACCAGGTCGACTATCACCCCGCGTACCACGAGCTGATGCGGCTTGCCTTCGGTGCGGGATTGCATTCGCTTGCCTGGTCCGAGAAACAGGACGGGCGCTTTGCCGCCCGCGCGGCGCTCGGCTACCTCTGGAACCAGGGCGAGAACGGCACCGCCTGCCCGGTAACCATGAGCTTCGCCGCGTGCCCGCTGATCGAGCTCGACGCGGACCTCGCCGCCGAGTGGCGACCGAAGCTCCTGTCCGAATCGTATGACCCCCGGGCCCTCCCCGTTTCGAAAAAGACCGGCGTGACCATCGGCATGGCGATGACCGAGCGCAGCGGCGGCTCCGACCTGTCGGCCTCCATTGCCACGGTCGCAAGCCATGACGGCGGCGACGACTATCGCCTCGACGGTCAGAAGTGGTTCTGTTCCGCGCCAATGAGCGATGCGTTCTTCACCCTTGCGCGCACCGGAAAGGGCGTGAGCTGCTTTTTCGTTCCGCGCTGGCCGGAGGACGGCGGGCCGAATTCCTTTCGTCTGCAGCGTCTGAAAGACAAGTGCGGAAACCGCTCCAACGCGACTGCCGAAGTCGAGTTCCTCGGCACGCGTGCGCGGCTCGTCGGCGAAGAAGGCCGCGGCATTCCCACGCTGATCCGCATGGCGCATCTCACACGCTTCGACATCGTTGTCGCCTGCGCCGGCATGATGCGCGCGGCCGCGGCGGAAGCGGTCCATCACGTCACCCACCGCCGCGCCTTCGGCAAGCGCCTCGCCGATCAGCCCCTGATGCGCAACGTGATCGCCGACCTCGCGCTCGAATGGGAAGCGGCGACGCTCACCGCGTTCCGTCTTGCCGAAGCCCTCGATCGCGCCGATGACGATCCGCAGGAGAAGGCGCTCGCGCGCATCCTCACGCCGATCGCGAAATACTGGCTTTGCAAGCGCGTGCCGGTGGTCGTCGCAGAAGCAATGGAATGCCTCGGCGGCAGCGGATACACCGAGGACGGACCGCTTGCGCGCCTGTATCGCGAAGCACCGGTGAACGGCATCCGGGAAGGCAGCGGCAATGTCATCTGCCTGGATGTGCTGCGCGCGATCGCCCGCGAACCGGATTCGATCGACGCGCTCGCCCAGGAAATCGCCGCGGGCGACCCCGGCCTCACCCACTCGGCCGACGAACTGCGACAGTCGATCATGCACGGCGCGGCGGTCGAGTCGGATGCGCGTCGCACCGTCGAAAAACTCGCGATCGCGGTGCAGGCGAGCCTGATGGCGCGCCACGCAAGCGACGACGCGACCGAAGCCTTTGTCGCCACACGAATCGCCGGCGAAGGCGGACGGCAGCTTGGAACACTGCCCTCGCGCTTCCTGCCGCCGGACCTGCCCTCGAACCTCGGACCCGTCGCCTGATGCCACTGCAAGCCCTCATCGATCACCTCTACGCAGCCGACCCCCTCACGCCAGCGGTGGAACGCAAGGCCCGGCTTCTGCTCCTGGACACGCTCGCCTGTATCGCGGCCGGCCTGCAGGCACCGGAGGTCGCGCGCATTGCGCAATCCTTCGCGCGCCTTTCGCCCGGCGGTTTCCGCTGGCCGGGCAGCGAGGCTTCGATGTCGGCAAGCGACGCGGCCTTCGTCGGCGGAATCGCCGCCTGCTGGGACGAAGCCTGCGAAGGGCTCGCCCGTTCCCACGGGCGGCCGGGCATTCCGGCGATCGCGGCAGGGCTTCCGCTCGCCGTGGCCAACGGCGCAAGCTTCGCCGACCTGCTGCGCGCGGTCGTCACCGGCTACGAAACCGGCGGACGTCTCGGCGAAGTCATGCGCATCCGCCCCGGCATGCATGTGGATGCGACCTGGTCCTGCATGGATGCAGCGGCCACCGCCGCGCGACTCATCGGTCTGGATGCGGCAGGGACGATTGCGGCGATCGACCTCGCCGCCTGCCAGATGCCCGCGAGCCTGTATCTCCCGGTGCGCCAGGGCATGACCGGGCGCAACACCTATCTCGGCCACGGCGCGCGCGTCGGCATCGACTGCGCGCTTGCGGTGGGCGCAGGCATCGGCTCGCCGCAGGGCGCGATCGAATCCGCGTGGCGGGTGGTGCTTGGAGGCACGGGCGAATTTCCTCTGCTCGCGCCCGCTTCGCTGTCACTTATCGAGGAGGGTTACTTCAAGCCGTACGCCGCGGTCCGCCATGTGCACTACGGCGCGCGCGCCGCGCTGGAACTGCGCCCTGCCATCGAAGCGCGGTTGAAGTCGATCGACGCGATTCGCCTCGACATCTACGGTGAAGCGATCACCTATTGCGGCAATCGCGCGCCGCGCACGCCGATACAGGCGCAGTTCAGTTTGTCCTACGGTCTCGCGGCGGCGCTTGTGCTCGGCGATCTCGGTCCCGAGGCCTATCGTCACATCGACGACCCGTTGATACGCGCGCTCGAAGCGAAGATGGAGATCGTCGAGAACACCGAACGCACGCAAGCCAACCGGCGCGGCGCGCGACTGGACATTCGCATCGCGGGCGAAACCCTGACGGCCACGGTGGATGCGGTGGAAGGCGACCCCGGCCTGCCGATGAGCGAAGCTTCCGTGTGCAGGAAATTCCTTTCCTACACCGCGACCGCGCTAGGGAAGGACACTGCAGAGTGGCTCATGCGCACGGTGCTCGATGCGCCGCTCGATTCGCCGGCGCGAGCGATTGTCGGCTGACCGCCGGCGCGTTCAGGCCGCGCTCAGTCGTTCCGGCTCAAGACACTGTGTTCAAGACTGCCGCGTTCAAACGCGATATCCCCGTAGTAGGCATGGGACTTCTCGCCGGTGTTGTCGGAGTCGGTCATCACCGCCACCGAGCGCACGCGCCCCGGCTCCTCGCCGAAGGCGCGCCGGAAATCCGCGCGCAGGTCGCGTGACTCCTCGATCCAGCGGCCGAGCCGGTCGCGACCGCTTTCGGCGACGATCATCTTCACCCGCGAGGTGTGGGCGTTGTCGATGAGCGTGCCCTTGGTCGCGCGGTTTTCCCAGATGTACATCAGCGTGGCATAGGGCAGCTCGGCGCCGGTCATCATGCGCAGCTGCGTCGCGAACAGGCGGTCGGAGAAATCCCACTTGGTCTTGTCGCCCTCGAAGGTGACGAGCAGGCGCACCGGCGAGTCCTCGTGCGAATGGCGGGTGTTGTCCGCGCCTTCGATGAGTTCGTTCACCTTCCAGCGCCAGCGGATCACGGGAAACGCCTGGAGATCGACATTGATATCGTGGATCAGCCCGGAGGCCGAGGCGTCCGCGCTCGCCTTGACGACCGTGTGTCCGTCCTCGACCACCAACTGATACTCGGTCGCCTGCTTGTAGCGCGAGAGCGTCATGGCCCGCCAGCCACCGGGCAAGGTTTCACCCGCCTTCGCGCTCGAAAAGCGCGCCACCTCGGGCAGGACAACCCGTTCCGGCGTCTGCGTCACACCGGCACAACCGGCCAGCGTCATCAGGCCGAGCACTACCACCGCGATGCGATTCATAGGATGTCCGACCTCCTGCGAGGCATCCTACGCGCAGCCCTCCGACGAAGGCATTGCAAAGCACAATCCGGCCGCATTGGGTGCGTAGACCCCGGGAACGCCCGACGTAATGAATCCCCGTTCGCTCAGAGGAAATGCGTCACGAAAGCGAGCATTACGGAAAAATTCTGAAAAGTCGTTAAAGCCAGCGCGCCCAGGATTTTGTACAGAAGCGCGGACGGAACCTCCCACCGGCCGATTGCTTCGGGACGGCCCTCCCCCCGGAGGGTCGTCCCTTTTCCATGTCCACTAAAAGCCCTGCTGAGACGTACCAGGCGCCTTAGCGCGCGATCGATGCCTGCTCGTTTCCGCAGAGCGCGGCCGGACAACGGAACCGGTAGTACTGGCGGTTCAGATAGACCGAGACATCATCAATCTCCCCCGGCGACCAGCCGGTTCCTGTCTCGACCGCCCAACGCCGGACCTGGATTCGAATACCGTCGAAGTCCTGCGCCGTGCGCGGATTCCGCGAATGAACGCTGGAGCTGTGGCAGAGGTTGCAGCGAGCCTCGTACAACGTGCGACCGCGCACCGCATCCGCCGCTACGGACGACAGCGGAAGCGTCGCGAGGAACGCAAGTACCGTAAGTACAGTTATTCGCATTGCGTGGCTCCTAGTCTGCTTGAATGATGCGCCCCGGCACGCACCAGAGATTGACGCGGATCAAGCACGGACAGACCGGCACCGGATCGGTACTAGAATGTTTTATCTGGCATGGGCCGTGCATTACTCTCGAACTCCCTGCCCACTCGCCACTGCACCCCACCCCGATGAACATGAAAAACATTCTTCGCATCATCGCGGCTGGCGTACTCCTCGCCTGCTTGGCTGCCGCACAGGCACAAGCCTGGCCAACCAAGCCGGTCCGCGTAATGGTTCCCTATCCCGGCGGCGGCGGGGTGGATGTTCTCGCCCGCGTGATCGCCGAGCGGCTGACGAAAGAATGGGGTCAGGCGGTGGTGGTCGAAACACGCGCGGGCGCCAACACCATCCTCGGCACCGAAGTCGTGGCCAAGTCGGCACCGGATGGCTACAACATCCTCTTCACCACGGATGCCACCTTCACCATCAACCCGCACCTGTACGCGAAGCTGCCCTACGACGCCCTGCGCGATTTCCAGCCGATCACCCTGCTGGTCTCCTTCGGGCAGATGATGGTCGCCAACCCGTCGCTGCCCGCCAACAGCATTCCCGAACTCGTGGAACTCGCCAAGCGCGACCCCGGAAAATACAGTTACGCCTCCTACGGCAGCGGCAGCCAGTCGCATCTCGCCACCGAAATGCTCAAGTCCAAGGCCGGCATTGACCTGGTGCATGTGCCCTACAAGGGCCTCCAGACCGCGGTCACCGCGACGATTGCGGGCGAAGTGCCGCTCACCTGGGTCGGCGTCGCCTCCGGCCTGCCGCAGGTCAAGGCCGGCAAGATAAAGCCGCTTGCGATCAGCGGGCCAAAACGCTCACCGCTGATTCCTGACATGCCCACCTTTGCCGAGATCGGCTATCCGGATGTCGATGCGAACGTCTGGTATGGCACCTTCGTCCCGGCGGGAACGCAAAAGGACATCGTCAACAAGATCCATCGCGACACGATCCGGCTCACGCAGGACGCGGAGTTCCGCCAGACGCAGGTGATATCGAAGGGGTATGACTGGACCGGCGCCGGCCCCGAAGAATTCGCCGCCCACATCCGCAAGGAGCTCACTTCGCGCAAGGACGTGGTGCGGATTTCGGGGGCGCGGGCGGAGTGAGCGGACGGCGCTGACGCGCCAAAACGGGAGCGTAGCACTTTAAATACGTATAATTGCGTACTTTTCCTTTATCGGATCCTTGATCGACGCTGCAAAGTTGCCAATTTGATTGCTAAATTTAGCAACGATCTCAGGCCACCTACCTGATTAGGACGAGACGAAATATCCCGTCCCCTCCGGATCCGATGCTCCCTAAATCACCATCGCCCCGCCATCGATCGGGATCACCGTCCCGGTCATGAAGCTCGATGCGGGCGAGGCGAGCAGCAGCATCAGTCCCTTGAATTCCTCCAGCGAGGCGATGCGTTTCAGCGGCGACATGTCCTCGAAGATCTTGGCGATCGCGGGGTCGTTCAGCCGGCCGCTGCCGAGGTTGGTGCGGAACGCGCCCGGAGCCACGCAATTCACCAGGATGTTCCAGGGCGCGAGTTCCAGCGCCGCGTGGCGCACGATGTGCGCGATCGCCGACTTGGTGGCCGAGTAGCCGTAGCCGACCTGCGGCTCGACCCGCAGGCCGCCCACCGAGCTGTTGACGATCATCCTGCCGCTTTTCTGCGCCTTCATGTGCGGCGTGGCCGCCTGCATCGTCACCATCACCGAGGTGAGGTTCACCTGCAGCACGCGCTCCCAGGTGGCGAGGTCCACCGCTTCGAGCCGGCCCGCTTCCGATAGCGCGTAGCCGCGGCCCGCGCTCATGCCGGCGTTGGCAAACACCGAGTCGAGTTTCCCCCAGTGCGCGACCGTCGCGTCCACCGCCGCGCGCAGGGCGGCGCTGTCGGCCACGTCGCCCTGCGTGGTGATCACCTCCGCGCCGGTGGCGCGCAATGCAGCGGCCGCTTCCTCGAGCGCCGGGCCGTCGATGTCGTAGAGCGCGATGCGCGCCCCGTTGGCCGCCATCACCTCCGCGAAGGCTTGGCCCATGCCCCGGGCCCCGCCGGTGATGAATGTCACGTCTCCCTGCACATCGAACAGCTGTTGCGCCTTCATGCCGCCTCCCGATTGGACTTCATTCTTTTGACCGTGCCACCCATGCCGATTATGCTCGATGCCTCTTTCAAGACGGGGATCCGATGAACGCACTCAGCCGAATTTCACGCCGCGCGGCGCTTCACGCCGCGGCGGTGCTCGCGTGTTCCTGCCTCCTTTCCGGCAGCGCGTTCGCGCAGGCCTGGCCGACCAAGCCGGTGCGCGCGATTTTCCCCTCGCCCGGCGGCGGCGGACTGGAAGTGCTGATCCGCGTCCTTGCCAACCAGCTCTCGCCGATGTGGGGCCAGCCGATCGTGGTCGAATCCCGCCCCGGCGCCAACACGCTGATCGGCACCGAGTTCGTCGCGAAATCCGCGCCCGACGGCTACACGCTGCTCATCACCAGCGACCAGACCTTCACCATCAACCCGCATCTCTACGCGAAGCTGCCCTACGACCCGGTGAAAGACTTCCAGCCGATCACGCGCCTGGTGTCGCTGTCGCAGCTGATGGTGGTGAATCCTTCGCTGCCCGCCAACAACCTGCAGGAACTGATCGCGCTCGCCAAGGCAAAGCCGGGTGCCTTGTCGTATGCGTCGTACGGCGCGGGCAGCCACGGACACCTCGGAAGCGAGATGCTGAAGTCCAAGGCGGGGCTCGATATCGTCCACGTGCCGTACAAGGGTCTCGCGCAGGCGCAGATGGCAGTGATCGCGGGCGAGATTCCGATCACCTGGTCGGGCATCGCCTCTTCGCTCGGCTCGGTGCGCGCAGGCAAACTGCGCGCGATTGCGATCAGCGGCGCACGCCGGGCGGCGCAGCTGCCGGACCTGCCGACGTTTGCCGAGCTCGGCTTTCCGGATGTCGATGCCAACGCATGGTTCGGCGTGTTCGCACCGGCCGGCACGCCGCGGCCTATCGTCGACAAGATCCATGCGGACCTGGTGAAGGTGATGGCCGACTCCGGGTTCCGCGACAAGGAAGTGCTCGCCAAGGGCTACGACTACTCCGGCTTCGGGCCGGATGAATTCGCGGCGTTCATCCGCGCCGAGATCGCACGCCGGCGCGAGGTGGTGCGGATCTCGGGTGCGAAAGCGGAATAGCTTCCAACTAAGGAGCCACTGAACAAGGGGGCAACGCCCCCTCGTAACTCCCCCATCTCAGAGGGAACGCTGAACCTTCAAGCCTCGACATTGGACTTGATCAGCGATTCCCTAAGGAAAGAATCCCATGCCCGCACGCATTTCAGGACTGATCCTCACCGCCTTGTGCACGTCGCTCGCCGTGCCGTTTTCCGCGATCGCGCAGACGTTTCCGTCAAAACCGGTGCGGATGGTCGTGCCCTACCCCGCGGGAGGCGGCATCGACATCATGGCAAGGCAGTTCGCCGCCCGGTTTTCGCCGCAATGGGCGCAGCCGGTGGTGGTGGAAAACCGCCCCGGCTCGAGCACAATCGTGGGAACCGAAATCGTCGCCAAGGCGCCGGCCGACGGTCACACCCTGCTGCTCACCACCGATGCGTCGATGTCGATCAATCCGCATCTGTTCGCGAAACTTCCCTACGACCCGGCGCGCGATTTCGCGCCGGTGACGATGCTGGTGCTGCTGCAGCAGATGCTGCTCGCGACGCCCTCGCTCGGTGTCAGCACGGTCGCCGATCTGGTCAAGCTCGCGAAAACGCGGCCCGGTTCCATCAACTACGCGTCCTACGGCAGCGGCAGCCAGCCGCACCTCGCGGGCGAAATGCTCAAGAGCGCGGCCGGGATCGACCTGGTGCACATCCCCTACAAGGGCATCTCGCTCGCGGTGCCGGCGGTGGCGGCGGGCGAAGTACAGCTCACCTTCGGCGGCATTCTCACCTCGATGCCCTTCATCAAGTCCGGGCGCGTCAAACCTCTTGCGATCGGCGGCACGAAACGCTCGCCCCTGCTGCCCGATGTGCCCACCTTTGCCGAAGTCGGCTACCCCGAGGTGGAGACGCACGCCTGGTTCGCGCTGTTCGTCCCTGCGGCGACGCCGCGTCCGGTGGTGGAGCGCATCAACCGCGACGCGGTGGCGATCGTCAACGATCCCGAGTACCGGCAGAAGGAACTCGTCGACAAGGGCTACGACCCGGTGGGCAATCGCCCGGACGAATTCGCCGCGTTCATGAAGCGCGATCTCGAGAACCGCGGCCGCGCGGTGAAGCTGTCGGGTGCACGCGCCGAATAACAGGTGGCTCGGCGCGGCGCACCGAGGACCGCACAGACTCAGCCGCCGAAGAACTCCCGCAACAGCGCGTTGATGCGCACGCCGTCCTCGATCTCGGGCAAATGACCCAGGCCCGGCAGGTTCACCAGTCTGCCGTTCGGCAGGTGCTCGATCAGCACATACGCGTTTTTCTCGCCGGGATTCACCTGGTCCGCCTCGCCCTGCAGCAGCAGCACCGGCATGGTCATCGCGGGTGCGAGATCGGGCGTGTACAGATTGCTCGAACGGAACCGCACCGCGCGCAGCAGGCCCTGGACGTTGGTGGCGCGAAGCGAATCGCGCACCAGCTGGAGGATGTGTTCCGGCGTATCCGGCCCGACCAGTCGGCTGATGTCGCCGCTGCCGTAGGCATAGCTTCCCTTCTCGATGCCGCGCGCGCGGCCGATCAGGTACTCGCGGCGCTCAGGCGAGAGTTCATGTTGGCCGATGCCGGTGCCGGTGAGCGCCATGCGGATCACGCGATCGGGGTGATAGCCCGCGACGCACTGCGCCACCGCGGAGCCGAATGAATTGCCGACGAGGAAGAACTTCTCCACGCCTACCGCCTGCGCGAAGTCGAGCACCGCCTGCGCATAGTCGCGCCCGGTCGGGTCCTCGGTGACGAAATTGTCGGTGAGCACATAGCCCGGCGCGTTCCACGCGATCACGCGGTAGCGATCGGCGAGCCCCGCGTACTGGTAGCGCCAATGAAAGCAGTTGCCGCCGAGGCCATGCAGCAGCAGCACCGCGGGAGCATTACGGTCGCCCGCCTCCATGTAGCTGAAACGGTCGCCGGTGTAGGCGTTGCGCCGGCCTTCGGGAATCGGCGCAAAGCGCATCTCGGGCAACGCGGGAATCGCGGGGATCGCACTTGTCATGAACTGCCGCTCCTGCACATCGTGATCGGGAGCGCAGTGTCGCATTTTCCGCGCGCCGGGAAAACCGCGGGAGTGCCCCGCGGGTCTTCAGCTCTCTTTCGACGGACCGCGGCGGCGGCCACGCGTGCGGGCGCTGCCTTCTTGGCACGCGGCGCCTCTCCCCGGGGCGTCCCGGTACGCCCCCGAGTAGGCCGCTCGCTCAGTCCGGATTCGTCGATGAAGACGATAAGCCTGCGCTCTCGGAGGGCTTTTTTAAGCGCCGGTAGGATTTTTAGCCGCCAGGTGCGCACAGCGTCTTCGTCACGCTCGATGGCGCAACGCAGCGTCGAGCCATTTGAAATCGGCGGGGCTGTGTTGGCCGGGCCGACCCACATCGACCATCGCACGCAGGTCATCGACGTCGCTCTCATCGAGCACCTTCTTCCACGTGTACACCGTCTGCCGTGCGACGCCAACGGCCAGCGCGGCCTGTGCCGCCGCCTTGCCCGCTTGCAACATTCGCGCTGCCTTGACCCGCTTGAGCTGCGCCTCGCTCAGTTTCGCAACCATGAAAAATCACTCTCATCGACTCGATGAGAGTCGAACGTCCGAATACGTTGTCGGCATTAAGGAGCCACTGAACAAGGGGGCTACGCCCCCTCGTAACTCCCCCATCCCAGAGGGAACGCTGAACCTTCAAGCCTCGACATTGGACTTGATCAGCGATTCCTTAATTATGTAATGCCCAATAATCGGCCAATAGTAGAATCACTCTTCCGCGCAACACCGCCTCAAGGAGGCCGTCCAATGACCGCAGATTCCGAATCCGCAGCAGGCGGAGCGACCGTCGACTGGAAGGCTCTCGAGATCTACACCGGCGGGGACGACTCTATCGCGGTCGAGATCTACCAGCAGTTCGTCGAATCCACACTCACCGACGGCGCCGCCCTGGTGACAGCGGTCACCTCGGGATCAAAGGAAAGCGCTGTGCACTTCTCGCACCGGATCAAGGGCGCCAGCCGCATGACCGGCTGCAATGCCCTGGCGGATATCGCAGAACGCATGGAGCACGCGGGACGCGACGGGCAGTGGGAAGAGGTGACAGACGCGATGCCCGAGCTGCAATCGCGCCTTGATGCCACGATCGCCGAACTTCAGGCATTCCTCGCCAAAGCGGCCTAGTCAGAACAGTCCCGCAGCCGTGCCCGCGCGCGGGACGACGAGCGGCAATCCATATACCCCGGAAGTTAAACCAGGCGGCGCTGATCAGACCGCCTTCGTTGAGCATTCCCGCCTCGATCCCATCCTTTGGCATACCGACGATCACGCAGGTCTTTTCGTCTGGGCGATGGCGCCCGCCTGCTCCGCCACCGGGCGGAACAGGACATCCACCGACGGCCGATGCCGCGATACCCGGTCCTCGTGCGAAAGACTAACCACATAGTCCGCGCCGCGTCGCGCGCCTCTTCATGGCTGCGCGCGTCCGATGCGCGCGGGGGAGGCGCCGGCGAGGCGGTTCATCGAATCGTCCAGCAGGTCCTGAAGGCGGTCGAGTTCGAGGTCGGTGGTGGACGCCTGCGCATCGCACTCGTCCCGGTGCAAGTTGAAGGCCGCCGCGACCTGCCCCGTATCCGGGTGCGCGGGAATGCCAGGGGCGGCGTGCTAAGATTTTCTGTAGCGATTGCGTTCAATGGCTTCCGTCTGCCTTGTGGTGCAAGCTGTAGTGCGCTGAACGTCGGCGCGGTATTTCGCATTCGTCGTGTTCGTCAGTACGGAACGGATTCTTCAGGAGATAACGGCCGCGTAAGCCGTAAATAAAGGCCCTTTTCCGTGCCAGTTCCCGCGCTTCAAGTTACGGAAAAATTCAAATTGAAAACAGAACCTTGGGACCGCAGATGACAAACCCCGCCAAAGCGGCAAACGCACTCAGGGTCCTGGTCGTGGAAGACTCGGCCCTCGATTACGGCCTGATCGTCCGCTTGCTTGAGGCCTCCGGCTGGGCGGTGACCGCACGGCGCGTGGAGGAAGAGGACCAGATGAAGGCCGCGCTCGCCTCGGAACACTGGGACGCGGTGATCTCGGACCACAACCTGCCGAAGTTCTCCTCCATCGGCGCTCTGGTGACGCTGAAGAACACCGGTTCGGACATTCCCTTTCTCATCGTATCGGGCGACATCGGCGAGGAGCTCGCGGTGGATGCGATGCTCGCCGGCGCCGACGACTACGTCATCAAGGCGCGCATCGCACGCTTGCCGCCCGCTCTGCGCCGCAGCCTTGCCGGCGCGGCCGATCGCCGGCAGCGCCGGCTTGCCGAGCGCGCTCTCGCGCAAAGCGAGGACCGGCTGAAGAGCCTGGTCGCGCACCTGCCCGGCGCGCTGCTGCAGATAAGCGCCCACGCCGACGGCCGGATCAATGTGGACTACGCGAGCGATGGCACGCGCGGCCTGTTCGGCATCACGCAGGCGGACATCACCGGCGCGGGCGAGACGATGCTCGGCGCGGTGGCCGATGCGGACCGCGAATCGCTTGCCGAGGCCTTGTGCAACGGCACCCGCGAACTGCGCTGGCAGGGTCGTCTTGCCGCAGCCGCCGATGGCGAACGCTGGGTGGAAATCGCCGCGAGCGTGCGCCTGGGCGACCAGGGCCTGCGCATCTGGGATGCGCTCGCGCTCGACATCTCCACACAGAAGCGCGCCGAACAGGCGCTGCGCGAACTCTCCGGCCACCTCGAACGCGCGAAGGAAGCCGAGCGCCGCTCGATCGCGCGTTAGGGAGCCACTGAACAAGGGGGCTACGCCCCCTCGTAACTCCCCCATCTCAGAGGGAACGCTGAAACTTCAAGCCTCGACATTGGACTTGATCAGCGATTCCTTAGATCCACGACGACATCGGCGGCACGCGCCGCGGCCTACCGGATCATGAAGAACCTGCGTCCCAGCCTGCCTGACCACTGGCTAGTGGTGGCATCCGGGATCCTGCCCAACCGCTCGATGAAGCCGCCGAGGGGTCCGTCGCCGCGAGCGTTGGCTCGATTTTGGTGTCAAGTGTCGGCACGATCGCCGCCGTTGGCGGAGCGCTTCTGCCTGCCACGATCACGGCCGACGCACCCGCGGGCGCGGGAAGCAGGGGTTCCGCTTCCGCGGCGGCCGCAGTCTTCGCCAGATTCCATGAGCGAAGCAGGCCGCGCAGCCGCACGTGCAGCTTTCCCGGATCGCCGGAGAAGCGGGCGAGCACCTGCTCGAAGCCCTCGCGCTTGCGCGCGGTGCTCCACCGGGGCGAGCGCGCCTCCCAGCGTCGCAGCAGGTCGGCCCAATCGGCACGGGAACCGTCGGAATCGCGGGAACCCTCGGCGACCGCCACAGGGCGCCGCGGCCTTCGCGATCTCGCGCGTGCCGGCGAGGTCGGAATCCTATCGCTGCGCCGGCTGAGGGGACGTACGCACGGTTACCCCGTTCAGGCCGCCGGCAGGCGCCAGGACTCGCGTACGGCGGAATTGCGAAGCAGCGCCTCGAAGTCCGTCGCCGGAAGCGGCTTGCTGTAGTAATAGCCCTGCATGTATTCCACGCCGCGCGCGAGCAGTGCATCACGCTGGCCGGCGGTCTCGACGCCCTCGGCGACCACGGCAAGCTTGAGCGTGCGAGCGAGACTGCTGATCGCCCCGACAATCGCGTCGTCGTCGCCGCCGGTATCGAGGTCCTTGACGAAGGAGCGGTCGATCTTGAGCGAGGTGACCGGCAGGCGCTTGAGATAGGACAGCGACGAATAGCCGGTGCCGAAGTCATCGATCGCAAAACGCACGCCGGTGTCGCGCAGGTTCCGGATGGTGCGCAGCGTCGTGTCAAGCGAATCCATCATCATGGTCTCGGTGATCTCGAGTTGCAGGCCGGAGGCCGGCAGACCGGTCTGCTCAAGCACCGTGCGCAGGAAGGTGAGGAGATTGCGCTCCTGGAAATGCCCGCTGGTGATGTTTACGCTTACATAGTCAAAGCCGATGCCCGCGCGCTGCCAGTCCGCGAGCTGGCTGCACGCCTCGTTCACCGCCCATTCGGTCATCGGCACGATGAGGCCGAGTTCCTGCGCGATCGGGATGAATGCCAGCGGGGGCACCAGCTTGTCTCCGCGTTGCCAGCGCATAAGCACCTCGGCGCCCGACACCTTGCCCGAGCGGCCTTCGATGATCGGCTGCCAGTGCAGGCGCAGTTCCTTGCGATCGAGCGCATTGCGAAGATCGCTCTCCAGCCGGAAGCGCGCCGCGCTTTTCTCGTCATTTTCGGGCGAATACACCCGGTAGCCGCCGCGGCCCGCCTGCCTGGACTGGGTCATTGCGAATTCGCTGCGCTGAAGCAGGATCTCCGCGTCCCCGGCATCGCGCGGGAACAGCGCCGCACCGATGCTTGCACCGACCCGGCATTCGCCGGATTCGAGCATCACCGGTTTGCGCACCGTCTCGAGCAGGCGCTCGGCAATGCGTTCGACGTGTTCCGGCAGCGCGATTCCGCGCGCGATGATCGCAAATTCGTCCCCGCCCACGCGCGCCACCGCCGCGTTGTCGCCATCATGCGCCCCCACGCGGTCGCGGTCGCGCGCGCGCACAGTACGCGAAAGGCGCAGGGCGATCTCCCGCAGCACCGCATCGCCGGCAGCGGCACCGAGCGTTTTGTTTACCGTCTTGAAGCTGTCCAGGTTCATCACCAGCACCGCCATGATTTCATTGGTGCGCTTGGCTTCCAGCATCTCCTCGAGCAGGCGTTGCCGGAACAGGTTGAGGTTGGCAAGGCCGGTGAGGCTATCGAAGCTCGCCAGCTTGTGCATCTGTTCTTCCGTCTCGCGCCGCTCGCTCATATCCTGCACCGTGCCGAGCACGCGCGAGATACGGCCTTCCTTGTTGCGCTCGCCCTCGAGTTCGACCTCCACCGGGCGCAGGTGCCCATCCGAAAGGAAGAGATCCGTCGCGAAGCGGTGCGCACGACCCGCCCTGAGCGAGGTGAATGCAAGCAGCCGGAAGGCGTCCAGCCCGTCGCGGTAGAGCGCGGGAATGAACACCGCTTCGGCGACGTCTGACGCTTCATTTTCCAGTCCGAGAATCCGCCGCGCCTCTTCGGATGCGTTCACCTTGCCCGCGCCGAGATTCCACTCCCAGCTACCGAGCCGGGCGATGCGCTGTGCCTGCGCGAGCGCGGAGCGGCTGCGCACGAGATCGGCCTGCATGCGCGCGGTGCGCAAGAGGTAGCGCACGCGTTCGGCGAGCAGGGTCATCTGCGGCGCCTTGACGAAGAAGTCGGTGGCACCCGCATCGTAGGCGTGGGCGATCGACTGGTCGTCGTTGAGGCCGGTGAGCATCAGGATCGGCACGTGCTGCCCTGCGGGAAGCGCGCGCAGGCGGGTGCAGGTTGCAAAACCGTCCATGTCCGGCATAAGCGCATCGAGGAGCACGATATCCGGCGCGAATTCGGGGAACAGCCCGAGCGCCTTCTGCCCGCCATCGGCATCCTTCACCTCGAAGCCGCGCTGCTCGAGCGCGCGCCTCAATACGAGCCGCGTGGTGGGCTCGTCATCGACCAGAAGGACTTTGTCTCGCGTCTCTGACATCGTTTTTTCTTTCGGCTCAGGGCGGTCGCACGACGCCAATACGGCCGATGGCCCGCTCCCCCTCGGCCGGCAAGGCTATCACAGGAAGTCAAACAGGGATTTGGCCATGATCTTGGTGATCGCCTGGTTGCTGAGCACCCCCGTATAGACGCGGCGCACGGTCTCGACGTTTGCACCGGTACCGACGAAACCCGCGCCGGAAAACACCGGCGTCGATGCGCTCTGCACCACCTGCTGGCGCGTATAGCCCGCGGGATTGACGTTCGCAAGGTTGTTGCCGGTCGTGGTCAGTCCGACCTGCGCGGACTGCATCCCGCTGACTTCCACCTTGTATAGGGTGCCAGACATGATCAATTCCGGTTAAGGAATCGCTGATCAAGTCCAATGTCGAGGCTTGAAGGTTCAGCGTTCCCTCTGAGATGGGGGAGTTACGAGGGGGCGTAGCCCCCTTGTTCAGTGGCTCCTTAATCGGACTTCACGCCATTCAACGACAGGTCACACCGGTTCTTTAGCCCGAACAGACACGGGTTTCCCGTCCAGTTCGTCCCGACGCCCCCGACCGGACGCTTTCCCCGCGGCTTTTCAAGGTGTTGTGAACCCGGCCTGTTATCCGCTGGCTTGTTATCCGCGTGCTTGTTATTTACCGCCCGTTTATCCAATCACGCGCTGGGTCTGCCGGACTGCGCTTGCCCGCGTGGTGGCCTACGGGGGATCGGTGGCGCAGCCGCCGCGGTGAATCTTGCTTGCGAAGGCCTGCGCGTCGCCGCTCGCGTTCACCGCACCCGCTGCAATGTCGTGTTCCGACATCTATCGTAGTATTGAAAACGCAATGCAGGTTCCGCTACCTTGCCGCAGACTCTCCGTGAGGCACCCATGACATCCTTATCCGCGCTGACAAGCCTGTCGACCCGGTTCGCGGCTCTGGCCATGGCGGCCTGCGCCTGCCTCCCCGCGCATGCAGGGCCGGTA
>CANIEV010000058.1 GCA_947466535.1 Betaproteobacteria bacterium
GGTTACCACCCATGAGGCCACCCGCTTCTTTGCCGGCTTCTTTGTCGCCATCGCTTCCCTCCCGCGCCGCGTCACAGGCGGCTCGGAAGGGGAGTATACTATTTACGGATAAGTTCTTAGTCAACCGTCGCGCATTTCGGGACGCTTTCCCGCATCGGCGCGCCTCATCTGCTCCAAGCATTCGCGAGCAAGGCAGCCCGATCCGGAAGTCGGAGAAATACCTGTTTTTTGCGGCATGCGGCGCCGGGAATCAGGTGCCCAGAAGCGTTCCAACGGTCAGACCAAGGACACCCGCCAACTCGCTCGCGGGGAGTTTCTTGGTGTCGTCGGCTTTGGCCCTAAGGACTTCAATTCGTCCACCCTGTGCAGTCACGAAAAAACCTGTCCCGGTGATTTCGGACACTTCGCCGATTTTCCCTTTGACCGCGCCGAACGTACGAACCCGGTGCTTCCGGCAGTCGAATATCTGCAGCTTCTTCCCATTTAAAGTCGTCCAGGCTCCTGGCGCCGGATTGCAACCGCGAACAAGGTTGTAGATGAAGTCGACGTGACTCGGCCAATGTATCCGTGCTTCGGCGTCCCGACACCACCCCTCGTAGGATGCGAGGCCCTCGTCCTGAACGGTCTCGACATGCCTTCCTGCCATGACAAGGTCTGCCGCCTCAAGCATGGCCGAGACGCCCAAGGGGAAAAGCCGGTCGAAATACACGGACCCGAGCGTATCGTCCGGACTGATCGCGGTCTCCTTCTGCAGCACGACCGGGCCCTCGTCGAGTCCGTCGTTTGGCCGAAAAATCGTCAATCCCGTATTTGAATCGCCTCGAATGATCGGCCAGTTGATCGAACTCGGCCCCCGGTATTTCGGCAGCAACGACGGGTGATACTGGATCGTGCCCAGACGCGGAATATTCACAAAACTCTGGGGCGCGAACTGCAGCACGTAGGCCATTATCCCCAGATCCGCCTTTGATGCGGCCAACGCATCATGTGCTTCCGGGCCGCGAAGCGACGCGAACTGGTGCAGCGGAAGCCCTCGCTCGAGAGCCGCTGTCTTGAGCGGGTCGGCCTTGGCCCCGGGTTTTTCGGGTGCGCAGAACACCGCCACCACTTCATCACCCCGCGCAATAAATGCCTCAAGCACCGACTTTCCGAACTCCTGCTGACCAATGACCGCGACGCGCATGCTGCTCCTCCTCAGGTTTTCTTTTTGGGCGGCGCCGAAAATGCGCCGGAGCTTTTCAGCGCATCCACCTTCGCGCCGTCGTAGCCAAGCACCTCGCGGAGCACCTCATCGGTGTGCTCCCCAAGCAGCGGGCTGCGCTCGATTTTCGCTGGCGAGTCGGACAGCTTTATCGGCATCCCGACGTTCCACCACTTGCCGCGCTGCGGGTGATCAAGCTCGACATACATGTCCCGGAGCTTCACTTGCTCGTCATCGGCCAGATCCTCTGTCGACATGATCGGCCCGCACGGGACGTCGAGTTCGTTCAGGATTGCCATGATCTCCCGCTTGGTGAAGCCTGCAGCGAAATCGTTCAGCAATTGCCACATGGTGCTCTGGTTCTTGCGCCGCTCGCCGATGGTCGAAAACCGTTGATCGGTCGCGAGCGCTTCGCCCCCCACGCGTCGCGCGAGCGCATCCCACACCGCCTCCTGAACCACAACGTATATGTAATCGTTCGGACCACCCGGCTTGCACTTGATCGCATTCCCAAGCTGTCCGCCGCCCGAGTCGTTGCCCGCGCGCGGCGTCGCCTTCAGCCCCTCGGTCGGCACCGAATATTCGCCCATCGGCCCACGAGTGAGACGTTGATGGTCGCGGAACTTCACACGACACAGATTCATCACGCCGTCCATCATTGCCACTTCCACATACTGTCCCTTGCCGGTTCGATCCCGCTGATGCAGCGCACCAAGCAGCCCGATGGCTAGATGCAAGCCCGTTCCGGAGTCGCCGATTTGCGCCCCGGTGACGAAAGGTGCGCCTTCCGGCACGCCGGTCGTGCTCATCGCACCGCCCATCGCCTGCGCCACATTTTCATACGCCTTGAAATCCGCGTAAGGCCCGGTTGAACCAAAGCCCTTGATCGAGCCCATCACGATCCGCGGATTGATTTCGTGGATCTTTTCCCAGGTAAATCCAAGCCGGTCAAGCACGCCCGGTCCGAAGTTCTCCATGATGATGTCACTCTGCTTGAGCAAGTCGACAAACACCGTCTTGCCTTCGGCGGTTTTCATATTCACGACGATCGAGCGCTTGTTGCAGTTGAGCATCGTGAAATACAGGCTGTCCGCACCGGGTATATCGCGCAGCTGGCCGCGGGTCGCATCCCCCTGGGGAGGCTCGAACTTGATGACATCCGCCCCCATCCATGCGAGCAGCTGCGAACATGTCGGCCCCGCCTGCACATGCGTCATGTCGAGTACCCGAACTCCCTTGAGTGCTTCCATCTGCGATTCTCCAAAAGGCTGCGCGGGATGGACGGAAAGTCCCGTCCATCCCGCGCGAGCGACAGCGCACACCGGCGCCGTCGGGCTGATTATTTGTACATGGTCTGGTTCTGCGTTCCAGAAGAATACGCTTCCCGGTTGATCACTACATCCACCAGCGCGGGGCGGCCGGACGCTCTTGCCTTCTCCAGCGCGGGGCGGATATCTTCCGGCCGGGTCACGCGTATGCCCAGCCCTCCCATCGCTTCCGCGAACTTGTCGAAGCGAACGTCCTCAAGCACGTTGCCCACGTCCCCGCGACCGGGATACTTGCGCTCCTGACCGAAGCGGATCTGGTTCCACGAAGCGTTGTTGCCGATCACCCCGACAAACGGCAGTTTGTTCCGGACCATCGTCTCGAAATCAAATCCTGTCAAACCGAACGAGCCGTCTCCAAACAGCACCACCACGTCGCGCTCGGGCTGCGCGAGCTTGGAGGCCATCGCAAAGCCCGTGCCGACACCCAGGGTGCCCAAAGGACCCGGGTCCATCCATCCGCCCGGCTTCTGCGGCTTCACGATGCTGCCGGAGAACGTGACAATATCGCCGCCGTCGCCGATATAGACCGTATCCTCAAGGAGGAACTCGTTGATTTCATGGCACAGGCGCACAGGGTGGATTGGCGTCTCGTTGGCCGCGATGAGCTTGTCATTCTTGCTCCCGGCCTTTTCCTCGTCCTCTCGGAGCATCTTTATGAACGGATCGTGCCTACGCGACACATCGCCCTTGGATGCCTCGCACATCGCGTTAAGCACCGTGCGCAGGTTTCCGACCAGGCCAAAGTCGAAATCACGGTTATGACCGACGTTCCGATAGTCCATGTCGAGGATGATGATCTTCGCTTTGGAATTCAGGCGCCGGCCGTAGCCCATGCGGAAGTCCAGCGGCGTGCCTGCCAGGAGAATCACATCCGCGTTGTCGAACGCGGTCTTGCGCGAGGGCATGAAATTGTACGGGTGCGCACGCGGGAGCGATCCCCGCGCCGCGCCGTTGACGTAAATCGGCACGTTGAACTGACGTGCGAATCGGTCAAGCGCGTCATGGCCACGGCAGGTCCGCAGTTGCGTGCCAAACAGCGCGACCGGCCGTTCTGCTCCTGCGATCAGTTCGGCAACCTGCTGCACCGTCTTCGGATCGCCGAGGAATTCCGGCACCGCGCTGCCGTCCGCCCCGCGCACGCGGAAATTCTTCGGGTACCTCACTTTGGCGGCGTCGACCTTGCCATCCATGATGTCATGCGGTATCTCGAGGAATCCCGGGCCCGGCGCCCCGTTGTACATCTCGCGAAACGCCTGCCCCATCATTTCGCCGACGCGCTCGGTGGTCATCACCGTCGATGCAAACTTGCTGATCGGCGCCATCATGTCCACATGCCGAAGTTCCTGCAGCGAACCCATCCGGTACTGCTTCAGCGGGCCATTTCCACCGATCAGCAACATCGGCGACTCCGCGCGAAACGCATTCGCCACACCAGTCACCGCGTCCGTGGTGCCCGGCCCCGCGGTGACAATCGCGCATCCCAGCCCGTTGATACGCGCGTAGGCGTCCGCCGCATGCGCCGCCACCTGCTCATGGCGCACATCGACAATACGGATACCCTCATCTATACATCCGTTGTAGGTGTCGATGATATGGCCGCCGGAGATCGTAAATATATGCCCGATCCCTTCCTGCTTGAGCATTTTCGCGACAATCTGTCCGCCCGATATGGTCTCGGCCTCGCGCTGCGTTTCGCTCGATACCTGGGGTTCCAAGCTGCCCATTGCGCTCTCCTGTGAGTTGTACCGTTGGCCCTCCGCAAACAGATTGGGAGGGATGAGCAGCTGGCGCTGCTTTAAGGGTCAGTAAGTTTAGAAAGACGGCACCGCCGATGGCCTTGACGGAGGTCAACAGTTCGCGACTAAGTCACCGATTACGGAGTCCCGATGCCTGCCCGCCGCCCCCCTGCATTGCCCTGAAGGAATTAAACTGCGCCGAGCATGTCCGCCATAGCCACCCATCCGCAACGCAACACCATACGACTGCAACTCAAGCAGAACCTCATTCTGCGCGAGCTGCCGGCATCCGTATGGGCGGAACTCGAACCCCAGTTGGAAATTGTCGAGCACCGCAAGGGCGAAACCCTGGTGCGTCAGGGCGCCACCAACATGGAACAGTTCTTTGTTCTCGAGGGCATCCTCAAGCGCGGCGTATCGAACCCGCAGGGCAAGGAGATGATCCTGCGTTTCGCCGCGGAAACGGACATGGACACCTCGTATGCCGCGTGGCGCCTGAAAACACCAATCCCTTACAGCATCCAGGCAGTAACCAAGGTCCGACTGGCAACCATGTCCATGCCGCACTGGACCGAATTCCTCGATCGTCACGAGGAAATCAAGCGACGCTTCGAGTATGAGGTCATGCGCGTCATGTCGGAGATCATGGCGCACACGATCACGCTTCACCTGCTGGACGCCCCCGGCCGGCTCGCCCGGTTCACGCGCAAGCACGAAGACCTGCTCGGACGCATTCCGAAGAAGGAACTCGCGTCTTATCTCAATCTCACGCCGGAGACACTCTCCCGGTTGAAACAACGCGCGGGAGGGGCGGGCTGAGGCGTCAAGCCTCGTGCGGGCCGGGCTTTCGGCGTCCGAGATACATGCCGATCGCAACCACCAGCGCGGCACCGAAAATCGCGGCCACCCGGAATGAATGCATCCAGGCCGCGTTGTCATGCACCCAGGCCTTGACCGCAGGATCGTCCACCATCATCTCGCCGGCGATCCACCCGAGAAGCGCGGCGCCGAAGGAGATGATCATCGGGAAGCGCTCCATCAGGTGAAGGACAATCGTGGAACCGAAAATCACGATCGGGATCGAAATCGCGAGGCCGATGATCAAGAGCGGCAACTTTGCCGCCTCAGGCGCGGTGTCCGCAGCGGCTGCGACCGCGAGCACATTGTCCAGGCTCATCACCAGATCCGCGACGAGAATCGTACGAATGGCCGTCATCAGGTTGTCGCTCGAATGGATGTTGTCATCCCCGTCGTCGGGCGTAAGCAACTGCACGCCGATCCAAATCAGCAGAAGCCCACCCACCAGCTTGAGGTAGGGCAACGTCAGGAGCGCGACCGCGAATACCGTGAGGATGATCCGCAGGATGATCGCCGCAGCGCTTCCCCAGAAGATTGCCTTCTTCTGCTGCTGCGGAGGAAGCGACCTCGACGCAAGCGCAATGACCACTGCGTTATCGCCGGACAGCAGCAGGTTCACCCAAATAATCTTCAGCAGGCCGATCCAGAACTCCGGCGCGCTCAGCATCTCGGTCATGAGAATTTTGCTCCTAGCAAGAACCCGCGATTCTACACAGCGCAGAGCGGCGTGACGAGACCCTGAATCACTCGCATCAGAACAGGCCGACCACCTTTCCATCCACAAGATCGATCTTGGCGGCCGAAGGTACCTTGGGAAGGCCGGGCATCGTCATGATATCGCCGCACACCATCACCACGAATTCCGCACCGGCGGCCAGCCGTACCTCCCGGATGTTGACCGTGTGTGCCTCGGGCGCACCGCGCACGGACGCGTCGGTGGAAAAGGAGGACTGTGTCTTCGCCACACACACCGGGTAATGCCCGTAGCCGTCCTCCTGCAGTTTCTTGATCTGATTGCGCACCTTTGTATCGGCGGTGACACCAGCCGCGCGGTAGACTTTTTTCGCGATCTTCTCGATCTTTTCCCAGAGCGTATCCGCATCCTCGTAGACAAAGGTCGGGGAACTTTTGCCCGCCGCAAGGTCGACCACGATCCGTGCGAGTTCGGCCGCCCCTTTGCCTCCGTCGCCCCAGTGCGTTGCGAGCACGACCGGAACGCCGAGCTTCGCCATGCGCGAGCGCAACACCTCGATTTCCGCGGGGGTGTCGCTGTTGAACCGGTTGATCGAAACCACGCACGGGATTCCGTACACGTTCTTGACGTTGTCCACATGCCGCTCGAGGTTGACGATCCCGCGCTCGAGCGCAGGGACATCCTCCTGCGTCAGCGTCTTCAGATCGGCACCACCGTGATACTTCATCGCGCGAACCGTTGCCACGATGACCGCGGCTGACGGTCGCAGCCCGCTCTTGCGGCACTTGATGTCGAGAAACTTTTCCGCGCCAAGATCTGCGCCGAACCCCGCCTCGGTGACCACATAGTCCGCAAGCTTCAGCGCTGAACTTGTCGCGATCACCGAATTGCAACCGTGCGCGATATTCGCAAACGGCCCGCCGTGAATGAACGCGGGATTGTTCTCGAGTGTCTGCACAAGATTCGGCTTGAGCGCGTCCTTGAGCAGCACCGTCATCGCGCCGTGCGCCTGCAAGTCTCTCGCACGAACCGGGCGTCCGTCGCGGGTGTAGGCGGCGACGATATTGCCCAGCCGGTTCTTGAGATCATCGAGCGAGGTCGCGAGACAGAAGATCGCCATCACTTCCGATGCGACCACGATGTCAAAGCCGTCCTCGCGCGGAAACCCGTTCGCCGTGCCGCCAAGCGCCACCACGATGTCCCGCAGGGCGCGGTCGTTCATGTCCACCACGCGCTTCCACTGGATGCGCCGCGGATCGATCCCGAGTTCATTGCCGTGATGGATATGGTTGTCTATCATCGCCGCCAGCAGATTGTTCGCTAGCGCAATCGCCGAAAAGTCCCCCGTGAAGTGAAGGTTGATGTCCTCCATCGGCACGACCTGGGCGTATCCGCCCCCCGCCGCACCACCCTTGACGCCGAACACCGGCCCGAGCGAGGGCTCGCGCAGGCAAATCAGCGCCTTCTTCCCGATATGGTTCAGCGCATCGCCGAGCCCGACCGTGGTCGTGGTCTTGCCTTCGCCCGCGGGCGTCGGGCTGATCGCGGTCACCAGGATCAGCTTCCCGTCGGGACGATCCTTCAGGCTGTCTAGATAATCGAGGGAAACCTTCGCCTTGTAGTGACCGTAGGGCTCGAGATGCTCGTCGGCGATTCCAAGCCTCTCCATCGCAACTTCGCTGATCCGCTTGAGCGTCGCTGCCTGCGCAATCTCGATATCGTTAGGCATGATTTCTCCGCATTGAATGGTTGACTGCAGTACGCATGTCGGATCGCACTATACGAACCGCTCGTGCAGAAGAGCCTTGATGAAGGTCAAGATCGCAGGACCGACCGCGGCAATCCCACGCAGCGCCCACGGCCTCGGCCGATCCGCCCGGGCAGAAACCCGTCATTCGCCCAGTTGGGCAATCATCCGGTTGGCACGCCGCAGCCGAAGGCTGAGTTCCTTGCCGAGATTGGTGAGCAACTTCACCGCGACCGCATGCTGCGACCGGGTCAGATCCTCGAAGCGGGTGCGGTCAAGCACGTAGCAGACGGAATCGACATCCGCGGTTATCGTCGCCGAGCGCGTTTCCCGGTCAAGCAGTGCGAACTCCCCGAAAGCTGTGCCCGGAGAAAACGTCACCAGCCTTTCCACGGACGCACGGCCCGGCAGGCGCATGTTCACACTCGCCGATCCGCTTGCCAGGATGAACATTTCGTGACCGTCCTCCCCCTCGCGAACGAGCACGTCGCCCTTGCCGAATTCCCGCCGTTCCAGCGCCGAACGAAAGCCGGCCAGCTCGAATGCGCTGAAGCCCCGGGTGATATCCATCCGCTCGAACGGATACTCGCCACCGCCCCGCTCCGCACCGGCGGTCACCGCGATCAGGTCGTCTTCGGCGTACTCCATCGCGTGATCCACATCAGGAAATACCTTCTCACGCGTTACTGCCGCGAAGACTCCCGCATCCCGGAGAGCAGCGGCGGCCCGCTGATTGTTCTCCGCACTTGCGATGAGCAGCATTTTCCCGCGGCTCTTCATCCGGTCATGGGCCTGCGCAATCAGGCGTGCCGCGGTGGAATCGACCTCGTTGACACGCCGGAAATCCAGGATGACGTAACGAGTTTCCGTGCCAAGCAGCGTGTCCATGCGTCCGGCAAGAATCTCCGCGGAACCGAAAAACAGGGGCCCCTCTAGTTCGATCATGAGGATCACGTCTCCATGCTTCCCGATCACCTCGGCATCCCTTTCCTCTCGCGTCCGGCGGGAATGAATCGCACCGCACCGGTATTCGCGCCGGATCACAGAGCGGCTCATCCGGAGCACGAAGAACATGACGGCCACGCCCACGCCCAACAACACGGCGGAGACAATGTCGCCGATGACTGCGATGCTCGTCACCGCGACGATAACCACAAGGTCGAGTGTGACGCGCCGCCAGTCGACCGCTTCGCGGGTCAGGATCTTGCGAGCGAGTTGCAAGGTCCAGCCGTCGAACAACTGGATCGCCACCACCGTGAGAAGCGCCCCCACCACGATCAGCGGCAGCCGCTCGAAAAGCGGGGGCAGGAGGACGACGAACGCAAGAACCGCAATCGAATGCACAAGGACGGAGAGACTCGTCCGCGCCCCGCCGCGGTAATTGGCCCCCGACGAAGCAATGCTTATCGCACCCGCGATACCGCCCAGGAGCGGCGTAAGCAGGTTCGCGATGCCCACCCGGCGCAGTTCGCTGTTGCCTTCGGTCCGTTGCGCAGACAGGTTCTCCACGATCTTGGCGCAGATCAGCACGTCAAGCGAGGCCACGACCGCGACGCTCAACGCCGCCGCGATCAGCGATGGAAGCAGGTCATTGAACCCCGGTAACGTCAGCAGCGCGATGATGTTCCCCAACTGGGTCCCGTCGGGCATGACGAGAGGCATTGCCCCCACCACCTGTCCGAGATAGGGACCCAAGCCAACCGCGGCAAGCAGATGGTACACCGCCGTACCGATCGCAAGCCCGAGTACCGCGGGGGGCACCCGCCGGGTGAATTTCGCGCCGTTCCAGATCACCAGAACGGTCGCGATCCCGAGCACAACATTGAGCGGCTTCACGCCACCAAGAGAATGCAGGTATTCGAGCGGACGAAGCCGCGCCGGCAATCCGAGCATCACGTGAAGCTGCGAATAGAGGATGAGAATCGCCGCTGCGTTCTGAAATCCCGCCATCACGGGTGACGGGATGAATTTCATGAGCGAACCCAGTCCAATCACGCCGAAGAGGAACTGGATCAGGCCTGCCATTGCAAGCGTAAGAAGCAACGCGGAAACCAGTGTGAAAGGATCCCCGCCGGACAGCAAGGGCGAATCTGACTCGGCAATCGTATGCATCGCGACCGAGGCGATCATGAAAGCGACAAGACTTCTCGGCGCATAGACTGCGACGGTGCACGCCCCGCACACTATCGCGACAAGTCCGAGGAATATCGCACCGTACAGCCCGGCCACGATACCCGCAGGGAGATAACGGTCCCCGAGTGGCGCGAACGCGAGAATCCCGAAGCCCACCGACAGCGGCATCGAAATGATCGCCGCCAGGAGTCCGCCGGTTACATCGCCACGAATGTGCCCGGTCCAGCCGCGGGGCAGCTGCCCGATTCGCCGGGATGCTCCCGGTTCCGTACGCATCGTATGCTGCGTCGCGCCAAACGCCCCAGGTCAGGCGCCTGCCTTGCCGCTCTTGGCTGCGGGCTTCGCCGCCGCCGGAACATTCGCGACAGGTGTGTCCTCGCGCCGCTTGATCACGCCTTTCTGCTCGAGCTGTTTGCGCACCTCGTCCAGCACGCCGTAGGTCTGCAAGAACGCATCCGGGGACAACAAAAGACGATATGAGAGTTCGCGGGCCGGCCGTCCATTCTTGTCCTTCGGGCCCGTCGTGTAGTTGAAAAAGTCGACCCGGACTACGCCCGAGACAACGGAAACCTCTTCAACACCGTCGCAAAACCGCTGTTCCATGTGCTTCTCCCTTGAGTATTCCCGAAACCGGCTTTCCTGAGATCGCCATGCAAAGGTATCGCAGAAGTGCAGTACGTGCTGACGAACCCGATGCGGTTACGCGGACTCGCGGAGAATCGCGCCGCCACCAAAACTCATCCGCTCCGGTGGAGCACCGCCGGCCTCGACGCGCACCGCGCAATACTTGAACTCCGGGATCTTTCCGAACGGATCGAGCGCCGGATTGGTCAAACGGTTTGCCGCCGCCTCGTAGTAGCAGAAGGGAATGAATACCGCCCCCTCCGGCATACCGTCATCGGCCCGCACATAAAGCGCAATGCTGCCCCGGCGCGACGCCACCGTGACAACACCGCCCGGCTTCAGGCGCAATCGCGCGATGTCCACCGGATGCATCGACGCCATCGGCTCGGGCTCAATCGCATCGAGCACGCCCGCCCGGCGGGTGATCGCGCCGGTGTGCCAGTGTTCGAGCTGACGGCCGGTGATCAGGACCATCGGGTAGTCCGCATCCGGCTGCTCGTTGGCCGGGATGATATCCGCTGGTACAAATCTCGCGCGCCCGGTGGCTGTCGGAAAATGATCCGTGAACACCACGCTCTGCCCGGGATCGCCCTCGTTTTCGCAAGGGTAGGTCACCGAGCTGTCACGCTCGAGGCGCTCCCAGGTGATTCCCGCGATCGAGTGCATGCATTCGCGCATCTCGTTGAACACTTCACGCGGATGCCCGTAGTTCCAGTCAAGCCCGAGACCGTGGGCGATCTGCTCGATGATCCAGAGATCCTCGCGCGCCTCGCCCGGCGGCTCGATCGCCTTGCGTCCAAGCTGCACCATCCGGTCGGTGTTGGTGACCGTGCCGATCTTCTCCGGCCATGCGGTCGCCGGCAGCACAACATCGGCCAGGTACGCGGTCTCGGTGAGGAAGATGTCCTGCACCACGAGATGATCGAGCATCGCCAGCGCCTCGCGCGCGTGGTCCACGTCGGGGTCCGACATCGCCGGATTCTCGCCCATGATGTACATGCCGCGGATCTCGCGCTTTTTCGCCGCGCCCATGATCTCGACGACCGTCAGCCCGGGCTTCGGATCGAGTTCCACCCCCCAGAGCTTTTCGAATCGCGCCTTCGCCTCCGGCGTCGCAACCCTCTGGTAATCCGGATAGAACATCGGGACCAGCCCGGAGTCCGATGCGCCCTGCACGTTGTTCTGGCCGCGCAAGGGATGCAGGCCGGTGCCCGGGCGCCCGATCTGACCGGTCATGAGCGCAAGCGCAATCAGGCAACGCGCGTTGTCCGTGCCATGCACGTGCTGCGAAATGCCCATGCCCCACAGGATCATCGACCCCTTTGACGTCGCGTACATCCGTGCGACTCCGCGCAGCGTCGTTGCGGGTATGCCGCAGATCGGCGCCATCAGCTCGGGGCTGTACTTTTTCACGTTTTCGCGCAAGGCCTCGTAGCCCGAGGTGCGGTCCCGGATGAATGCCTCGTCGACCAGATTCTCCTCGACGATCACGTGCATCAGCGCATTGAGCATCGCGACATCGGTGTCTGCCTTGAACTGCAGCACGTGGGTCGCGAACCGGGCAAGTTCGGTTCTGCGCGGATCGGCCACGATCAGCTTTGCACCCTTCTTGACCGCGTTCTTGATCCAGGTTGCCGCAACCGGGTGATTCACCGTCGGATTGCAGCCGATCAGGAAGATCACCTCGGCCTTCAGAACGTCGTGCACCTGATTCGACACCGCCCCCGAGTTCACCCCCTCCATCAACGCGGCAACCGACGAGGCATGGCACAGGCGGGTGCAGTGATCGACGTTGTTCGAACCAAAGCCGGTGCGGACCAGTTTCTGGAACAGATAGGCCTCTTCGTTGCTGCCCTTGGCCGAGCCGAACCCGGCCAGCGCATGCTTGCCGTTCTGATCGCGAATCCGCTTCAGTCCGCCTGCGGCAAGCACCAGCGCCTCATCCCAGCTTGCTTCCCGGAACGCATCCATCCAGCGGTCGGGATCAACGCTGAAATCCTTCGACTTCGCGATGCCGGGCTTGCGTATCAACGGCCGGGTCAGCCGCTGGCGATGGTGGACATAATCAAAGCCATAACGACCCTTGACGCAAAGCCGGGATTCGTTCGCCGGACCGTCGCGTCCCTCGACGCGGATGATCCGGTTGTCCTTGACGTGATAGGTGAGCTGGCACCCGACCCCGCAGTAGGGGCACACGGAATCCACCGTCTTGTCGGCCTTCTGCATGCCCGCGCCGCGGGCGGGCATCAGCGCACCGGTGGGGCACACCTGCACGCATTCGCCGCACGCCACGCAGGTCGATGCCCCCATCGGGTCATCAAAATCGAACACGATCCTCGAATGCTCGCCGCGACCGGCATAGCCGATCACATCGTTACCCTGCTCCTCGCGACAGGCGCGCACACAACGTGTGCACTGGATGCAGGCGTCGAGATTCACCGCTATCGCGGGATGCGATACATCCTTTGGCGGTTGTTCGCGCTTCAGCCCCGAGAACCTCGACCCGGTCAGCCCGAGCCGCTTCGCGAAGGCATCAACCTTGTTCGACGGCGTATGCCGCTCAACGGGCTGATCGGCCAACAGCAGCTCGAACACCATCTTCTGGCTCGCAAGCGCGCGCGGGCTATCAGTGCTCACTTCCATGCCTTCGACGGGATACCGGCAGCACGAGGGCGCAAGCACCCGCTCGCCCTTGATCTCGACCACGCAGGCGCGGCAGTTGCCGTCCGGACGCGTGCCCTTGCCGTGGCAGAGGTGCGGAATGACGATGCCGTTCTTGCGCGCGGTCTTGATGATCGTCTCGTCCGGCCGACCGACGACGGTTTTCCCGTTCAGCGTGAACTGAATCGGCATCGCCGCGACTTCATCCTTGGACATCGCCGTCATGATTCAATCCCTGTCTGTAACCGCAGATGAAGGCAGATGGACGCGGATAAAACCAGAGTCCTGACGAGATTCATCTGCGTTTATCTGCGTTTATCTGCGGTTGCATTGCAGTTTCAACCCACTTCGTGCGGGAAATACTTCAGTACCGAGAGCACCGGGTTGGGCGCCGCCTGCCCGAGGCCGCAGATCGATGCATCCATCATCACCTGCGACAGTTCCTTCAACAGCGGGCCGTCCCATGTCTTCGCCTCAATCAACCCGAGCGCCTTCGCGGTACCGACGCGGCAGGGAGTGCACTGGCCGCACGACTCATCCCGGAAAAAACGCACCAGATTGCGCGCCGCATCCGATGCGCTGTCGTGCTGCGACATCACTACGATGGCCGCCGAGCCGATGAAACACCCGTGCGGCTGCAAGGTGTCGAAATCCAGCGGCACATTCGCCAGGCTCGCCGGAAGGATCCCGCCCGATGCGCCACCCGGAAGATAGGCATACAACTCGTGCCCGTCCTCCATGCCACCGCAAAATTCATCGACGAGTTCGCGCAAGGTGATGCCCGCCGGCGCGAGATGCACACCAGGCTTTTTCACCCGTCCCGATACCGAGAACGAGCGCAGGCCGCGGCGACCATTGCGTCCGTGGCCGGCGAACCACGCGGCGCCCTTCTCCACGATCTCGCGCACCCAGTACACCGTCTCCATGTTGTGTTCCAGCGTCGGGTGACCGAACAGGCCGACCTGGGCCACATACGGCGGACGCAGGCGCGGCATTCCGCGCTTGCCTTCGATCGACTCGATCATCGCCGACTCTTCGCCACAGATATACGCGCCCGCGCCCCGGCGCAGATGAATCGGAGGCAGCGCGCAAGGTGGGTCGGCGCGCAATTTCTCGAGCTCGCGCTCGAGCACCGCCCGGCATCCCGCGTATTCGTCACGAAGGTAAATGTAGATTTCGCCGACGCCGGCACACCACGCGGCAATCAGCATGCCTTCCAGGAAGCGATGCGGATCTCGCTCAAGATACCAGCGGTCCTTGAAGGTACCCGGCTCGCCCTCGTCGATGTTCACCGCCATCAGCCGCGGCGCGGGTTCGGCCGACACCAGCCGCCATTTTCGTCCTGCCGGAAAGCCCGCCCCGCCCAGACCCCGGAGTCCGGAGTCTTCCATTGTTTTCGTGACATCTTCACGCGTGCGCCCATCGGAGAGACACTCCGCGATCAGGCGATATCCACCGTCCTTGCGGTAGGCGGCGAGATCCGTATAGCGCGGTTCGATGCTGCGTGTCGCGCCGTTTTTCACCGCACGAGCCACCGACTCCACCGTCGCCGACGGCACCGGCTGCTTGCCCACTACCGCCACAGGCGCGGTTTCGCAACGCCCGACGCAGGGCGCCGCAATCACGCGCACGTTCTTGCCCAGACTTGCCGGCAGCCGAGCAAGCAGTTGTTTCGCGCCGGCCATTTCGCAGGCGAGCGAATCGCACACCCGCACGGTTATTGCAGGCGGCGCGTCGGCGCCTTCCTTCACCACGTCAAAGTGATGATAGAAAGTCGCCACCTCGTAGACCTCGGCCTGGGACAGGCGCATTTCTTCGGCCAGCGCGGCAAGCAGATTCGCCGGCAGATGACCTTCCGCGTCCTGGATTCGATGCAGATGCTCGATCAGCAGATCGCGTCGACGCGGCTCATTGCCAAGCAATTCGCGAATCCGCTCACGGGCTTCGGGCACAACCCGGCGCCCCTTGGGCGTCGACCTGCCTTTGCCTTGCCTCGCCGTATCTTCTCCGCCTGCCGGCGTAGACCTACTGCTGTCTGTCAATTCGGAACCTCGCGTTTGATCGGGCCAGATTACGCGAGCCGGGTTCAAAACGCCACCGCAACAGCCTGTTTCATTTGAAAAACTTGACTGCAATCAAGTGGGCCACGGGTACACAAACAACCTGCCCACCGCCCGGCGCCCGCAGTGCCCACGACATCAATCGAGCGAACGTACGACCCGGAAACCGACCGAGTCGTAGGGCGTCGTCGAAGAAAAATTTCCGCGATTGGTCGTCCGCACATTGCGCGGGTTGCTGTTCCAGGCAGCACCACGGGTGACACGGATCGGGCAGTCATCCCACGCACGCGCGGATCCGTCCTCCGGCGCCCCGCGATAGCCTCGATTCTCCCCATCCGTCCAGCAATCCCCGGTCCATTCCCACACGTTGCCGAGCATGTCATGCAATCCCCACGCATTCGATCGATAACTCCCCACCGGCGCGGTATGCGCGTATCCGTCCTCGCAATCGGCGAACGGGGTCCAACCAAGTTCCCGTTGCATGGAACGATCGCCCACATTGGCAAATGCACAGGCTTCGTTCGCGCCGTCACCCCAGAACCTGCGCGTGATCGAACCCGCGGATGCCGCGTATTCCCACTCCGCCTCGGTGGCAAGCCGATACGGTTTGCCGCTTAGTTTTGCGAGCCAGTCCGCAAACGCCTTCGCATCCGACCAACTGACGCACACCACCGGATCGCGGTCGGTTTGCGCAAAACCGGGGTTGCGCCAGTTACGCCCGACGTCCCCCTTCCACGACTCCCCCGTCCATGACGCGCAACCTGTCTGATTTCGCCCCGTAGCCTCGACGAATCGCCAGTACTCTTGCCGTGTTATCTCGAAACGCCCTATCGCGAACCCGCGGGCGATTGTCACCGGATGCCGCGGTCCCTCGCGGTCCGGGCTCCAGTTCTCCGGGTCCTCATCCGACGTCCCCATGAGAAAGCGCCCCGCAGGCACTACCATCATTTCGGGACAGATGTCGCAGTCGGAGAAAACCGCGTATCCGGATTGCTGTTGGATCGAACCGCAAGCGGCCAGCATCAAAGCCGTCCAGAGCATACCGACGCACGTCCATCTCCAAGACGCTCGGCCGCAATCGGGCAACGTCACAGTAACCGGGGGACGGGACAATGCGGGAAAATCCAAAGTCACCATGCGGCGCGATCCTACCCTGTCGATGCGTTCGGGTGGAAAGCCGCGGATGACTCGCACAACGGGAGACGACCTCTCCGGCGGACACGGCACGGTAAAAACAGACGGGCCCGGGAACTCGCGCTCCCGGGCCCGTTGCATTCTTACCTTGTGATGCCTACTTCAGTACGGACTTGAGCAGCTTGCCCATATCCGCAGGATTGCGTGTCACCTTGATGCCGCACTCCTCCATCACCGCGAGCTTTTCCTGCGCCGTGCCCTTGCCGCCGGAGATGATCGCGCCGGCGTGGCCCATGCGCTTGCCCTCGGGCGCGGTGACGCCCGCGATAAAACCCACTACCGGCTTCCTCATGTTGGCTTTCACCCAGCGCGCCGCCTCTTCCTCGTCGGAGCCGCCGATCTCGCCGATCATGATCACCGCGTCGGTGTCAGGATCATCGTTGAACATGCGCATGATATCGATGTGCTTCAGGCCGTTGACCGGATCGCCGCCAATGCCGACCGCCGACGACTGCCCGTAGCCGAGCGCCGAGAGCTGGCCCACCGATTCGTACGTAAGCGTGCCCGAGCGCGACACCACGCCGATGCGGCCCTTCTTGTGGATGTGGCCCGGCATGATACCGATCTTGATTTCTTCCGGCGTGATCACGCCGGGGCAGTTCGGCCCGATGAGCAGCGTCTTCCTGCCGATCATGCGCTGCTTGGTGCGGATCATGTCGCGCACCGGTATGCCCTCGGTGATGCAGATCACCAGATCCAGCTCCGCATCCACCGCCTCGTCGATCGCGGCGGCCGCGAACGGTGGCGGCACGTAGATCACCGACACATTGGCGCCGGTCTGCTTCTTCGCTTCGGCCACCGTGCCGTAGATCGGGATGCCCTCGAAATCCTCGCCCGCCTTCTTCGGGTTCACGCCGGCGACATAGCAGGCCTTGCCGTTGGCGTAGTCGCGCGAATTGCGGGTGTGGAACTGGCCGGTCTTGCCGGTGATGCCCTGGGTGACGACCCGGGTGTTCTTGTCGATCAGAATGGACACTGTAAATCCCCCTTCACTGCTTGCTGGCCGCGGCGACAACCTTCTGCGCCGCATCTGCCATGTCGCTGGCCGAAATGATCGGCAGGCCCGAATCGGCAAGGATCTTCTTGCCAAGTTCCACGTTGGTTCCCTCGAGGCGCGCCACCAGCGGCACGCGCAGGCTCACCGCCTTGGACGCTTCCACCAGCGCGGTCGCAATCACGTCGCAGCGCATGATGCCGCCGAAGATGTTGACCAGGATCGCCTTGAGCGCGGGGTTGCGCAGCATGATCTTGAACGCCTCGATCACGCGCTCGGTGGTCGCGCCGCCGCCCACGTCGAGGAAGTTCGCCGGGCTGCCGCCGTATACCTTGATGATGTCCATCGTAGCCATCGCGAGGCCGGCGCCGTTCACCAGGCAGCCGATGTTGCCATCGAGCTGGATGTAGTTGAGTTCGTGCTTGGAGGCCTCGACTTCCGCCGGGTCTTCCTCGTCGGTGTCGCGCAGCGCGAGCAGGTCCGGGTGGCGAAACAGCGCGTTGCCGTCGAAATCGATCTTGCAGTCGAGCGCAACAATGCGGCCATCACCCGTGAGAATCAGCGGGTTTATTTCCGCAAGCGACGAGTCGGTCTCGTCAAACACCTTGTACAGCGCCTTGAGCACCGCACGCGCCTGGGGGATCGACGCCTCGGGCACGCCGATCTTGCGCGCCACCGCATCCGCCTCGTCGTCCTTGAGGCCCGCCACCGGGTCGATGAACACCTTGTGGATCCTCTCGGGCGTCTTGTCGGCCACTTCCTCGATGTCCATGCCACCTTCGCTCGAGGCCATCAGCGTCACGCGCTGCGAACCGCGGTCCACCACCATGCCGACGTAGAGCTCTTTCTTGATGTCGGCGCCTTCCTCGATCAGCAGGCGCTTCACCTTCTGGCCGGCGGGGCCGGTCTGGTGCGTCACCAGCTGCATGCCGAGGATCTGGCCGGCGAGGGTCTTCACCTCGTCGATCGAGCGCGCGAGCTTGACGCCGCCGCCCTTGCCGCGGCCGCCTGCGTGGATCTGCGCCTTCACCACCCACACCTTGCCGCCAAGCTCGGTCGCGGCCTTCACCGCCTCCTCGACGTTGAACGCGGGGATGCCGCGCGGCGTCGGCACGCCGTACTTGCGCAGGATTTCTTTTGCCTGGTACTCGTGGATTTTCATTGTTCTCGCCTCTTGCTTCCGGTGAGCCGCTGCTGCGGCAATTCTGGTGCTCGGACTCTGCTCTCTTACTTCTTCGGGCCGGTACTTGCGCTGGAAAACCAGCGCGGATAATAGCGTGCGACCGCCTCGCCGCGCGTATCCAGCGCATGGCATCGGTCAAGCTGGAACGGTTTCCCCTTGCCGTCGTCGTTGTCGCGCTTCTCACCCGCCATCGCCTGAATGGCCGCTGTCGGGAACTGGCCGAGCATCTCGGTCAGGTGGGTACAGCCGGCGATACCACCGAACAATTCCTGCACATGCTTGCGAAATCCCCGCGCAAGCGACAGGCCGGCGAGCTTCGCGTAATCCGGCGCGATCCGGTCGCAAAACCCGGGGTACGGACTCATGTCGCTCGTCGCCACCGCTTCCACAATCCGCAGTTCAGCGGTGACGGTCAGCCGGATGCGCATTTCGTGGATCGGCTCGCCGCGCGGCCGGATGCCCGAGGCCAGATGCGCATCCCGATTGGAGTGATCGGTCAGATGTCCCTCGATGTCCCAGAGTCCGTCCTCACGTTTGTAGCCCTCGAAACGCACCGCCCTGGTGTGGGCGAGCGTCCGCGCGGAGGTGGGTTCGGGCAGGGGCATTGAAGGAAAGACGGATATTTTTTGGGCTTGCACCCACCCGAAACCCGGATTTTGTGCAGCGCAGAATTCTAACATGGGCAACCTTCCGCGCCCACGGCTAGAATCCGCCTCGACACCGTCCGCCGCATCACTCTGTGCCCAAGAAGAACGGAGAGACATGAAGTACGTGCTCGCGCTCGACCAGGGAACCACCAGTTCACGGGCCATCGTCTTCGACGAGAACGGACGCCCGCACGGCAGCGCGCAGCGCGAGTTCCGCCAGATCTTCCCCCAGCCGGGCTGGGTCGAACACGACCCGGAAGAAATCTGGCGCTCCCAGCTTGCCTGCGCCCGCGCCGCCCTGCGCCGCACCGGGCTCGACGCCTCCCGGCTTGCCGCGGCAGGCATCACCAACCAGCGCGAAACCACGCTCGTGTGGGATCGGACCAGCGGCCAGCCGGTGCACAACGCGATCGTATGGCAGGATCGTCGCACCGCCCAGCTGTGCGAGCGCCTGCGACGCGAGGGTCACGAAACCGCGGTGCGCGACAAGACCGGCCTGATGCTCGATCCGTATTTTTCCGCGACCAAGCTCGCCTGGATAATCGACAGCATTCCCGGCGTGCGCATCCACGCCGAACGCGGCGAGCTTGCCTTCGGAACGGTCGACACCTGGCTGGCCTGGCGACTGAGCGGCGGCAGGCTGCACGTCACCGATCCCTCGAACGCCTCGCGTACCCTGCTCTGGAACATCCACACCCGCGACTGGGACGAGGATCTCCTTTCACTGTTCAACATCCCGCGCTCGATGTTGCCCGAGGTGCGTCCCTCGTCCTGCGTGTTCGGCCACACCGATCCGCGCCTGCTCGGAGCCGCGGTTCCGATCGCCGGCATCGCGGGCGACCAGCAGTCGGCGCTCTACGGCCAGGCCTGCCATAGCGCCGGCATGGCCAAGAACACCTACGGCACCGGCTGCTTTCTGCTGCTCAACACCGGCGCGGAAGTCATCACCTCGCACTCCGGACTGATCACCACCGCCGCCGCGCAAGTAGGGCGCAAATCAAAACCCCAATACGCGCTCGAAGGCAGCGTATTCATCGGCGGCGCGGTGGTGCAGTGGCTGCGCGACGGGCTCGGCCTGCTGCGAAAATCGTCCGACGTGGAACGACTCGCCGCTCAGGTGGAGAACACCGGCGGCGTGTATCTTGTGCCCGCCTTCACCGGTCTTGGCGCGCCCTATTGGGACCCGCACGCACGCGGCACCATCGTCGGCATCACCCGCGGCACCAGCGGCCCGCATCTCGCGCGCGCCGCGCTCGAGGCGATTGCCTACCAATCCGCCGATGTGCTCGATGCGATGCAGCGCGACGCCAACATCCGGCTGAAGGAACTTCGCGTCGACGGCGGCGCGGCGGCGAACAACACCCTGATGCAGTTCCAGTGCGACCTGCTCGGCGTGCCGGTGGTGCGTCCCCGGGTCATCGAGACAACCGCGCTCGGCGCGGCCTACCTCGCGGGGCTTGCCACCGGCGTGTGGTCGGGCAGCCGCGAGATCGCGCGCCTGTGGCAGGCCGAGCGCCGCTTCGAGCCGCGCATGCGCCGCCACGAAGCAGAGGAACGCCTTGGCGGCTGGCGACGTGCGGTGGAGCGTTCCCGCGCATGGGCGGAGTAGCGCCCGATACCGGGGCGTGTCTGTTCCTTTTTTGTACGCGAATCGACCGCTTTCACGCACCGGCCGGGCACTTTTCAGGAAAATGTTGAACATTTACTGAGCAGGGCGATCCCGGCCGGTCGCGCGAACGTCCGCGCCTGCGGCCCGCCGCCGCAACCGCTAGACTTCGCGCCACGGCGCGAACCGCGCCGCGAACTGCGCTGCCCCATCACCGGAGACCGCACCGCCATGCACCCCGAAAAAATCAAGGTCCGCGTCACCGAAACCGGGCAAATGCTGGAAGTCGTCGTCTACAGCATGCGCGCCGAAGCCATCCAGGTGGTGCTCGGCGCCGGCGTGCACAGCGTGCGTTGCGACCTCAGCCCGACGCGCAACGGCCTCGCCTACGCCGGCAGCGCGATGGGACGCGAGATCGTCTACGAGCGCAGTCAGACGGCAGTGAAGGCCGATCTCGATGCGCGCAACCCGGCGCTCAGGAAGTCGCGCTAGGAACAGATAACTCGCCGTGACGCTCCTCGCCTGCACCTGCACGCGCCGACGCGCGCTCCGGTCGATCGGGTTGCTTGCGACCGGTGCTCTTGCGATCCTGTTCCCGATAGCGTTCTCAACCGGAGCGGAAGCGCGCACGCCGCTCCCCGACATCCTCCAGCCCGCGACGCCCTCCCCCGAGGCGTTCATGAGCCGCGCCTTCGAGATGCGCCGGCTCTCGGTTGAGCGCGGCGACCAGGCTTACGGCGCGGTCGTCGTGCGCGCCGGGCGCATCGTGGGCGAAGGCGTGAGCGCGGTGATCACCTCGAATGACCCGACCGCGCACGCCGAGATGCAGAGCCTGCGCGATGCGCAGCGGCGACTCGGCACCAGCGACTTGTCGGGATGCGAACTCTTCGGCACCTCGCGCGCCTGCCCGATGTGCGAGGCGGCGGCGTTTCGCGCGCGCATCGCGCGGATGTTCCACGGTGAGGCGATTGCCGACGCCGGCGCGCCGCGTGCTCCCTGACTCGGAGCGCCGCACACGCGCTGACACCCACTCCACCCTCAGAAAGCCCTGACCGTGATTGCTGTGATCTTCGAAGTCTGGCCCGAGACCGGCCGCAAACAGGAGTACCTCGATATCGCCGCGGGCCTGCGCCCGATGCTTGCCGATATCGACGGGTTCATCTCGATCGAGCGCTTCGAAAGCCTCGCCGAGCCGGGCAAGCTGCTCTCGCTTTCGTTCTGGCGCGATGAACAGGCGGTGGCGGCGTGGCGCGCGCTCGAATCGCACCGCGATGCGCAGTCCCGCGGCCGCAGCGGGGTGTTCCGAGGCTACCGCCTGCGCGTCGCCTCGGTTGTGCGCGACTACGGGAAAACCGAACGCGACCAGGCCCCCGATGACAGCCTGCGCTTTCACGACGGGACAGGCACCGCAGGCGGCTAGAATGCCTCCTGCCGATGAGATCAAGTCGCCCATGAATTCACCCGCCATCTCCACGACCGCCATGCCCTGGCCCTGCAAGCTGATCCTGCTTGCGTTTGCGCTGCCGGTGTCGGTCTTGGTCGTCGCGGCGGTCGCTTGGACTTTCTTCAGCGTTCGCTATGGCGCCACCGACGGCCCGGCGGTGATCTGGCTGTTCTTCGGCCTTCTCTGGTCGGTAGGCATCGGCGGTGCGCTGCAGGTACTCGGCGTCTGGCAGGCAGAACGCCATTTCGAGACGATTCCCGAGCAACGCACCGGAATGGTCCGGGCGATCATCGTCGCGGGCATGTGCTCGGCGGCATTCGCCGCGTTTTACCTGTTGGTGTTCGCCCTGACCTGGAACCAGGCATGAGCGCGCAATCGGTCCTGATCGCCACGCCCACGCTCGACGGCGGGCTGGACGCGCGTTACGTCTCTGCCCTGCTGCGATCCACCGATGCACTGCGCGCGCAGAAGATCCGCTACGAAATCAATTTCGAACTCGGCAACAGCCTGATCGCCGACGCGCGCAACCAACTCGCCTCGCGCTTTCTGCGAAGCCAATGCACCGATATCGTGTTCATCGACTCCGACGTCGTCTGGCAGCCCGCCGACCTGCTGGGCCTGCTTGCGTGGCCGGTACCTCTGGTCGCGGGCGTCTACCAGAGAAAGAGCAGCAAGCTGGATTTCTCGGTGAAGTTCGGCACGAAGATCGGCGCGCGCGGCGAACTCATCACCGCCGAGCGCGTCGGCACCGGCTTCATGCGCATCCGGCGCGACTGCCTGGAGAAAATGGCGGGCGCCCATCCCGAACTGCGCCTTGTGGACGCCAAGGAACCGGAGAACCGCAAGCTTTTTGCTCTGTTCGACACCAGCATCGTCGAGGGGCAGTTCGTGGGCGAGGACTTCACCTTCTGCGACCGCTGGCGCGCGCTCGGCGGCGAGGTTCTTGTCGACCCGAAGATTCGGCTTGCCCACTACGGCCTGCACGCCTACGACGAACCGCTGTCGAATCATCTGAAACCCAACGCCTAGGGAATCGCTGATCAAGTCCAATTTCGAGGCTTGAAGGTTCAGCGTTCCCTCTGGGATGGGGGAGTTACGAGGGGGCGCAGCCCCCTTGTTCAGTAGCTCCCTAGTTGGATATCATCCCGATATTGGCTTGGCTGGCATTGCGAAAAGCTCATCGACGAAACAATCCCGCTGGACTGTCATTGCGAGGAGCGCAGCGACGAGGCAATCCCGCTGTTCACGATAATGACGAGATTGCTTCGCTGCGCTCGCAATGACGCGAAAAAAAGCATACCGCGTTTAGTACGTCAGAGAAGTCCATCCCAAAGGAGGAGACACCATGTTGCAAGTCATCGGCAGAAAACTACTGCCCGCCGTCATCACGGTTGCCGCCGCTGCGCTCGCGCTTGGCGCCTCGTTCGCAGCCCACGCCCAGGGCAAACCACCGATCA
>CANIEV010000059.1 GCA_947466535.1 Betaproteobacteria bacterium
GGATGGTCCTGCACGGTCATGGAGGAGATCGATTCTTCTTTCGAAGCGTGCCCGTGGATCGCCCAACCGGGTGCCGACAACATCAGGTCGCCCGCCTTCCATTCGAGATGCCTTCCATTCACCTTGCTCCAGCCGTGTCCGAGCAGGTAATAGTTGATCGCCGCCGAGGAATGGCGGTGCGGCGCATCGACCACTTCCGGCGGCCGGGAGGAAATCGTCGCAAAGAAACTGTGGGTGGTGCCGTTCCGGCGTTCGGTGGCCGGGTTGTAGAGCACATACAGCCGGCGACCGCTGTAGCCGCGGCCGATCGCCTTGATCTGCGGCAGATGCTTCTGCACCTCCAGCCATCGCCAGATCAGCGCCTTGGACTCGATCACGTCGATGTCGATCAGGTATTCGTAACCCAGCAGGCGGGCGCCGTCCTCGCCCAGAGCAATGTTCTCCGCCATCTCGCGTGCCCGCCTGGCACTCGACTGGCGCTTGATCGCCCCGGCGCGGTCCTCGATTGCCTTTACGGGCGGGTTCTCTTCCACGTAATGCACTTCCAGCTTCTCCAGCAAGGGGGCGTTGCTGTAGGTGAGACGCACGAACAGGTCGCGGCCGGTGTTGCGCGCCGACTGCACCTGCATCGAAGGCGTGTTCCAGACATCGCGCCAGCCTATGCCGAATTCACGGCCGGCAACGCTAACCGCGCCTTCGCCGCGCAGACACATGTCCAGTTGCGTCGAGTTGCGCCGGATCGGATCCACCGACTCGCCCGGCTTGAGCACGCTGATCGTGACGTCGATTCCCGGCGCAAGCCCGAAGCCGGGCGCGGTGGACTTGGGATGACGGATCAGCGAAGCACGCCGGCCGTTTGCCGGCCGCGGAATGCTCGCGAGGCGTTCGATCTCGGCCTCGATCGTCTCCTTCGGGATCACGACCGATTCCCACGGGTCCTGCTCGCGCGGCTCGGCGCCGCTCACATCCATGAACATCGGGCTTGTCGTCATTGCTGTTCTCCAAAAAACAACGCGCTTTCCCCGCAACGGGGGAAAGCGCGCGCGTTTTCCGCCCTGAATTTCCTGCCTTGACTAGACCCAGCCTTCGAGCAGATCCACCGGGTCGCCGTAGCGGCGTGCCGCTTCCACCACCTGAGGATCACGCAGCGCAGTGAGGAAGCCGTCCTGGATCAGAACCTCGTCGCCCGCCGTCACAGTGGCGTCGAGCACGATCAGATCCTGGTGAATCGGCGGCTCTTCCCAGTTGGGCATTACGCGACGGATGTAGTCGCATGGCTTCGCCAGGTCCACGCCAAAGTGCAGCGCACCGGGCGAGTTCGATCCCGCGGGATACACCGTGTGGCGCGGCGCCTTCGGATTGAATCCGCAACCGCCGCCTTCGATCAGCCTGCCGCCCATCAGCTGGTCGCGAAGGATCTTCGCGTCCGGCGACTCGCCGCTCACGCGGATCACCTTGTTGTCCTTGAACTCGACTGCGATCTTCTCGGCGAAGGGCTGCGGGAAACCAATGCCCCACTGCGGATAGATCACCCCGTCGATGCTCACCTTGTCGCCACCCGCCATCGCGGTGCTGTCCCAGAAGTTCGGGCCGTGCGCGGCGAGGTAATGCACATAGCAGCCCGGCTCGTCGGCGATGGTCTTGCCGCGCCAGCGGTTGCCCGCGTACATCCGGTCACGCATGTCCTTGGTGAACTTGATGCGCAGGTCGGTGCCGCGCTTGTCGGAAAACTTGATCTCGAAATCGCGGCCCTTCGGGATCTTGCGCTCGGTGGCGCGGACGATTTCGCCCACGAGTTCCACCGGGAAGCGCGCCTGCGGCGTCATCAGCAGGTCGAGATCACGGAAATAGGTGATCTTCACCCAGCGCTGGCCGGACTTTCGCATCGCCACATTGAACGGGTCCTCGATCGAGCAGAACCAGGTGGACACGACGAAGTCGGCCTTCTGGATCAGGCCCTTCACTTCTTCCGGCACGCCGGGGATGGTCGAGGACTCGGCCATGAACAGGTTGACCGTCGCGCCGCGCGCCTTGGCAAGGCCGCTCACAGCATCGACCACACGGGTGTCGAGAAGCGGGTCGGTGAGCATCAGGACGCGCTCGCCGGGACGGATCGCAAACACGCGGGTGAAATTGTCCAGCGCCTGAAAATAGTCCTTCACCTCGGTGATCGAGGAGCGAAGCTTCGGCGGCACGCCGATGAAGTTGCCCGGTCCTATGCCGAAATTCTGGGTATTCATGTCCATCCTGTCCTCCTTTGAAAAACCGTCTTTGTAAAAACGCGTGTGTGCAAAAAGCGCCAGGCGATCAGTTACCGAACGCGATTGAAAACATGGCTCCGCGCGATCTTATACGCCCGACATGCGGCGGTGCGAAGTGCGTCGGCATGACGAGCGTGTTGTGCTCGGCGCAGGTCTCGAGAATCCGCCGGCGGGTGGCGCGCGCCTCAACGGGAAGCTCGCAGAAGCAGCTGTTCCACTCCGGGCGATACACCTGTATCGGCTGGTGCATCACATCGCCGATGAACACACCGCGATCGGCACCCGACTCCGCCCAGAGCGCGACGCTGCCCCGTGTATGGCCCGGCGCCGGCTCGATGCGCAGCCCGTCTTCGAGCGCGTGTGCGCCGTCGATCAGCAGCCCCTGCCCCGCTTCCATCACCGGGACAACGCTGTCCTCATAGATGCTGCGTGAAACGCCGGGCGATTCCGCCGCGGTGCGGATCGAGTCGTGCTCGGCACGGGAAAAGATGTATTGGGCCTTGGGAAAGGTCGGCGCCCATTTGCCATCCACAAGACGCGTATTCCAGCCCGCGTGATCCACATGCAGATGGGTGCAGAGCACGTAGTCCACATCCTCAGGATTCACGCCCGCGGCACGAAGCCGATCGAGATACGGCGTGTCGAGGCGATGAAAGCGCGGAAAGTCCGGGCGTTCCTTGTGATTGCCGGCGCAGGTGTCGATCACGATCGTGTGGTGCGCGGTGCGCAGCACCCAGGAATGGATGCTCGATATGAAGCGCCCCGCCTTCATGTCGAGGAACGCGGGCACCATCCAGTCGCGATGCTCCTCGATCACCGCGGGGTTCCAGTCGGGGAAGAGATACTCGGGTGCAAAACCCGGACCGAGCAGTTCCTCGATGCGCGACACCGTGAACCTGCCAAGGCGAAGATCCTTCAAGCGACCTCCCCGTCGACGCGTCGCGATTGCGCGACGCCTTTATTGCATGCCATACCCACTCCTGGAGTAGTGATTCGGCCCGTTTTCGGGTTGACTCTCATTTTATTGCATGCAATATTAGCGGCCGCTCGCGGGGCTTGTCGACAGATTCTTGCGCAGGCCCCGGGCAACAGGAGGGCGATGAACGGCGTAAGCACACCAACACGAGTGCGCGCCCGGTCCTTGGCTGTTTGCGCGGTCCGTCTGGCCTCCTGTGCCCGTGCGATGCATCCCAACACACGGCGAAACTTGCCCCGACCCGATGATCCGGGCCGGACACAAAAGACCAAGGAGGCAGTCAAATGCGCTTGTCCCTCAGTTCCCCCCTCAAGAATACAGTCGCCCGCGGATTGCTGGGACTCGCAGCCTTCGGAATGAGCGCAGCCGCGTTCGCACAGGCGCCGATCAAGGTTGGCGTGCTCTTTCCGACCAAGACGGTCAATGGCAAACAGGGCGTACAGGGCGCGCAACTCGCGGCCGATATGCTCAACGCCGCCGGCGGCGTGCTCGGAGGACGCAAGATCGAGATCGTCAGCTACGACACCAATCTGTCACCCGTGGACGGGGTGGCGGCAGTGCAGCGCATGATCGACCAGGACCGCGTCAAGATCATCACCGGCGAGCTGAGCAGCCCGGTTGCGCTCGCGGCGATTCCGGTAATACGCGCCGAAGGCGGCCTGTTCATCGCCGCAGTCCCCAAGCACCCGGACGTCACCCGCTCCGGCTACGACCGCGTGTTCCGTCTCAACTCGACCACCGTGATGGACGCGGTCGCCTTCGACGGCATCCTCAAGGGAAAGGCGCCTTCCGGCAAGAAGGTCGCGATCATCGCCGAGAACAACGATTACGGCCGAATCACCAGTGAGGCGTTCAAGAAGCTGTTCGGCGCGCAGGTGGTGTTCTCCGACATGTTCGGCATGACGCAAAGCGATTTCAACTCGATCATCACCAACCTGCGCCAGTCGGGCGCGGACATGACCTGCCTTGCGAGTTCCAATGTCGAGCAGTGGAGCAACATTCTGCGCGTGATGTCGGACCTGAACTTCAAGACCGACCGCTGCATCCTCCCCGGGCTGATCAACGCCGACGGCGTGAAACTCGCCGGCAAGGCGGCCGAGGGGCTGTTCAGCGCCGACATCTATGTCCCTACGATCGACACCGAATTCAACAAACGCTTCGTCTCGGCCTACTCCGCCAAATACGGCAAGGCGCCGGAAAAGCTGGAGGCGCTGGCCTTCGAAGCGGTGTGGCTTGCAGGTCAGGCGATTGCGAAGGCCGGCACTGCCGACGACACCGCAAAGATCGCTGCCACGCTTCGCGCCGGTTCGTGGGTGGTGCCGCGCGGCACGGTGCGCTTCGACGCGCAGGGCCAGGCCAACGTCGGCGATCTGCTCCGGCTTGAAGTGCGCAACGGCACGATCACGCAAATCAAATAAGCGAATACCGCGTGTGCCGCCTTACACGGCCGCCGGCTTGATGCCGGCGGCCGTTTTTGATTGCGACGCGGTGACCGAACCATGTTCGACCTGATCCTCCAGCAACTCACCAACGGCCTGGCGCTCGGCATGAGCTATGCGCTGATCGCGCTCGGGCTAACAATGGTGTTCGGCGTACTGCACATCATCAACTTCGCGCACGGCGAGTTCTACATGCTCGGCGCCGCGGGCGCGGTGCTGCTCACGCTCAAGGGTGGCCTGCCCTACGGGCCGGCCGTAGCGCTCGCGGTGCTCGGTGTGGCGATCCTCGCCTGGGTGGTGGACCGGCTGACGGTCAGGCCGGTACTCGACAACAAGGATGGAGCAACCACCGTGCTGCTCACCACCTTTGCAGTGAGCCTCCTGCTCGAGCACGGCGTGCTCGGCACGCTCGGTCCCTCGCCGGTGCGCGTGGAAGGCCTCGACGGAACCCTTTCGATCGGACCGGTCGCCCTCACCTACCAGCGCGTTCTGGTGATCGGCGCCGGCCTGGCTCTTCTTGTCGGACTCGAACTCGTGCTGCGTCGAACCGTGCTTGGCAAGCGCATACGCGCGGTCGCGCAAAGCCCGTTCGCCTCGCGGGTGGTGGGCATACCGATCGATTCGGTGCGCACCATCACTTTCGTCGGCGCCGCGGCGCTCGCAGGACTTGCCGGCTGCCTGCTCGCCCCGATCGTGCTCTTCACCCCGGTGATGGGCCAGCACGTGATCATCAGCGCCTTCGTGATCGTGGTGGTTGGCGGCATGGGCAATGTCGCGGGCGCAGTGATCTGCGGCATCCTGCTTGGCGTGCTGGAAGCGCTCGCGAGCATCGTGATGCCGCAGGAAGTCGGATCGGCCGTGATCTATGCGCTGCTGCTGGTGATGCTGCTGGTGCGCCCGCAGGGCCTGTTCGCAAGAGCCCGATGACCGTGCGCCCCCCGATTGCCTGGATAGTTGCCGCCGCGGTGACCACACTGGTCACCGTGGCAATACTTTTTCTTCCGATCCAGAACTACTACACCGGCATCCTCGCCTATGCCGCGGTGCTTGGCCTGCTCGGACTGAGCGTGACTCTTACGCTCGGCTACATCGGCTACATCTCCTTCGGCCATGCGGCGTTCTTCGGACTGGGCGCCTACACCGCAGGACTGCTCGCGGTGAAAGCCTCGGTGCCCTTCTGGTTCGCGGTCCCGATCGCGATTCTCCCCGGGGTGCTGCTCGGCGCGCTGGTAGGCTTCGCCTCGATCCGCGTCGGTGGCGCCTACTTCGCGATCGCGACACTCACCGTGTCCGAAATCCTGCGGCTTGTCGCGCTCAACTGGATGGACCTCACCCGCGGCCCGCTCGGCGTGCTGGTGCCGCGCCCGCGCATCGCCGCGCTTGCCGAACTCGGCCTGGATTTCCAGCGCTATTACCTCCTGATCTGCGTCGCCTGCCTTGCGCTCACCGTGATCGGTCTGTCCCGGCTGCTGCGTTCGCCCTACGGGCGGGCGTGGCTTGCGATCCGCGAGGCGTCCGATCTCGCCGAGAGCGTCGGCATCCCGACCCTGCGCTACCGGGTGATCAACATCGCGATTTCCGGCGGCCTCGCGGGACTTGCCGGCGCCCTGTTCGTGCCGAAGATTCTCGTTCTCACGCCCGACCTGTTCAATCCGATGATGTCGGCCACCGGCCTGCTGGTGGCAATCCTCGGCGGCAAGGCGACGCTGATCGGCCCGATCCTCGGCGGCCTGGTTTTTGCGATCCTGCCCGAGGCATTGCGCTTCATCGACCAGTACCGGATCGCCGTTTTCGCGATTCTCCTTTTGCTCGTCGTACGGCTGCAGCCTGGGGGCATCATGGCAATGCTCCCGAAGCGCTGGACCGCACGCAAATCGCAAACGCCCATCGACGGCGCAGCGAATCCTGGCGAGGCAACGGTCACGACGACCGAAGCCCTGCGGATCGACGGACTCGGCCGGTCGTTCGGCGGTTTGCGCGCGGTGCATGATGTCTCCTTCGAGGTCCGACCCGGCGAACTGCTCGGCCTGATCGGGCCCAACGGCGCGGGCAAGACCACCTGCCTCACGCTCATCAGCGGCTTCACCGCACCGGGCGCCGGACGCGTGCGGCTGGGTGATGCCGACCTCGGCGGACTTGCACCCAACGTCGTCGCCGACCTCGGCGTGGTGCGGACCTTCCAGCAGACCCTGCTCTGCGGCCAGCTCTCCCCCTTCGAAAATGTCCTGATGGGCACCCACCGCGTCGCACCGGAGGGGTTTCTCGCCTGCCTGATACAGGGCAAGGCATTTCGCGAACGCGAACGCAAGCGCGCGGCCTCTGCCTCGGAGTGCCTCGCGCTCGTCGGCCTTACCGATCGCGCAGCGACACGCGCAGCCGATCTGCCCTACGGCGAACAGAAGATGCTCTCGATCGCGGTGGCGCTCGCCTCCCGCCCCGGCATGCTGCTGCTCGACGAACCCGCCGCCGGACTCAACCACACCGAGGCGATGCGGCTGTCCGAACTGCTCAAGCGGTTGCGGGATCGGGGACTGACCTTGCTGGTCGTGGATCACAACCTTCGCATGATGATGCAGCTCTGCGACCGGATCGTGGTGCTGCATCTCGGCGAAAAACTTGCCGAGGGCACGCCGGCGGAGGTCCGCGCGAACCCGGAGGTCGTTCGCGCCTACCTCGGCGATCATGCGACCGTGCTCCCGTCCCCGACTGCGGAGGCCGCCGGTGCTTGAAGTCCGCAACCTGAATGTCCGCTACGGTGCGGTGTCCGCCGTGCGCGGTGCCTCGTTCACGGTAAATGCCGGCGAGGTGGTGGCACTGATCGGCGCAAACGGCGCGGGAAAATCGTCCATCCTCAAGGGCATCCTCGGCCTTGCGCCCGCCACCGGGTCGATAAGCGTGGCAGGCATCCCGATCGACAAGCAGCGAACCCACGAGCGAGTGGCCTCGGGCATTGCACTCTCGCCCGAGGGGCGGCATGTATTTCCCTCGCTGTCGGTAAAGGAAAACCTCGAGCTTGGCTACCGCGAGGCCGGTGGCCTGCCGATGCGCGATCGCATCGGCAGCCTGTTTTCGCTGTTCCCGCGCCTGCGCGAGCGCGAAGGCCAGCACGCCGGGCGGCTGTCGGGTGGCGAACAGCAGATGCTCGCCATCGCACGCGCGCTGATGTCCAACCCGAAGGTACTGATGCTGGACGAACCCACGCTCGGTCTCGCACCGATCATCGTGCGCAGCATCGAGATGCTGCTCGTGCAACTGCGCGAACAGGGGCTCGCCATCCTGCTCGCGGAGCAGAACGCCGAAATGGCGCTTGCCTGCTCCGACCGGGCCTGTGTGCTCGAGACCGGACAGGTGATACGCGAAGGTGCGAGCGCGGCGCTCGCGAAGGACCCGATCATCGGCGAGGCTTACCTCGGCCTGTAGACCAAGGAGAAACGCATGGCACAACAGAATTTCGAGACTGGGCCGAAGCCTTTCGCCGGTTATCAGTTGAGCAAGGTCCCGGCGTCCGACGACACCCTCACCCGCGTCGGCCCCGGCACGCCCTGCGGCGAACTGATGCGCCGCTACTGGCAGCCGGTGGCGATGACCAAGATGGTCAAGGACAGGCCGCTCAGGACCGTGATCCTGGGTGAGGAACTGGTCGTGTTCCGCGACGGCTCCGGACGCTACGCGGTGATGCACCTGCACTGCAGCCACCGCGGCGCCTCGCTCGAATACGGCCGCGTCACGCAGCACGGCATCCAGTGCTGCTACCACGGCTGGCATTACGACATCGACGGCCGCATCCGCGAGACGCCCGGCGAACCGTCGCGCAGCACCATCAAGGGCGAGATATCGCACGGCGCCTATCCCGCGATCGAGCGTCATGGCCTGGTGTTCGCCTACATGGGCCCGCCGGACAAGCGCCCGCCCTTCCCCGATTTCGACACGCTCAACCTGCCGGATGTGGAACTCGCGCCGTACGCGATCCACCATCCCTGCAACTGGCTGCAGGTGCACGAGAACCTGATGGATCCGGTGCACGCGGTGTTCCTGCACGCGAAGATGGGCAACGTGCAGTTCACCGCGGCCTGGGGCGAGGAACCGGTCACCGAATGGGGCGAGATCGACGGGCGCGCGGTGTTCTACGTCGCCACGCGCCGCGTCGGCTCGAAGGTCTGGGTACGGTTCAACGAAGTGCTGGTACCCAATTTCGGCCAGGTGGGCGGCTTCTGGGCCGGCGCCGATGAGGTCATGTTCTCGCGCGTCGGCGCCACCCGCTGGACGGTGCCTGGGGAGGACAACTCCTGCTGGATCTTCGGCTACCGGCACTTCAGCGAAGAACTGGAACGCGGCGGTGCAGGAAAGAAGGAGCTTGTCGGCTACGAATCGCAGGACATGTACGGCCAGACCGGCGATCGGGCGTATGAAGAAATGCAAAGCAACCCCGGCGACTGGGAAGTCATGGTGTCGCAGCGCCCGACCGCGGTGCATGCGCTGGAGAACCTCGGGCACAGCGACCTCGGCGTATCGATGCTGCGCGGACAGCTCCGTCGCGCCGTGGAATCCGCATCCCGGGACCAGCCTCCGCCGCTCGCGCTCGCACCCGAAGGAAAGATCACCCCGAGCTGGACCACCAACACGATCTACGAGCTTCCTGCGCCCGCGGGCGGCGACGACCTCGACCTGCGCCGCCGTATCGGCCGCATGGTTGTGGCGGAAGTCGTCGCAGCAAAGGAATTCGATCCTGCCAAGCGCGTCCCCGCGTTGAAAGAGGCACTCGCCGGCATTCCCGCGCGCGCGCTCGGCGGCGAGGAACCTGCCGTACCCTGCCGCTTCGTTTCGCTATAAGTCCCTCCACGAGGAGTCCCTCATGAGCATCTCATTTAGCGCCGTGTCACCCACCGTCGGCGTGCAGGCCCACGGCCTCGACATCAGCCAGCCGCTGGACGAGGAAACAGTCCGCCTGCTGCGCGGAAAGATGCACGAACACGGGCTGCTCCTATTCAGGAATCAGGAGCTCGACGATGCGCAGCAACTGCGCTTTGCGCTCTGTTTCGGGAAGATCTCCAAGCAGGGCGCGATTCAGAAAACCGCGCCCGCAACCACCTACGTCTCCAATGTGCGTTCCGATGGCACCTTCGGCAAGGGCGAACTCGGCTTTCACAGCGACCAGACCTATTACGCCCATCCGATGAAGGCCATCATGCTCTACGGGCTGGAAGTGCCTGCGAAGGGCGGAGAGACGCTCTTCGTCAACACCGCCGCCATCGTGAGTTCACTCACGACGGCGCAGCAGCGGGAATTCGACGCACTCGAGGTGCTGCATGAATTCGACTACGGCGCGCTCGATTACGGCACCGACAAGAAAAAGGAAGTTCAGGCACTCAAGGTCTCGGCGGTGCACCCGGTGATCGCCCGACACCCCTGGTCGGACGCGCAGGTGCTGATGACCAACATCAACGCGAAATCGATCGTCGGCGTGTCAACCGAACGCAGCCGCGAGCTGCTCGCAAAGCTCGCCGCGCTGGTGGACGATCCGAAGCGCATCTATCGCCATACCTGGCGCAAGGGCGACCTGATCGTCTGGGACAACCTGCTGCTGCAGCACGCGCGCAGCGACTTCGACACCGCAGAGCGACGCACGCTGCGGCGCTGCGCGATCGGCAACGAGAACGAAGAAGTAACGGCCTGAGCAGTCGCCCCCAAAGGGAGTCCGCATGGCATCGCGCATCAGTCATGTCGTCGAACTGCTGAGGAACCGCATTCTCTCGGGCGAGATCGCCCACGGCGAGCGCATAGGCGAACTCAAGTTCTCCGAGGCGCTCGCCGTTTCGCGCACCCCGCTGCGTCTTGCGCTCGAGGAACTCGAGCGCCAGGGCCTGGTAGAGCGCGCCGGACAACGCGGATTCCGGGTTCGCGCATTCCCGCTAAAGCATGTGGGGGATGCGATCGAGGTTCGCGGCACGCTCGAAGGCATGGCCGCGCGCATCCTTGCCGAGCGCGGCATCGACGACACCAGCGCACGATCCCTGACCCGGTACGTCGAAGCGGGCGCGCTGCTGCTCAAGGGCACCCCCTCATCGGGACCCGATCCGTCCGAATGGGCGCAGGTCAACGCATCCTTTCACAAGACCCTGATCGAAGCCGCAGGCAATCAGGCGCTGATCGATGCGCTCGCGGTCAACGACCGCGTGCCCATCGCCAGCGCTGCTGCGGTCACCTGGACCGAGGCAGTGGGCGAATTCGCCTTCGAAATGCTGCGCGAAGCACAGCGCGACCACGAACTCCTGGTCACTGCGATCCTCCAGCGCGAAGGCAGTCGCGCCGAAGCCATTCTGCGGGAACACGCCCGCCGAAGCCGCGACGTGCGACTGAAGATGATCGAAGTGCTGCGAGCAAAGAAGCAGAAGTCGGAGTTGCCGGGCCTGACCCTGGTGGTCTGATACCAAACGCCTGACACCGCCGGTCCGGTCAGAAGTTGTTTGACCGGACCGCGCCCTTCCCCCACACTTTCGCGCACTTCCAGGAGGAGTGAACCATGAAACCCGATGATCCCGGCCTGCGCGAGCCGTATATGCTCAGCGGCGGACGCCGCGTCCCGAGCGAAATCGTCGACGGCCGCACCGTGCCGTCCGCCCGCCCGCTGCCGCTGACCGAACTCGAACGCCACTACCACGCGGTCAGCAATTTCGTCCGCACCTTCGACATCCGGCCCACCGACACGGTGGTCATGCTCACCGACCGTCTGCTGGACCCCCGGGTGGTCTCGGCGATCAGCGGCTTGTGCACAGCCCAAGGTGTGCAGCCTGTCATCATCACCAGCCACACCACCCAGCACTTCTCCATTCCCGAGGAAGTGAAGCCTATCCTCGAGAAGGCAAGCTTCGTGGTCTCGACCTGGTATTGCTCGGTGATGGACCCCTACTGCGTGGCATTGCGCCGCGACCGCGGCCAGCGCTGGGTGAAGATCACCTTCTTTCGCAATCTCGACCTGCTGGAGACGCCGCAGGCGCGGTTTCCGACGGAGGTCATCTCGGCGCTGATTCGAGCTACTTCAGCCCGCGTGCCGGCGAAACAGGATGTGCGCTTCAGCTTCACCGATGCGCGCGGGAGCGACCTGACGATCGATCTCACCGCGGCGATGATGCCGAAGAATTTCGACTCGAGCCGATGGCGCGGCGAACTGTCCGCAAGCCAGCCCGGCTGTTTCGTGCACTACCTGCCGATCCACGGGCCGAACCTCTACCAGCGCGATCTCGTCATCGACAGGCCCGACCAGATCATCCCGATCAACGGCACGATCTACGCCCAATGCGCGACCGCCTTCCCCAAGCCGTTCCAGGAACGCGTCGGCGTGCGATTCGAAAACGACCGGGTGGTCGAAGTCACCGGCAGTTCTTCGGATGCCGCGATCCTGCGCGACATGCTGATCGGCGCCCAGATGACCGAACTCGGCTGCGGCTTCAACCCGAAGTGGCCGCGGCATCAGGTCTACCCCGCCGGGTCGAATTCGCCCGGCGCGTTGCATTTCGGCCTGGACATGGTGAAGCCTTCGGACTTCGTGCGCCGGATGATGCCCAACTGGGAAGAGCCGCCGGTGCACATGGATCTCGTCTCCTTCGACTGCACGGCAAAGGCCAACGACAGTGCACTCGTCATCGACGGCTACCTCCAGGCGCTTCGCGACCCGGAGGTGATCGCCGTCGCGGATAAATACGGCGATGCGGTGGACCTGCTGGAAAACTGGCCTGACTGAAACATGACCCTGTTCATTGGCCCGAAGGACATCGCCCGCCTGCACGACGAGGGCCATGTTTCGATGCGCGACTATGTCGATGCCGACGAGCGCGCCTTTCGCGAGCAGGGCGAACGCTCCATTGCTCTGCTGCCACGGCAGATACTCTGGCAGGACGAAAAGCCCGCCGGCGTGCGCTCGCCTGCCTTCAAGATGAGTGCATCCCTGATGCGCGGATCGCGGGTGATGGGTGCGTCGCTCTATCCCGCGAACTACCGCCTCGGTCATGCCGAAATGTGGATCACGCTGTTCTCGGGCAGCACCGGAAAAATGCTCGCGATCCTGCACGGCAAGGCGCTCAGCCTTTGGAAAACCGGCGCAACGACCGCGGTGGCCACACGGCACATGGCGCGCGAGGATGCGGACGTCGCGACACTGATCGGCACCGGCAACTACGGCCTCACCCAGTTGCTGGGTCTCGCAGCGGTACGACCGCTGCGAGAGGTGCGCTGCTACAGCCGATCGCAGGAACGCGTTGAGCGATTCATCGCCGCAGCGCAGCCCCGGCTTCCCGGCCTGAAGCTTGTCGCCTCGCCAAGCGCCGAAGCCGCGGTGCGCGGCGCAGGCATTGTCACCACGATCACCACCGCCAAGGAACCTTTGGTCTTCGGCCGCTGGCTGGACGCAGGCGTCCACTGCAACATCATGGGCGCCCACGACCCCGCCACCCGCGAAGTGGACAGCGAGGCCGTGGCCCTCAGCCGGGTCATCGTCGACTCCGAAGAACAGGCCCTGAACGAAAAAGGCGAATTCCTGATCCCGCTGAAGGACGGCACGATAGGCCGCGAGCACCTGATCGGCGATCTCGGATCGGTGGTCTGCGGCAGGGTCAAGGGCCGTCGCGATGCATCCGAGCGGACCATGTTCCTCTCCGGCGGTACTGCACTCGAATACATGGGTACCTGTTCCCTGCTCTATGAGCGCGCGCTTGCAGCCGGCATCGGCCAGTCGATTGACACGCACGAAATCGATCCGGTAACCGGACAGCTGGAATAGTTCCAACGGAAACGAACACCCGATGAGTCCCCTGAAACTGCGATTTGCATCCCAGGACTACGACCGCACGAAGGGACTCACCGACGGATCGGTAAAAATCGAAGGCATCGAACTCGAGCATGTGGATTCGCCGCCCTGGCTTACCTTCGAGCGCCTGATCAAGGGAGGCGAGTTCGACGTCTCCGAGATGGGCCTCACCTTCTACCTCGGCACGCTGTTGCTCGAAGACCCGCCCTTCATCGCGCTGCCGGTGTTTCTGTCGCGGACCTTTCGCCACTCGTCGATCTACATCAACCGCGCAAGCGGAATCCGTACGCCGAAGGATCTGATCGGCAAGACCGTGGGGGAAGCCTTCTGCTACGGGCACGATGCCGGCGTCTGGTCCAAGGGCATCCTGAGCGATGAATACGGCGTGCCGACCGACAGCTATCGCTATCTCATCGGCGGCGTGGATCGGCCGGCGAAGCCCTGGGACTGGCTGCCATTCAAGCCGCCGGCACATGTCGATGTCCGGCACATAGGCACCGAGCACACGCTTGATGCGATGCTCGAATCCGGCGAGATCGATGCGCTGTATTCCGCGATCGTGCCGCCTTCGTTGCTGCGCCGTTCGCCGAAGGTCGGTCGTCTGTTCGAGGACGCCGAACCGATCGAGCGCGACTACTACCGCCGCACCGGCATTCACCCGATCATGCATGTGGTGGTAATTCGACGCTCGGTCTACCGCGAGCATCCCTGGATCGCGAAAGCCTTGTACGACGGCTTCAAGGAGGCCAAGGAACAGGTGATGACCCTGCACCGCGCCTATGAAGGGCGTATGCATCTTCTTCTGATGATTCCGCTGCTCACCGAACTCTATGAACGCAACCGCGAAATGTTCGGTGCGGACCCCTGGCCCTACGGCCTCAAGGCCAACCACAAGACGCTCGACACATTCCTGCGCTATCGGCAGGAGCAGGGACTCACGAAAACCCGCCTTGCACCCGAGGAACTCTTTGCGCCGGAAACACTGACGGAGTGAATCGATGACACGCTCCCAACTGATCCCGATCGCAAGGCCATTCGCTTTCGCTTTCGCTGCCGCGCTTGCCTTGTCCATGCTGCCGGGTTTGCTCCAGAACGCATTTGCGCAAACCACTTATCCGACCAAACCGGTCACCGTGATCGTGCCCTTTCCTCCCGGCGGCGTGATCGACACGGTTGTTCGCATCCTGCAGCCGCGGCTCACCGAGCGACTCGGCCAGCCGGTACTGATCGACAACCGCGCCGGCGCCTCCGGCCAGATCGGTTCGGCCCTGACCGCGAAAGCGGCCCCCGACGGCCACACCCTGATGCTCACGATCGAGAATCACGTCGTCAATCAGGTCGCCAATTCGAAGCTCTCGTATGACATCACCCGCGACTTCGCCCCGGTGTCGCTCTTGCTTCGCAATCCGAACGTACTCGCCTCGCCCGCTGCGCTCAGGGCGGGCAGCCTGCGCGAACTGGTGGAGATGGCCAAGGCGAGCCCCGGCAAGCTAAATTACGCCTCACCCGGTTTCGGCACCGCGGTGTACCTGCTGAGCGAACTGTTCGTGCGCCGCGCAGATATCCGGCTGGTGCACATCCCCTACAAGGGCGGCGCGCAAATCATGCAGGCGCTGATGGCAAACGAGGCGCAGTTCTCCCTTCTCTCCTACCCGCTGCTGCGCACGATGATCAGCTCAGGCGACGTAAAGGCGCTCGCAGTGACGAGCGCGAAGCGCATCCCCGAACTGCCCGACGTGCCGACCATGGCAGAGGCGGGCTTTCCCGAATTCGTCGCCTACTCCTGGTACGGCGCTTTCGTCCCCGCGGGCACGCCCGGCCCGGCGATCAATCGCCTGCACGCGGAGTTGTCGTCCGCAATCGCGGTCCCGGAAATCCGCGCGCGTCTCGCTGCCGCGGGCCTGGAGCCGGTCGGTTCATCGCCGCAGGAATTCGGCGCCTTTGTCAAAAGCGAACTCGACCTCTGGGTGAAGTTCTCCGCGGAAAATCGCATCCGGTTTGAATAGGACGAGGGAAGAATCACGACCGCGTCTTGGACGCGGCCTCCCGCTCCTGAGCGAATTCACGCAGGAACACCCGGAACGCCTCCGCCACTGCGGACAAATGCTTGCCCTGCCAGTGGACGATATGCCACACGCCGTGCAGGGGAAAATCCCGGGCACGCAGAACGCGCAGCTCCGTGAGATCGGCCTTTGTGAGCGCGTGTTTCGAGAGGATCGCGATGCCGAGGCCGCCCGCCACCGCTTCCTTGATCGCCTCGTTCGACCCGAGCGTCATCCGCCGCGGCAGGCGCAACCGATGACGTGCAAGGTACTCATCCACCGCCATGCGCGTGCCCGACCCCGGTTCGCGAAGCAGTATGCGTTCGCCGGCAAGGTCCCTAAGTCCGAAGACGCCACGGGGCGGCCTGAAACCGGCCGGTCCTAGCAGCACCAGCGGATTGTCGAGAAAGGGCTCGGCTTCGATCGCCCAGTCCGCCGGGGGCGTGCTCATGATGTGAAAGTCATCAAGGTTGTCTCTTAGCCGGCCGAGGATGCCGTCCCGGTTCTGCACATCGAGTTCCACATCGATACCCGGATGGCGCTTGCAGAATTCCCCGAGCGCCCGCGGTATGAAGTACTTGGCAGTGGTCACGACCGATATTCGCAACAGGCCGCGACGCAGGGCCGCCTCGTCATCCACCTGCGCCTCGAACCTCGACCAGATCGCGCCGAGCTCCCGGCAGGTGTCGTACAGGGCACGGCCCTGGGATGTCAGACGGGCCTGACGGCCGATCTGTTCGAACAGCGGATGCCCGACCGCTTCGGCGAGGGATTTCACCTGCATCGACACCGAAGGCTGGGTGAGGTGAAGCACTTCGGCCGCCCGGGTGAAATTGCCCAGTCGTGCCACCACCTCGAAGATCTCGAGCTGGCGCAGGGTCAGCCGGCTGCGCGCGAGAAAGTTACGCGTGTAACCGGCAACGCTCCCCGCTGCGGATGGTTTTGATCCGTGCTTTTTCATTGATAGAGTTTTCTCGATGTAACTTGTGAATAGTTCTGATTGGACTCTATGGTATCCGGTGTTCAGAATCAGCGGCAATCCAATCCCAGGGAGCAATCGATGCAGATCACCGACATTCCCGCCTCGGTCCATACCCGCGGCGCCAAATCGCCCGTCCGGCACACCGTCACCCTGATCCCCGGCGACGGAGTGGGTCCGGAAATCGCCGCAGCGGTGCAACGGATTCTGGCCGCTGCAGGCGCGCCGCTCGACTGGGAGCGCTGCAACGCAGGTGCGACCGTATTCGCCCGCGGCGTGGCCTCGGGCGTGCCGCAGGAAACCCTCGACTCGATCCGGCGCACCGGCCTTGCGCTCAAGGGGCCGCTGGAGACACCGGTCGGACACGGCGGCAAAAGCGCCAACGTGACGCTGAGAAAGCTGTTCGAGACCTACGCCAATGTGCGACCGGCGCGCGAGATCTCGGGTGTCGAGACACCCTACTCCGGCCGCGGCATCGATTTCGTCGTGGTGCGCGAGAACGTGGAAGACCTCTATGCGGGCATCGAGCACATGCAGTCGCCGTCGGTCGCACAGTGCCTGAAAATCATCACCCGCAAGGGCTCGGAGAAGATCATCCGGCTGGCCTTCGAACTCGCGCTCGCCGAGGGTCGCACGAGCGTGCACTGCGCCACCAAGGCCAACATCATGAAACTCACCGAGGGCCTGTTCAAGCGGGTCTTCGAGGAGGTGGCTCGCGATTACCCGTCGATCCGCGCGCAGCACATCATCGTCGACAACGCGGCACACCAGCTCGCGCTTCGTCCCGAGCAGTTCGAGGTGATCGTCACCACCAACCTCAACGGCGACATCCTCTCCGACCTCGCCTCGGGCCTCGTCGGGGGCCTCGGGTTTGCGCCGTCGGCCAATCTCGGAACCCAGGCAGCGATTTTCGAGGCGGTGCACGGCTCGGCACCGGACATCGCGGGGCGCGGCATCGCCAATCCCTCCGGGCTTCTGCTCTCCGCCGTGATGATGCTGCGCCACCTCGGGCATATGGATACCGCACGAAGGGTCAAGAACGCGCTGCTGCACGTGATCGAACAGGGCCGCGTCCGCACTGCCGATTTCGCGCGCGGAGGCGTATCCGCCGGGACCGACGCGTTCACCGATGCGGTGATCGATGCGTTGGGCAAGGAACCCGCTCGCATGGCCGGTGGCGAATACAGCCGCCTGCGGCTGCCCTCCCCCGGCCCCCAGTCGATGATCGAACCGAAACAGCGTGAAGTCACCGGCGCGGATATCTTCATCGAGAGCACGCTCGCGCCGAAGGTGCTCGGCGATTCGCTCGCAGCGCTTGCCGCCGATAGTCCGCTTGCCCTGTCGATGATTTCCAACCGGGGTACGCAGGTGTACCCGGGCGAGACGCCAGCCACCGACTGCGTCGATGTCTATCGCTGCCGCTTCCTCACCCGCGATGCGGGCAAGGCGGCAGGCGATGCCGTCCTTCTCGCACTGCTCGCCAAAGTCGCGGCCAGCTACCACTGGATGCATGTGGAAAAGCTGCAGAACTTCGACAACGCGCCCGCCTACACCCGTGCGCAGGGAGAAGACTGAGATGACGCAACCCGCACCGGGAATCGCGCGCATCGGCGTGGTCATGGGCTCGGACAGCGACTGGGAGACGATGTCGGGCGCGTGCGCGATCCTGAAGGATTTCGGCGTTGCGTTCGAAGCACGGGTCGTGTCCGCGCACCGCATGCCGGATGCGATGTTCGCCTATGCCGAATCCGCCCGCGCTCGCGGGCTCGCCGCGATCATTGCGGGCGCGGGCGGCGCGGCGCATCTCCCCGGCATGCTCGCCGCCAAGACCACGCTTCCGGTGCTTGGCGTCCCGGTGGCTGCCACCGCGCTCAACGGCCAGGATTCGTTGCTCTCTATCGTGCAAATGCCCAAGGGCGTCCCGGTCGCGACGTTTGCGATTGGCAAGGCGGGCGCCGCCAATGCCGCCCTGTTCGCGGTGCAGATGCTCTCGATCAACGACGCGACGCTTGCGTCGCAGCTTGCCGACTACAAGGCCACGCTCTGCGCCGAAGCGAGCGCCAAGACCCTGCCCGCAGTCCCATGATCGGCGACCGAATGAACGAGGCTGTTCTTCCTGGCGCCTGGCTCGGCCTGCTCGGCGGTGGCCAACTCGGGCGATTCTTCACCATTGCCGCACGCCAGATGGGTTACCGCGTCATGGTGCTCGACCCGGACCCGGAGAGTCCTGCCGGTACGCTCGCCGACGCGCACCTGATCGCGGGTTACACCGATGAACGCGCAATCGCGAAGCTGGCCGCCGACTGTGCCGCAGTCACCACGGAATTCGAGAACGTGCCGGCCAAAACCCTCGCAGCACTCACGCGCACCTGCATCGTCGCTCCATCGGCAGGCGCGGTCGCGATCGCGCAGGACCGTATCGCAGAAAAGGAATTCGTGGCCGGGCTTGGCCTTCCGCTTGCGCCGTATTCGGTCATCCGACACGTGGATGACCTCGACGCTCCTGAACCGGGCGCGCTATTGCCCGGAATACTCAAGCGCGCGCGCGAAGGCTACGACGGTCGCGGCCAGATTCGCGTCGGCAGCGCGGGCGAACTCCACGCCGCCTGGGTACAACTCGGCGAAACCGCCTGCGTGCTCGAGCGCCGCATGTCGCTTGATCGGGAACTCTCGGTCGTGCTCGCGCGCGGACGCGACGATTCCATCCGCACCTATCCGGTGGCGGAGAACCGCCATCGCGCAGGCATCCTCGATACCTCGGTGGTTCCGGCACCCGCGACCGATGATCTGGCTCCGCAGGCCACGCAAGCCGCACTCGCAATCGCACGCGGCCTGAATTACATCGGCGTGCTCGCGGTGGAATTCTTCGTGAGCGAGGGCCGTCTGCTCGTCAACGAGATCGCACCGCGCCCGCACAACAGCGGGCACTACACGCTCGATGCCTGCGCCACCAGTCAGTTCGAACAGCAGGTGCGCGCGCTCTGCGGCCTGCCGCTGGGCGACACCTCGCTCCTGACACCGGCCGCGATGGTGAACCTGCTCGGGGATTCGATGCTCTCGGGCCGCGCGGACTGGAACGAGTTGCTCGCCCTGCCGGGATCAAAGCTTCACCTCTACGGCAAACGCGAGGCGCGGCCGGGCAGAAAAATGGGCCATATCACGCTGCTTGGCGAACACGCCGCAGAAACCGCGCGGCAATGCTCGATCCGGCTTGTAGCCTGACGAGGCGGTTCAGGCGCCCTTGAAGACCGGCATGCGCTTTTCCATGAAGGCAGCACGCCCTTCCAGAAAATCCGCACTCGACATCGCCGCCTTGCGCGCGGCTTCCACCGACGCGAGGTCGCGCTTCGCCGGTTCCTTCAGCAGTTCGCGGATGCCCTTCTTGCTCGCCGCGATCGCGAGCGGCGCGTTTTCGGCGACGCTCGCGCAATAGGCGGCCGCCTCGGTCGCGAACCCGGCGGCGGGAAACACCCGCTGCACGAGGCCCATGCGCAACGCCTCATCGGCGCCGAACTTGCGCGAGGAGAAGAACAGGTCCGCGGTATTGCCCGGCCCGATCAGCGACATGATCCGTTCGATGCCGGAAGTCGTGTAGGCATTGCCAAGGCGCGTCGCCGGCATGCGAAAGATCGCATCGTCCGCGCACAGCCGGATGTCGCAGGCCGCGGCCAATCCCAGCCCGCCGCCCATGCAGATGCCGCGCACGCAGGCAATCACCGGCTTTTCGCAGCGAAGCGGCAGCATGTAGGGCGGCTCGATAGCGGCCTGGTCTTTCATTTTCTCGAACTGGCCGATATCCGCACCGGAAACAAAGGCGCGCTCGCCGTCACCGACGATCGCGATCACACGCACCGTGGCGTCCGCCTCGAGTTCCTCGAGCGCCGTCCCGAGTGCAAGGCACATCTCGGGCGTGAGCGCGTTGTGCTTGGGAACGTTTGAAATCACCACCAAACCGACCGCGCCATCGCGGCGAACAAGAATTTCGGCCATTGCTTTGCTCCTAGTCGGGTGTGACCTTCAGGCTGCCGGTAAAGCCGGCATCGATACGGAAGCCCTCGCCGCTGGTGTAGGACGAGAGGTCGGATGCAAGGAAGGCCACCGCGTGCGCCACTTCCTCCGGCGTGCCGGCGCGGCCCACCGGAATGTCGCGCGTCAGGATCTCCTGCCAGCGGTTGCGGTCGCCGAAGCGTTTTTCCGCACGCCAGTAGAGGCCGTTCATGAAACGGTCGGTCATGATCGGCCCGGGGTTCACCGCCACCACGCGCACGCCGTGCACCATGCTCTCGGAACCGAGGCACTGGGTGAATGCGTTCAGCGCCGCATTGCCGGTACACCCGGCGATGTAGTTCGGGTCCAGCCGCTCGGCGGCGGCGCCGATCACGTTGACGATTGCACCCTTTTTCCTCGCGTACATTTTTGCAATGATCGCGCGTGTGAGATCGATGTAGCCAAAGACTTTCAAGTCCCAGGCGCGGCGCCAGGTGGCACCGTCCACTTCCTGCAGCGTGCCACGCGGGATGCCGCCGGCGTTGTTCACGAGAATGTCCACATCGCCGCAGGCCTCCGCGAGTTTCAGCACTTCCTCGGTGCGCGACAGGTCGGCCGGATGCGCGGTAACGCTCACACCGTAAGTCTTTGCGATGTCGGCGGCGGCGGCGTTCAGCCGCTCAGCATTGCGCGCCGCCAGATGCAGCACGCAGCCTTCTTCCGCCATCACCTTGGCCACCGCCAGGCCAATGCCCATCGACGAACCGGTGACGAGCACCGAGCGCCCTTTGAGTTTCAGATCCATCCTTGCCTCCGAAATAAAATGAATGCGGTGCGGCACGATGCCGTCAACCGCCCAAGCGGCGCGATGCCGCCGCGCTACCCAGGCAAGCGGCGCGCCGCTACCCTACGTACTTGCGGAACAGTTCCAGCGTGCGGCTGCGGGCGAGCTTCGCCGCCGGTTCGTCACCCGGCGCGCGCAGTCCGTCAAAGCCGTGCGCCACCGGATAGACATAGTTCGGAATCGCGGGATACTCCGAGCGAATGCGCTCGACATCCGCGAGCGGGATCAGGTGGTCGCGCTCGCCGAAATGCAGCATCACCGGGCACTTCGGCGCAGGGTCGAGATGATCGACGATGTCGCGCCCGTAGTAGCCGACTGCGGCTGCCACCGACAGGGACTGCGCCGCGAGCCAGGCCACTGATCCTCCCACGCAATAACCGACGATACCGACCTTGCCTGTGTATGACACGCCTTCGATCGCCGCGGCCACATCCGCAAGCACGTCCTTCCAGACAAGACCCGCACGCAACTTGCGGCCCTTGGCGATGACCTCGGGATCGTGTCCGTCGAACGCGGCGCCGCGCTGCTGCCGGTCGTAGAGTGCCGGCGCGATCACGGCATAGCCGTCGGCGGCGAACGAGTCGCACACCGAACGCACATAGCTGCTCAGGCCAAAGGCTTCCTGGATGACGACCAAACCTCCAAGCGGCGTGCCCGTCGGCATGGCAAGCCATGCCTGCAATTCGTGGCCGTCGGCAGCCTTGATATTTGTGTATTTCCCCATGGCGCGCATCTTAGCGCGCAATCTTGGTCGATTGACGCTTGGCAGCGCTCAACCCATACTCGGAGAGGATTAAATTGCAGGTGAAAAAAGCGCTGATTCACAGCGCGCCTGTTCCGGAATTCAGCACCAGCACGGCACCTCCCCGGGGAAATATCGAATGCGAATGATCATCCGAGCTGCCGCCCTGCTCGCGGCCTGCGCGGCACCACTTTGTGCGTATGCACAGGACGCGTTTCCGAACAAGCCGGTCCGCGTGGTCATCCCCTTCGCTCCCGGCGGTTCGGGCGATATCGTGGTGCGCCTGGTCTCGGACAAGTTCCAGCAACTCGCCGGCCAGCCGATGGTCTCGGACCACCGCGGTGGTGCAAGCGGGATCATCGCCGCCGAATTCACCGCTCGCAGCGCACCGGACGGCTACACGCTGATGCTGGCGAGCGTCGGGCAGATGTCGCTCAACCCGCACAGTTTCACCAACCTGCCCTACGACCCGGTCACCACCTTCGCACCAGTTAGTGGGCTGGTGGCGACGAATTATTTCTGGGCGGTGCATCCCGATGTGCCAGCCACCACGCTGCGCGAGTACGTCGCGTGGGCGAAGGCAAATCCGGAGCGTGCGAATTTCGGCTCCACCGGAATCGGCACACCCTCGCATCTGGCAGGCGTGATGTTCGCTCAGGCGAGCGGCTCACCGCTGGTCAACGTACCCTACAAAGGCACGGGTCCGGCCATCACCGGGTTGCTCGGCGGTCAGGTCAGCGCGGCTTTCGTAACCCTGGTGCTGGTCAAGGATGCCGTGCGCACCGGGCGACTGCGCGTGCTCGCCGCCGCCACCGAAAAGCGCGTGCCTTCGCTGCCCGACATCCCCACCTTCGGCGATCTTGGCTATCCGGAGGTGGTCGCGCCGCTCTGGAGTGCCATGCTGGCGCCCGCCGGCACGCCGCCCGGGGTCATCGAGCGCCTCAGCCGTGCCATCAACCAGGCACTCGCCTCACCCGACGTGGCGGAAAAAATGATTGCCGCCGACCAGGAGCCCTTCGGCACCACGCCGGCACAGCTCGCCGAATTCATGCGCGTCGATCGCGAACGCTGGGGCCGCGCCTTCCGCGCCTCCGGCTTCAAGCCGACCGCACGTTGAACACACTGTCTTCACGGAGAATGCAATGACCGAACAGAAACATCCCGGGCCGCTGACCGATATCCTCGTACTCGATCTCACGCGCGTGCGCGCCGGGCCCACCTGCGTGCGCCAGCTCGGCGACTGGGGCGCGAACGTGATCAAGATCGAGTCCCGCCCCGACGAGGACGGCAACCCGCAGGCGGATTTTTCCGCGCGCCACGACCCGGATTTCCAGAATCTGCATCGAAACAAGCGCAGCATCACGATCGATCTCAAGAAGCCCGAGGGCCTCGAGCTCATGAAGCGCATGGCGGCGCGCCC
>CANIEV010000060.1 GCA_947466535.1 Betaproteobacteria bacterium
TCGCGCCCTGCGTCAGCGCGCCGGAGAAGATCGTCTGCGTCGGCTTCAACTACCGCCGCCATGCCGCAGAAACCAACACGCCGATCCCCGAGCACCCGGTGCTGTTCGGCAAGTTCAACAACGCGCTCGCCGGCCACGGCGCCACCGTGACCCTGCCGATGAAATACGCCTCCTGGTTCGACTACGAAGCGGAGCTCGTGATCGTCATCGGTCGCGAGATGCGCGACGTGGCGCAGAAGGACGCGCTTGACCACGTGTTCGGCTACTGCACCGGCAACGACCTGTCGGCGCGCGAGCTGCAGCGTCGCACTTCGCAGTTCCTGCTCGGCAAGAACCCCGACGGCTTCGCGCCGATCGGGCCGTACCTCGTCACCGCCGACGAGGTGGGCGACCCGGACGCGCTCGACATTGCCTGCTGGGTCAACGGCGAGCAGCGCCAGAACTCGAACACCAGCGACATGATCTTCAAATGCGCCGAGACGCTCAGCTACACCTCGCGCTACATGACACTCAAGCCGGGCGATCTGCTGTTCATGGGCACGCCTGAAGGCGTGATCTGGGGCCACCCGGAAGGCAAGCGCGTCTGGCTGAAGCCGGGCGACCGCGTCACCACCGAGATCCAGCGCCTCGGCCGGCAGGAGGTCGTGCTCGCCTGAGGAGTGTTTTCGGGGGAAATGTTGAACATTTTCACAATATCCCTAGCAGAGACGACTGAAAGCGGGCGATTTGGTTTTTTTCTGGTACAGAGCAGGGTAGTGAACGAACGCAGAGTGCTTGATTCGCAGTGACGTCGCAGCGGTGCAGGGAGCCCGGCCGAGAAGGCGCCCGCACCGTCAAAGGAGGGGCACCATGTCCGTACGGTCCACGCGGTTTGCAGCGGCGGTTCTGTTGTCCGGCAGCGCGGCCCTCGCGTTCGCGCAGGCCTATCCCAACCGTGCGGTCACCATGATCGTGCCGTTTCCCCCGGGTGCCAGCTCCGATTCGATGACGCGCCTGGTTGCGCAGAAGTTCACAGAGAACACCGGCCAGAACATGGTGGTCGACAACCGGCCGGGCGGCGGCGGTGCGACTGGCGCGGTCGCAACAAAGAACGCGACACCTGACGGCTACACCCTGATGATGATCAATCTCGGGTCGCACGCCGCCAACACGGTGTTGGTGGACAAGCTGCCCTACGACCCGATACGCGACTTCAAGCCCGTCAGCCAGACCTGGGTGTTTCCGTCAGTACTGGCGATTCCTGCGGGCAGCCCGGCGAAATCGGTGGCGGACCTGGTGGCACTCGCGAAAAGCAAACCCGGCGGACTCAACTATGCCTCGCAGGGCGTGGGCTCGGGCGGACACATCCTCGGCGCGATGTTCAAGTCATCGACCGGCGCGCCCATGGTCCACGTGCCGTTCAAGGGCGCTGCACCTGCGGTGGTGGACCTGATGGCGGGCCGCGTGGATTACCTGTTCTCCGCCTACGCCTCGGTCAGCGCGCAGGTGAAGGACGGCCGACTACGCCTGCTCGCGACCACCGCGTCGAGCCGGCTCGGGCCTCTGCCGGAGGTACCGACGATGGCCGAAGCCGGCTTTCGCGATGTGGACCTCGACACCTGGTTCGGCGTTGCCGGACCGGTGGGCATGCCGGATGCGCTGGTGCAGCGCATGCAGATCGAAATCGAGAAGTCAGTCCGCAGCCCGGACGTGGTCGCGAAGATGGCCGATCAGGGCGTGCAAGCGGTGAGCAGCAGTTCGGCCGCGTTCGGTGCGCTGATCGCGCGGGATATCGAACGCCTGCGCGCGCTGGTGAAGGAGCTGGGCGCTAAAGGTGACTAAAGACGGTGGACGGGCGATGCAACCGTCCCGCCTGTTCCGGGTCATTGCGAGCGCAGCGAAGCAATCCCGTCGTCTGATCAACGAAGAGATTGCTTCGCTGCGCTCGCAATGACGCGCGGCGGGGGTTGACGAACTAGCCGACGTGCTTGCGCAGGAACTCGATCGTGCGGCCGCGCGCGAGCTTGGCCGACTCGGCGTTGTAGGAGCCGCGCTGGTCGCAGTTGAAGCCGTGCTGCGCACCGGTGTAGATGTGCGAGATCGCCGTCGGATGCGCCGCTTCCACCTTCTTCACGCCGTCCAGCGGAATCGCGTGGTCGTTCTCGGCCCAGTTGAACATCACCGGGCACTTCGGCTGCTCGCCGATCATCGCCACCACGCCGCCGCCGTAGTAGGGCACGGTGCAGGCCACCCCCGGAATGCGCGCTGCCGCCACCCAGGCGACCGTGCCGCCCCAGCAGTAGCCCACCACCGCGAACTTGCCCGCGTCTTTGACGTTGTCCACCGCCGCCTGCGTGTCGCGCACGGTGTTGTCCCAGTTGAGCTTGGGGATGAAGCCGCGTCCGATCTCGATGTCTTCGGGGGTGTAGCCGAGGTCGACGCCGCGCTGGGCGCGGTCGAAATAGGCGGGCGCAATGGCGAGATAGCCTTCCGCGGCAAAGCCGTCGGCGACGCTCTTGATGTGGCTGTTCACGCCGAAGATTTCCTGCACCACCACTACCGCACCGCGCGGCTTGCCGGCGGGCTCGGCGCGGTAGGCGGCAAGCTTGAATCCGTCGGACGACGTCAGTTCGATCAGGGTTCCCATGGTGTTTTCTCTCCTGGTGTTGGCGCCGCCTTGACACAGTCAGGGCCGGCGCATAGATTCAACGGGGTTTTATTGGATATCCAAGCATCTCGTCGATCTGGATCGACAAACCCGGAAAAGAGCCGGGTGAACGGCGCTTCCGGTCGGCGATGCAGCGGCGAGTTTAACGCCGAATCGGCCGGCTTGAATGTCCTCCGGTCCGCATCCGAGTCTTCATTCCGTTCGAATCCTGAATCCAGCACCCGACCCACGAATCCACATGGCCGTCCAACCCGCCCGCGTACCTCCCGCGTCGAAGAAAAAAGCGACCCGTCGCCCGGGTCCGTCGCGCAAGGCCGTGCCCGCGCTTCTCGATCGCGATCCGGCGGCAGGAATCGCGGCTATCGTGCGCGACACCTATCTTGCGTTCAAGCAGGCGATCCATGCGCAGCTGCGCGAGCACGGCATCACGACGGCGCAATGGCAGTTTCTTCGCGTGCTCTGGCATCGCGAGGGACTGAACCAGAACGAACTCAGTGCGAGCCTGCGCAACCACCCGTCGACCACGGTGAGCGCGCTGCATCTGCTCGAGCGCAACGGTTATGTGCGCCGCGAACGCAGCGACACCGACCGACGTAACGCGCACGTCTTTCTCACGCCCAAGGGCCGCGCGCTCGAGAAAAAGCTGATCCCGCACGCAGCAGAAATCTCCGCACTTGCGGTGCGCGGCATGAGCAAGTCGGATGTCGAGATTCTAAAGACACTGCTTACGCAGGCGATGCGCAACCTCGACGGCATCGGCCCCACGGACTGATTACGCAAGACACACCAGGAGGAGTTGAGCATGCCGGACACGGCTGAAAAAAACGCGACGGGACACCTTCCGCCCCCGGGCGCGGCACGCACCGCGGAGTTCTACCGGATGATGCTCCGGGTGCGCCTGTTCGAGGCGTTCTGCATCGACCTGAGGAAAAAAAACGAGGTGATCGGCAACACCTACCCCTCGCTCGGTCAGGAGGCGACTGGCGTGGCGGCGCTTGCGCTTGAGCCGCAGGACGTGGTGTTTCCGTCCTATCGCTCGCGGCCGATCGTGTTCGGCAAGGGCATAACCGCCGAGGACCATTTCATCGAGCTCGTCGGCGGCCGCGATTCGCTGCTCGAGGGGCGCGAGGTGTTTCACCACTGTTCCTGGCCGAAGAAAGGGCTGATGCCCGCGTCCTCGATGATCGGCGGCTGGGCGCCGATGGCGGCGGGCTACGCGCTTGCGCAGCAGCTCGACGGCGAGCCGGGCATCACGATGCTCTGCTTTGGCGACGGCAGCTTCGGTGCCGGCGACCTGCACGAGACGCTGAATCTCATCGGCGTGTGGAAGCTGCCGGTCCTGCTGATATGCGAGAACAACGGCTATCAGGTGTCGGCACCGTGGAATGCGATGCGCGTACAGCGGGGCATGACGCCCTATGTCGAGCCGCACGGCTTCGAATGCCATGAGGTCGACGGCAACGATGCCGATGCGGTGTATGAAGCGGCGCTCGCGGCGCGGCGGACGGTGGCCTCGGGCAAGCCGGTGCTGCTGGATTGCTTCACCTATCGCATGGGCGGCTACAGCAGCCACTTCGCCGAGCCGCGCACCGGGCACGAGGCGGAGAAGGCGGAATGGGAAAAGCGCGACCCGATCGCGCTTGCGCGCAAGCGCTGCCTCGAGGGCGGCATGAGCGCGGCGGCGCTGGATGCGATTGCAGCCGATGAAGCCGCGGCGCTGCCTGCGAGCTGGGAACGTGTGCGCAAGGCGGCGCGCTGAATCTTTCCCGCCCTATCCCCACGACCCCATTCAAGAGACAGACCATGCAAAAAATCACGTTCAAGGCGGCGCTGGCCAAGGGCCTCGCCGATGCGATGCAGGAGCATCCGAGAAGCTTCATGATGGGCCAGGACATCGCAAAGTTCAGCATCCTCGGCATCAGTGCCGGAATGCACGAGCGTTTCGGTATCGAACGCATCCGCAACAGCCCGATCAGCGAAAGTGCGATGGTGGGCGTCGCGGTCGGCGCGGCAATGAAAGGCTATGTCGGCATCGTCGAGATGGCGTATGCGGACATCTCGGCGGTGGCCTTCAGTTCGATCGTGCATTCGGCCGCCAAGCTGCATTACGCCACCAACGGGCAGCTCTCCTGCCCGATGCTGATCCGCTCGCCGATCGGCCGCTGGTCGCGCCACGGCCCGATGGGCACGGACATCACGCTCTCCTGGTATTGCAACGTGCCCGATCTGGCGCTCGCGATGCCCTCCACGCCGCACGAGGCGTACTGGCAGACGCGCGCCGCGTTCAGGCGCCCGGTGCCGACGATGATTCTGGAAGAGCGCGACCTGTTCGGCGTCGAAGGTGAAATTGGCCCGGACGACGGCGTCGAGCGCGCGCGCGAGCTGCGCGCCGGGCGCGATCTCACCATCATCGGCGCCGGCCGCGCGGTGAAGCTTGCGCTCGAGGCGGCGGACCTGCTGGAGGCGGAAGGTCACAAGGGCGCGGTGCAGGTGCTGAGCCTCGGGCACATCAAGCCGCTGGACAGTGCCACCGTGCTCGCGGCGGTGCGAAAGACCCGAAGGGTTCTGATCGTGCAGGACGAGCCGGGGTTCGGTGGTTACGGCCCGATGGTGCAAAGCGCGCTGGACGAACTTCCACCGGATGCCTTGTTGCGTTCGCCGAAGCTGTTCGCGCGCGCCGACACCTTCCTTCCGCACAGGCTGGAGGAAGACGTGCTGCCGACGACTGCGCAGGTTGTCGCGGAGGCGAAAAAACTGTTGCAGTAGTCACAGCAGCGACAGACTGCCGCCGATTTGGACTACGGAATCGCTGATCAAGTCCAATTTCGAGGCTTGAAGGTTCAGCGTTCTCTCTGAGATGGGGGAGTTACGAGGGGGCGATGCCCCCTTGTTCAGATATTCCCTAAGGACGATCTTCAGCGGTAATGAGACAGCCGCAACCCACGCAGCCGCGGCGACAGAATCCAGAAGGCGGCGCAGGCAAGGCCACCGGCCACAGCTATCGTAATCGTGACGCCGCGCGTGCCGAGCAGCTCGGCGCCGGTGCCGATGCCGATCGAGCCGAGTGAAATGAAGGCGGGGAACACCGCGATCAGGCTGGTGATCCGGCCGCGCATCGCCTCGGGCGCGACCATCTGCATGAGAGTCTGGTTGGCGACGATGTTGAGAATCTCCCCCGCGCCCGCGAGCACCACGAAGGGCAGCGCGATATAGATCGACGGACTCAGGCCGATCGCAAGCAGCGACAGCGCGAACACCGCGAACGCGCCGAGCGAGACCAGGCCGAGGCGGTCGACGCGGCCGATGTACGCGCCCATGACGCCGCCGAGGAATCCGCCGAGTCCGACGGCCGAGTAGAGAATGCCAAGCGACTGCGGCCCGCTGTTGAATATATCGGTGGCGTACACCGGCAACAGCGTTCCCCAGGCGGGAATCAGGATCAGGAAGGGCACGAAGCCGCTCGCCACCAGGATGCGAATCGTCGGGTTGCGCACCGAGAACGTAATGCCTTCCTTCAGGCTCGCCCAGGCCGATGCGCTGACCGCCGGCCGATCGCGGCGCTTCGGGTGCACGAACAGCAGGCTGATCGCGACGCCGAGATACGCGATGCTCTGCAGCAGAAAATTGCCCGACGCGCCGATCACCAGCAGCAGGCCGCCCGCGATGGCGGGGGCGAACACGCGCGCGCCGGACGAACTCATGTTGTTGAGCGCTACCGCATTGACCGCGATCTCTCGCGGCACCAGGTCGAGCACCAGGGCCTGGCGAAGATTGCGTTCGAACACGCCCGATATGCCGTTGATGACGGTGAGCAGAAACAGATGCCACACATGCAACGCGTCGGCCGCGATCACGCCCGCCAGCAGGAAACCGGCAAGCGCGTTGGCGAGCTGGGTTGCGCCGAGCAGGCGCTTGCGGTCATACCGGTCGGCGGCGACGCCCGAGATCGGCGCGAGCAGCAGCATCGGCAAGGCGCGTGCGCCGAGGATGAAGCCGAGCATCGCCACCGAGCCGGTGAGCTGGTAGCCCACCCAGCCGAGCGACACCTGCTGCACCCAGTGGGCAATCGAGCCGAAGACCGAACCGAGCCAGAGGATGCGGAAATTGCGGTGGGAGAGTGCGGATTTCGTGGACATTTGATGACCGCAGAAATGACTGCGCCTCCGGCTCGCGGAGGCGCAGTGGGTACCGCATTCTACCGAGGACGGGGATTACTGGTCCGCGGTGATACCCGCATCCTTGGTGATCTTCGCGTAGAGCGCGATGTCGGCCTTCATCACTTCCATGTACTTCTCGGGCGTGCTCGCGATCACATCCAGCCCGATCGGCGCAAGCTTTTCCTTGACGACCTGCGGGTCGCGCAGCACCTTGACGATCTCGTCATGCAGGCGCGTTACGATCGGCTTCGGCGTTCCCGCCGGGGCGAGGAAGCCGATCCACACGTCAATTGCATAGCCGGGCGCGGGTAGCGCTTCGGCGATCGTGGGGGTGTCGGGCAGCACCGGCGTGCGCGCCGAACCTGCGGCGGCGAGCGGACGCAGCTTGCCGGCGCGAATGTGCGGAAGAAGCGAGTTGAGCGCGCCGATGGTGAAGTCGATCTCGCTCGCGAGCAATGCCGGGACGATGCCCGCCGCACCCTTGTAGGGGATGTGCACGAAGTTCGCGCCGGTCATGGTCTTGAGCAACTCCGCGCCGAGCTGGTGCGGCGTGCCCACGCCTGCTGTGCCGTAGGTGAGACCCTTCGGACGCGAACGTGCGAGCTGGATCAATTCCTTGATGCTGTTGACCGGCGTCGAGGCATTGACCGTGAGGATGAAGGGTACGGTCACCGCGAGCGTGATCGGCTCGAAGTCCTTGATCGGGTCGTAGGGCAGCTTCTTGAAGAAGTTGATGTTCACCACATGGGTGTTGGCCGACACGAGAATCGTGTACCCGTCGGCCGGCTGCTTGGCGACATACTCGGTGCCGACGTTGCCGCCCGCGCCGGGACGGTTCTCGACGATCACCGGCTGGCCCATCGCCGCCCCCAGCTTCTCGGCCATGACGCGGCCAAGTACGTCGTTGGAGCCGCCCGGGGTGAGCGGCACCACGATTTTCATCGGGCGGTTGGGAAAGGCGGCTTGCGCCTGTGCTTCGGATGCGGGCAGCGCGCCCGTCACCGCGAGCGCAAATGCCGCCGCAACGAGATTGCGTCGTGAAACCATGAAATCTCCTCCGGGTATGTACCCTGCAGCTGCGGACGCCCTGCGATGCTGCAGGGTCGCCCGCGTTTCTTCCCTGATGTGTGAAGTGCGAGGGAAGAGTATCCCCTCGTCTCGTCCCGCCAAGGGAACCGCTGAACGCTGTCCCGAGCGCGGATAAATCCCGATGCGCTTCCCTCTGAAATGGGGAATTTACAAGGGGGCGTCGCCCCCTTGTTCAGACTCTCCTTAGCGCTTGTGCGCAGCCGACGGCGTGCCGCTGATGTTGGCGTCGTAGCCCGGCAGCACGCGCATATCGATGACGACGACCTTGCCCGAGTGCGCGAGTTCGAGGCCCTTCTTCACCGCCGGCAGCACGTCTTCCGCGCGGGTAATCGGGCCGATGCCTTCGGCGCCCTGCGCGCGTCCCATCGCGGCGATGTCGATGTCCGGCTCGCTCATCTGCTGGCCGATCCACTTGTTCTCGACCGGGCGTGCGCGCTCCACTGCAACGCGCTCCTGGTGCAACTCGTCGTTGTAGAACGAGCGGTTGTTGCAGACGATGAACAGCGCCGGCAGCTTGTAGTGCACCGCGGTCCAGATGGCGGTGACGCTCATCAGGAAGTCGCCGTCGCCGACCACACCCACCGCGAGGCGGCCGGTGCCCTGCAGCGCAAGCGCAGCACCCACCGTCATGCCCGGGCCCGCGCCCACGCCGCCGCCGCCGTCGGCACCGAGATAATCCAGCGGATGCCTGAAGTGGCGATAGGCGCCGTTCCAGCCGAGCGGCAGCTTGGTGATGCAGATCTCGCCGTCCTTGGTGGCGGCGTTGAGTGCCTGCGCCACGCCGAGGATGCTGACTTCGGTCGGCGTCGGGAAGGACGGTGCCGCCGCCGGTGCCGCGGCGAGCGCGGGACGCGCCTTGCAGGCCGCGGTCAGCAGCGGAACCGCTGTGTCGGGTTCGGTGAGCAGATAGACGTCCGAGGGCGGCAGCGCCTGGTAGTCCATGCTCCAGCCGCGGTGCGAGTGCTGGTCGCAGGAGACGTTGATCACTTTCGCGGTCACCGGCTTGCCGCCGTAGCTCTGCTTGAGCGTGCCGGCAAGATCGTTCCAGTCGAGTGAAAGGATCACGTCGGCTTCGCGAATCGCGGCGGCGGCATCGGCGGCGAGGAACATGCCCGGCGTGCCGGTGTGCAGCGGATGGTCGGTCGGGAAAATCGCCGCGCCCTTGAGGTCGGTGACCACGCGCGCCTGCAGTTTCTCGGCGAGCGCGACACGGGCCTTCCACGATTCGATCGAACGCCGGCCGCGGCCGGCCATGATCACCGGGTTCTTTGCGCCGGAGAGCAGGGCTGCGGCTTGCGCGACGAGTTCGGCCGAAGGCGCGGGAGAGGCGGGCGCCTGGAAGCGCGCCGTATCGGGCAGCGCGGGCAGCGGTCCGATCTTTTCTTCCTGTACCGCGACGTCGAGGTTGATGTACACCGGGCCGCGCGGCGCGGTCTGCGCGATCTGCGAGGCGCGCAGCAGCGCTTCGTACGCGCCCTGCACCGAGGCGGGCTGGTTGTCCCACTTGGTGAAGTCGCGGATCAGCGCGCCCTGGTCGGCGCAGGTGTGGATCCAGTCGATCCAGGGGCGGCGCTTGTTCGCATCCCACGGGCCGGTCGCGCCGAGCAGCAGCAGCGGCTGGCGGTCGCACCAGGCGTTGAACACCGCCATGCTCGCGTGCATCAGGCCGACGTTGGAGTGCACCACCGCGCCCATCATCTTGTCGGAGGCGCGCGCGTAGCCGTGGGCGATCGCGACCGCGACTTCCTCGTGGATGCACAGCAGCATCTGCGGCGTCTTGTTGCCGAGGTAGTTCACCAGGCTGTCATGCAGGCCGCGATAGCTCGCGCCCGGGTTGAGCGCGAGGTAGGGCACGTCGAGTGCGCGCAGCATCGCGGCGATCGCATCCGACCCCCAGACTTCCTTCTGTTCGGGCGAGGGAACCGGTGCGTCGTGGTGGATCTTGGGCGAAAGATTGTCTTTGGCGTTCATGGTTGGCCTATCTGGATGAGCGGGGTGGGACGGATCCGGCGTCTTGCCCGGTGCCTTGAGCGGCGATTCCCGGGTAAGCCGAAGGACAGCAGTATAGGGGGACTTGGCAGCAGGAGAAAGCTTGAACGGCTGATCAAGCTTGGTCCCCCATCCCCATCGTGCGGGCGGCCGCAAGGTAGCTTCGGTCGATGTAGAACTCGGGGGCCGCGGGGGCGCCGGCCGGCAGCAGGCCGGCCGCGCGCTGGACATCGATCAGGGCGGAAAAGCCCTTCATGTTGACCTCGATGTCGCGGGTGAGCACATTTTTGCCCATGTAGTAGTCCCAGCCGCGCTCGGCATGCGGAACGGAAATGCCCATTTCGCGCGCCGCGATGGCAGCTGCCTCGGCACGGTGGGTGTGCGCCCACTCGGTGATGTCGATCATCGCTGCCAGGAATCCGCGGACCATCGCCGGTCGCGCGGCGGCGCGTTCGTGGTTCACGTTGACGGTGTTGAACTGCCAGTCCGGCACGTAGGAGGACACGTCGCCAAGGTTGGAAAAGCCGAGTTCCTCCTCGGCATAGACGATCGGCACCGACTGCAGGCCCATGTCGATACGGCCCTCGATCAGCGCCTTGTGCCTCGGTGGCGCGCCACCGGTCTCGACCACGGTGTAGTCACCGGGGTAGTTCAGGCCGTGCGCCGCCATCACCGCCTTGACATGGAAGAAGGTGCCTTCGGTCATGTTCAGAATGCCGACGGTTGCGCCGCGAAGATCCTCGATGCGCTTGAATCTGGATTGCGCGATCACGAAGTGGGACAGGCGTCCGGTGTTGCCCGCGACGATGCGAAGCCGCCCGCCGGCAGCGGCGTTCTGCACCACGCCCTCGGGCGTGCCGATCACGATATCGAGTTCGCCCGATTCCAGCGGCGCGATCGGCGAGGTGTTGCCGAGCATCACGGTTTCGACGTCGAGCCCCTCCCCGGAGAAGGCGCCGCGTTCGAGTGCCGCCCAGTAAGGGACGTAGAAGTAGGTCTTGGAGACGATGCCGACCCTGATTTTTTCCATGGTGCGCTCGGGTGATGGGTTGGATTGCGTAGTGTTTGGCGACCGCGGCTAGTCGAGCTTGATGCCCGCTTCCTTGATCACCTTGGCATTGCGCTCCGACTCGCGCCGGATATAGGCGCCAAACTCCGCAGGGGTATTCGCCACCGGCTCGAGGCCCGAGGCGGCATATTTCTCGCGTACGTCGGCGAGGGTGATGATGCGCGCGAATTCCTGCGATATCTTGTTGACCACATCCCCGGCGGTGCCTGCGGGGGCAACGAAGCCGAGCCAGACCATTGACTCGAAGCCCGACAACCCGGGTGTTTCGTTGATATTGGGCAGGCCGGGCATCGCGGTGATCGGCCGGTTGCTCATGCTCGCCAGCACACGGAACTTGCCGCTCTTCACATGCGGCACGCTCGAGGTCACGCCGTCGATGATGAAGGTCACGTCGTTCGACAGCAGCCCCTGCACCGTTCCCGGGCTGCCCTTGTAGGGCACGTAGGTGATGTCGATGCCGAGCAGGCGTTTCATGCTTTCGCCAGCGAGCTGGGTGGTGATGGTGCCCGCGCCGAAGTTGATCTTGCCGGGGTTGGCCTTTGCGCGCTGGATGAGTTCCGCCACGCTCCGGGGGCCGGTCGCGCCGTCGACCGCGAGGATGATCGGGCTCAAGCCCGTGATCGTGATCGGCGCGAAATCCCTGATCGGATCGTAGGGCAGCTTCGAGTACAGCGACTGGTTCATCGTCAGCGTGGAATCGATCGCGAGCAGGATCGTGTAGCCGTCGGGCGAGGCCTTGGCGACTGCTTCGGCGCCGATGATGGTGTTCGCACCGGGACGGTTGTCGACCAGCACCTGCTGGCCCCATGCCTGGGACATCTTCTCGCCCACCACGCGGGCGAGCACGTCCGAGGGGCCGCCCGCGGGGAAGGGCACCACCATGCGGACCGGGCGCGCCGGCCAGGCCTGCGCGAAAGCGACCGAGCTGAGCACGAGTGCTCCGATTGCCCCGATGGTTGCCAGCGAGCGGGCGACTGCTTTTGACGACTTGTTCATGAACTCCTCCGTTTGATGCGCTGCATGACTGTGACTGAGCTGTCCGTCCGGCTATTCGATCTTCATGCCGATGTCGCGGATGATCTTGCCCCACTTTTCGCCGTCGGTGCGGATGCGCGCGGCGAGTTCCTCCGGTGTGCTCCACGCCGGATTGATGCCGAGCGTGCCGAGGCGCTCCGCGGCGTCGGGCGTCCTCATCATGCGGACGAGTTCGCCGTTGATCTTGTCGACGATCTCGCGCGGGGTGCGCGCGGGCGCGACCACGCTTTGCCAGACGGCAAAGGAATAACCCGGAAGACCGGACTCGGCGATCGTCGGCACCTCCGGCGCCTGGCGAAGCCGCTCGCCGCTGGTGACGGCAAGGGCCTTGACCTTGCCGCTGCGAATGAAGGGCAGCGCGGTGGACACGCCCTCGATGCTGAGCGCGACATTGCCACCGACGAGGTCGGTGATGCTGGTGTTGCCGCCCTTGTAGGGGACCAGCGTCAGCTTGATGCCCGCCTGCGCCATGAAAAGTTCCGCGGCGAGCTGCACCGGCAGCGCGGGGACGGCCATGTTGATCTTTCCGGGATCGGCCTTGGCGGCGGTGATCAGATCCTTGATCGAGGCATGCGGAAAGGACGGGTGCGCGACGATGAAATTCGGGATGGTTGCGACCAGGCCGATCGGCGTGAAGTCCTTCTGCGGGTCGTAGGGCAGCTTGGTGTAGAGCGCCGGGTTCATCACCATCGCGCCGTCGATCGCCATCAGCAACGTGTAGCCGTCGGGCGCGGCTTTCGCGGTGAGTTCGGCGGCGATGATCGAATTGGCGCCTGGACGGTTGTCCACCACCACCTGCTGGCCGAAGCTTTCGGTGAGCTTTTGCGCGATGAAGCGCCCGAGCAGATCCGCCGGGCCGCCCGGCGGGAAGGACACGATCAGGCGTGTCGAGCGCGAGGGGTAGGACTGCGCGAATGCGCTGCCACAGACGGCCAATGCAAGCGCGAGCGCAAGCGCGCGCACCAGGGTTGAACTGACTTTCACGATGCCTCCTCCTTGGGATGACTACAACGTATGGGTACAGGGCCTGCCGCTCGACTCAGAGTTCGCGCAGCAGTTTCCCGAATCCGGGGATGGAATCCTTGATGCCGAGCAGGCGAAGGCAATGCCAGACGGCGGCGGTGTTGCTGGTGACCACCGGACGGCCGAGCTTGCGCTCGATTTCGTCGGCCACGTCGGTGGAGCGCACCGTGGTGCAGGACAGCAGGTAGGCGTCGGCCGCGTCGTTGCGATTGGCAAGCGCCATGGCAATCCACTCGTCCGGCGTGACCGCCATCATCGCGTTCGCGTCCGGCTTGGAAAGCCCCGCGTTGCCGATGATGTCGAAGCCGGCGGCACGGAAGTAGGCTTCTTCGCGCTTGTTGATCCCGTCCTCATAGGGAGAGAGCATTACAATTTTCTTTGCCCCCACCGCGCGAAGCGCTGCAGTGATCGCCTCCGAGGTAGCAGTGGCGCGCAGGCCCGAGGCCTTGCGCACCCGCTCGAGGATAGAGGCTTCGAGCTCGGTGCTGAAGGTGGACACCGCGGTGCAGTGAAAAAGCACCAGGTTCGCCTGCGAGTCGGCGACGAGTTCTGCTGCGTCCTCCACCCGCTCGGTCATCGCGAGCAGGTCCTTCTCCGACGAACCGGTGAGCTTGAGCCGCGTGGTGTGCAGCGACACGCCCGCGGGCAGCATCGCGTGGAACTGCGGTTCGGCCGCCTGGTTGCCCGAGGGCATGATCATGCCAAGGCGCGCGCGGGTGCCGTAATTGATTGCATTCATTTTTCCCAACTCCTCCGTTTGCAGTCCGGTTGTGATGCCGGTTCGCATATTGCCTGTCAGTCCTCGCCGGCGCCTCTTTCTTTGGGCTTTGTCTGTCTGGTCTTCCGGCGGGCGCGTGCAGTTTCAAGCGTTCCGGAGTCTAGGACGTGGATGCCGCCGCATCAAGCTTGATTCGCGGTTCAATCAATTCATTGGTGGTGTGAGTACTGCCGCCGTGTGACGCGTTCTCAGTCCGGTACCGGCTCGTCGAGCGAGGCGAACCGGGCGCGCGGGCGTAGCATGAATCCGTACATCCGATGCTCGAGTATGTGTGCCATCCAGCCGGCGCACCGACCGAGCGTGAACAGTCCGCCGGCCGCGCGCAAGCTCCAGCGCAAGCCGTCCGCGGTATTTCGGCCCGTCGGCGGTGACCACGGTGATCGCCGAGCGGATGATCGGATCGCCCAGCGCATTGCGGCGACGACGACCGCCCCGTGGCCGCGGCGTGCGCGCCACGTCCTCGCGCGGATGTTGAGCGCGCGGGTGACTTCCTTGCGGCTCAGGTAGTCGCGCTCCGGCAGCGGGTGGTCGCCGTCCGTGTTCATGCGCGCGTGCTCACCCGAACGATGCCATCAGGCAGCGGTGCGGCCGGTCACCCGGTCGAGCAGCGCGCCGGGATCGGAAGGCAACGCATCATCGCGCCAGGCGACGTGATGATCGGGCCGGATAAGGACGTAGTCACGCGCATAGAGTTCACGGGCTTCCGCGCCCGGCACATCGAGGACATCGAGCGGAATGCCGCGCTTCGCAGCGGCATCGGTGAGCGCTTGAACGTCAGTGCCGACGCCGACGCCAACACGCAGCAGGGTGAAGTCGCGCCCGAAGCGGTCGAAGATCGACACGCCGTCGTCCAACCACAGATGGGGGGCGCGCGCGCCCGGCGTGGCGTGCGGCGTATAGCGGTGCCAGTCGTCAATCGGCGGCGGCGTGCCGTCGTGGCTCACGATGGACGAGGTGCCGTAGAACACGCCGAAGTGAATTCCAGGAATGTCGAATTCGGTGTTGCAGTGCAGTTCCAGCTTCGGTCCGATTTCGGCGCGCGCCGCGGCGCCGTCGGGCGAGTCGTCCTCGATGCATTCGGGCACCGGGATGCGCCCGATCGAATCCGCCATCGCGCGTGCAAAACCGGTGTTGCGATGGCCGATCGGCTTGCGCTCGCCCTCGTAGGTAGTCAGCAGTTCCCGGCCTCCCCAGCCCTTGCAGACGGCGGCGAGTTTCCAGCCGAGGTTGGCTGCGTCATCCACCGTGGTGTTGTAGCCCTGGCCGCCGGTGGGCGTGAACAGGTGCGCCGCGTCACCGACAAGGAACACCCGGTTGTGTGCGTCGGTATAGCGGTCCGCCACCAGTGCAAAGCCCGCGGTCCAGTCGGCGCTGCCGTAAAGCTCAAGCGGAAACTTCCGCCCGACCGAACGGAAAAGCCAGTCGAGGCCGAGTTCGTCGGATCCTTTCATGCCGTCGGGCAGTTGCGCGTGATAAACAAAGCGTTCGCCGTCGATCGCGATCAGCAGACCACGGCAGCCCCGTGACATCGCCCAGTATTGCCACGCGCGCTCCGCACCGATCTCGCGATAGAACTCGGGCGAGCGGAAATACACCGCAAGCATGCGTCCGCCCATGAAGTCGCGCGATTCACCCGACCAGCCGCCGTAGCGTATGCCGAGCGATTCGCGCACCACCGACCGCGGGCCGTCGCAGCCGGCGAGATAGTCGGCGCGCAAGGTTTCCCGTTTGCCGGTGGCCACCTGTTCTGCCACCACGCTGACACCGTCGGCGGAACTTTCCGATGACACCAGCTTCCAGCCAAAGCGCAGTTGCAGGGAGGCGTGGCGCTCGGCCTGGCGCTTCAGCACCGGCTCGATGTACATCTGCTGCGTGCGGTGCAGCGGCTCGGGCGTGGGCCAGCGCGAGCGCGAGTCCTCGCGCAGCGCTTCGGCCTGCTCGCGCGAGGGCCAGCGCACGCGCGCGAGCTCCTGTCGGTCGTAGCGGGTGAAATAGGCGATGTCCTGCGGGTAGTCGCGCGGCAGACCGAGCGCGCGGATCTCCTGCGAAAAGCCGAGCCGGCGGAAATGCTCCATGGTGCGCGAGGTGGTTGCGTTCGCCTTGGGAAAATCCAGCGGACCCGGATCGTCCTCGAGCAGGATCGCCGGCACGCCGCGGCGGCCGAGTTCGATGGCGAGGATCAGGCCGGCGGGACCGCCGCCGGCGATGATGACGGAGGTGTGCTGGGTCATGGCGTGGAGATGTCCGTATGCGTTCGGCGTTGACACCGCGGCGTCCGCGGTGAGAGGCTTGCGCCCCCGGACGCATCGTAGCGGCATTGAGCCGCCGAACCTACCGGCATCGCAAAACGCAGGGAGCGCACACGAGTGAAGAAGATCGACATCTACAACCATGTCATCCCGATGGCCTATCTGGAGAAGATGAAGCAGCTCTCCAAGGATCCGGGCATTGTCAAGCGCATGAGCAGCCTGCGCATGCTCTGGGACATCGAAGCGCGCGTCGCGATGCTGAAGGAAAAGTTTCCCGAGGTGCAGCAGGTGCTCACGCTCGGCCTGCCCAGCCCGGAATTGCTTGGCGGTCCCGACGTGTCGCCGGAACTGGCGCGAATCGCCAATGACGGCATGGCCGAGATGTGCCGCCGCTGGCCGGAGCAGTTTCCCGCCTTCGTCGCTGCGGTGCCGATGAATAATGTGCCGGCGGCGCTGGAGGAGATGGACCGCGCGATCGGCAAGCTCGACGCGCGCGGCATCCAGATCTGCACCAACGTCGCCGGTCGTCCGCTGGACGAGCCCGAGTTCTTCCCGGTGTTCGAGCGCATCACCCAGCACCATGACATGCCGATCTGGATGCACCCGGCACGTCCCGCGACGCGCACCGACTATGTAAGCGAGACCAAGTCCAAGTACGAGATCTGGCAGGTGCTCGGCTGGCCGTTCGAGACCAGCGTGGCGATGTCGCGCATCGTGTTCTCGGGCCTGTTCGACAAGCTGCCGACGATGCGCATCATCACGCACCACTGCGGCGGGATGCTGCCTTACTTTGCCGGCCGGGCGGAGACGTTATGGGCGCAGCTCGGCTCGCGCACCGCGGACGAAGACTACGGCGCGATCCTCAAGCGCATGTCGAAGACGCCGATCGAATACTTCAAGATGTTCTACGGCGACACGGTACTCGGCGGTTCGGCATCGGCGCTGCGCTGCGGGCTGGATTTTTTCGGCGCCGACCGCGTGGTGTTTGCGAGCGACTGCCCCTTCGATCCCGAGGGCGGGCCGATGTTCATCCGCGAAGGCATGCGCTCGGTGGAGGACCTGAACCTCTCGGAAGACGACAAGCGCAAGATCTACTTCGGCAATGCGCTCAAGCTGCTCAAGCTGAAACAGCCCGCGGGCTGAAGAGACGACACAAAACACAAAGGAGAGGAACCGAAAATGCTCTATGAACTTCGCACCTATCACGCTGTCCCCGGCCGCATGCCGGACCTGCTCGCGCGCTTCGAGAACATTACGCTGAAAATCTGGGAGCGTTACAACATCCGCACCGTCGGTTTCTGGACCACCGTGATCGGCGAGTCGAACCAGATCCTCTATTACATGCTCGCCTGGGAAAGTCTTGCCGAGCGCGAGCGCATCTGGAACACCTTCGCGGCCGACCCCGAGTGGCTCACCAAACGCGCCGAGACCGAAAAGAACGGCCCGCTGGTGGCGCACCTGAAGAACGAGATACTGAGCCCGACCACGTTCTCGAAGATGAAATAGCAGCGGATGCGCGATTGTGCTTCGCAGGAGGAGGATGCGTGAGGGTGTTCTGCAAGCTGGCGCTCGTGTTCGTGCTCGGAGCCGCACCGTTGCTGGTGGCGGCGCAGGCGTACCCGAGCCGGCCGATCAATTTCATCGTGCCGTTCACGCCGGGCAGCGGGCCGGACATCGTGGCGCGTCTTCTCGGGCAGAAGCTCGCCGAGCGCTGGAAGCAGCCGGTGGTGGTGGACAACAAGCCGGGGGCGAGCGGCAACATCGGCGCGAATGCGGTGGCCAAGTCGCAGCCCGACGGTCACACGCTGATTGTCACACCCAACACCTTCGCGCTCGCGCCTGTGCTCTACAAGAGCATTCCTTTTGATCCGATTGCCGACTTCGCGGCGGTCGGGAAGATCGCGGTGGGCAGTTACGCGCTCACCGTCAATCCCGGCTCGTTGCCGTTTTTGAACTTTTCCGACGTGCTTGCCGCGCTGAAGGCGAAGCCGGGGCAGTACAACTATGGCTCGCCTGGCAACGGCACGCCGCAGCATGTGCTGGTGGAACTTCTCAAGTTCCGCACCGGCGTCAATGTGACGCATGTGCCCTACAAGGGCGCCGCCGGCGCGAATACCGATCTGCTTTCGGGCCAGATCCAGCTGATGTTCCTGCCGACACACACCGCGTTGCCGTTTGCCCGCTCGGGCAAGTTGCGCATCGTCGCGGTGACCGGCGCTGCGCGTTCCGCGCTGGTTCCGGACGTACAGACCTTCCGCGAGAACGGCATCGACTACATGGATTCGGAGCTCTGGTTCGGCATGCTCGCGCCGGCGAAGACACCGCCCGAGATCATCGCGAAGCTGAACCAGGAGATCATTTCCATCCTCGCGCTCGCGGATGTACGCGAGACCCTGTTGTCGCAGGGTCTCGTGCCGACGCCGGGCAAGCCGGAGGAACTGGCGGCGCTGGTCCGCTCGGATCTCGCGCGCTGGAAGAAAGTCGTCGACGACGCGAAGATCACCGCCGACTGACACCTCGGGCCCGACTTGCTCGGACCCGACTTACTCCGCCTTGAGCCCGATCTTGCGCACCACCGCGCCCCACTTCTCGTAGTCGGCTTTCATGCGCGCGGCGAGCTGCTCGGGCGTGCCGCCGATCGGAATAAGTCCCTGCGAGATCAGGCGCTCGCGTACGTCCGGCATCTGCAGGATGCGGTTGAGTTCGCTGTTGAGCTTCATCACGATGTCGCGCGGCGTGCCCGCGGGCGCGAAGTAGTCCCACGACGCATTGGTCTCGACGCCGGGATAGGTTTCGGCGATCGTCGGCACGCCCGGTGCGGCATCGAGCCGCTTCGCCGATCCGATCGCGATCGCCTTGAGCTTGCCGGTCCGCACATGCGGCATGGTCTGCGGGATGCCGGTGTAGGCGAGCTGGACCTGGCCCGATATCAGGTCGGGCAGGATCTGCCCGCTTCCCTTGTAGGGCACATGAACGACATCCACGCCGGCGACGTTCTTCAGCCATTCCATCGAGAGGTGATGGGTGCTGCCGATGCCGGACGAGGCATAGCTGTATTTCCCGGGGTTGGCCTTTAGATGCGCGATCAGCTCGGGGAGCGTGGTGCCCGGAATCGACGGATGCACCGCAAGCACGAACTCGATGAAGGCACCGAGGATGACGTGGGCGAAATCCTTGTCCGGGTTGAAGGGCAGCGTCTTGTACAGATGCGGGTTGATGCCCATCTGGATGTCGGTGCCGAGCAGCAGCGTGTAGCCATCCGCCGGCGAGCGCGCCACGAATTCGGTGCCGATATTGCCGCCGGCGCCCGCGCGGTTGTCGATGATCACCTGCTGTCCCCAGGCTTCCGTCAGTTTTGCGCCAAGCGTGCGGCCGACCACATCGGCGCTGCCGCCGGCGGCATAGGGAATAACCACCCGGATCGGGCGATTGGGATACGACTGTGCAAATGCGCTGCCTGCGAGCGCGAGGACGGCAGCGAGCGTGGCGAAGATACGGACGGGATGGTTCATGGTTCCTCCTTGGACCCGGGTCGATTCATGTCGTGAACGCGGACACGTCATCCGCGTTTGCGGCCGCGCTGCGTTGGCACGGCCGTAACTTTTCCTGCGACAAGACTACCTGAATGCGCAGACCGCGCGATGTTGGCCGCCTGTCCCGTGCACAGTCCGGCGGCGGGTGCTGCCGGACTTGCAGCGCTTGGTCGGCGGGGAGCCGGCTTTCCGCTGCAAATTCTGAACATTTTCTGAAAAACCCCAGTACCGACGCGTGAAAGCGGGCGATTGGCGACCATTTCTGGAACGACATCGCCGGGCGTTCACGCTGCCCGGGGCGCTCGCCCCGGTACCGTGCGCCAGTCAGAGCGCGGGGAGGATCTTTACCTTGATCTCGCCCAGGCCTTCGATGCCGGCGACGAGCTCGTCACCGGCTTTGGCTGCGCCCACGCCCGCGGGCGTGCCGGTCATGATCAGGTCGCCCGCTTCGAGCGTGTAGTACTGCGACAGGAAGGCGATCTGCTCGGGGATGTTCCAGATCATCTGGTCGATGTCCGAGGTCTGCTTCGGCGCGCCGTTCACGGTGAGCCAGAGTTTGCCCTTGGCAGGGTGGCCGATCTTCGAGGCCGGCGTGATCACGCCGATCGGCGCGGACTGGTCGAAGTCCTTGCCGAAGTCCCACGGGCGGCCCTTGTCCTTGCCCGCCTGCTGCAGGTCGCGGCGCGTCATGTCCAGACCGATCGCATAGCCCCACACATGATCGTTTGCTTTTTCCACCGGGATGCGGAAGCCGCCCTTGCCGATCACCGCGACCATCTCGGTTTCCCAGTGATAGTTGGTGCTCATCGGCGGGTAATGGATGCTGACGCTCGCGCCGTCGGCGATCGGCACCAGGTCGTGCGTTGACTTGGTGAAGAAGAAGGGTTGCTCACGGCCGTCGCCGCCCATTTCCTTCTGGTGCTCGACGTAGTTGCGCCCGACGCAGAAGATGCGGCGCACCGGGAAGCGCGCGTTGGTGCCGGCGATCGGCAGCGAGGGAACTTCCCAGGTGGGGATGACGAATTCCATTTTCATTTACAGGTCCTGTCGGTTCGGGTGCCCGGCGCAAGGCGCGGGCGGGTGATCGGGGAGGCGTTCAGTAGATCGCTCAGTAGATCGCAAAACGATCGCCGTAGACGCCCAGCGGCCAGCGGCCGCCACAAAACAGCGCGTATTTTCGCACGAAGGGATGCGATTCCCCGACGTCTGCCGCACGCGCGAGCCGGTACTGGTAGAGCGCATAGGTTGCCGCACCCGCCGCGGCCTTGATCAGGCCGGGGTCGGCACAGGCGCCGCGCGCGGCCGCCACCGCCGCGGCGCCGTGCAGTGCGTCGGTGGAGGCAAGCCAGCTGAGGTCCGCCGGATCGAGTTTTGCGAGCTTTTCGAGGCGCGCGCGCTCGGCCTCTTCCGCGTTCCACCAGGCGTCGGCCGGCTTGTGCGAAAGCGCGCTCGCTTGCGACCAGCTGCCAACGAGCAGCGTCGGCAGCGCGGTCTTGATCCCGAGACCGTGCAGATAGGCGGCGATGTCCGCCTGTTCGCCTTCGCCCAGCGGTGCGCCAAGCGTGGAGAACCAGGCCTCGGGATAGTCAGTCATTACGCGGCGGCGGCGAGATCGGGCAGGGTCAGGCCGAGGCTGTCGGTGACTTCCTTCGCACGCGCGATGTAGTCGGCGCGCATCTCCTCGTTCTTGCGCAGCTTGATGCCGAAGTTGCGGAAGATCTCGTTGTTCTTCGAGTTTGCCGAGCCGAAAAATTTCGGCGCGTGCGGGAAGAAACTGTTGACCGCGTCCTGCACCAGCGCCCGGCTTTTCGGATCCTTGATCAGCTCGGTGCAGAAATCCCGGCCGAACTGGGCATGGAATTTCTCCTCGGGCATCGTCGTGCGCGCGACATTGCGAAGCGGCACGAAGGAGCAGTGGAGCAGGTCTTCCACCTGCAGGATTTCAGCCAGGTCGCCGAGCATCTTGATGACGCAGAACTGCTCCCAGGTGGTCATCGGGTATTCGAAGATGTTGAGCGGCTTCTTGTTCTTCGTGTCCATTTCCTCGGCCTTCACGCCGAGCTCGTCCGCCATGGTGCGAAAACGGACGTGATGGTGGTATTCCTCCATCGCGACGCGGCAGGTGAGCCACTTGGCGTAGGGCGTGGGCGCGAGCGCGATCGCAGGTTCGTCGAACACCTGCGCGCCGTAGAGTTCGTTGATTGCGTGGCTGCGCACGATCTTGCGCACCGCGTCCTGGTATTCCGCCGGCTGCTTGTTGAACTCTTCGATCGTCTTGATTTCCGGATACGCTGCCATGGTGTTCTCCTCGTGTGATTAAAGTACGGGATCGCTGCTGAATGCTTCGAGATCGGTGACCAGGTCGGCGTAGTAGGGCTCGAGCGCGCGGATGCCGGCGGCGAAGGCGTCGAGCTCGTAGCCACCCTGCGGCTGCAGCACCTTCGTGACCGGCCGCGGTTGCGAGAACAGCATGACCTCGCGGCCGCGCACGCCGAACAGCTGGCCCGAGATCGACTTTGCCTCGGGCGTGGACAGGAAGCTCACGAAGCGCGCGACATACACCGCCGGCACCTGCATCGCGCGCTCCTTGTAGGCGGCCTGCTGGTCGTTCGCCGGCTTGATGCTCTCGGTGACGCGGGTGGCGGCAAAGGGGATCACCGCATTGCAGGTGACGCCGGTGCGACCCATGTCATGCGCCGCGACGCGCGTCAGCGCGTACATGCCGGCTTTCGCGGCGGCGTAGGCGGACTGCCCGAAGTTGCCGTAGAACGCGGCAGTCGACACCAGGTTGATGATCGTGCCGGGCGCGCGCCCGGCCTTCACCTGGTCACGCATCACGGGCGTGGCCGCGGCCATCAGCCGGTAGGTGCCGGTGAGGTTGCTGCGGATCACCGCGTCGAAGGCGTCGATGTTTGCCTTGAAGATGAAACCGTCGCGGATGATCGCGGCGTTGTTGACGATGATGTCCACGCCGCCGAAGCGCTCGATCGCGAGGTCCACCGCTTGCTGCGCCACGTCCGTGATGTCACCCGCGAGCCCGACGGAATTGGCAGAATGCGCGCCGACTTCTTCCGCGATCTTCGGTTCCACCGGCTCGCCGCCGATTGTGACACCCGAGTCGACGATCACGACCTTGGCGCCGTGAAGCATCAGGTCTTCCGCGATTGCGCGGCCGATGCCGCGTGCGCCACCGGTGACGATCGCCACCCGCCCTGCAAGTTTTCCCTGGCTCATCCGTTCTTCTCCTGAGCTGCTTACTGGTTGTAGAACGCGTCGGCGTGGATATCGCGCTGCGCGAGTCCTCTGGATTTGAGCATTTCCGTGGCGGCTTCGACCATCACCGGCGGTCCCGCAAGGTAGGCCTTCCAGCCATTGAGGGTCTGCAGGTTGGCGGCTGCCGCGTCATGCACGAAGCCCGTGCGACGGTCGGTCGCGTCGCCCTGCTCCGACAGCACGATGAAATAGTGAAAGTTCGGATGTGCAGCGGCAAGGGCTCGGAGTTCGTCCTCATGATAGACGTCCCGCTCGGCGCGCACGCCGAAATAAAGCGTGATCGGTGCGGCGTGACCGCGGGCGAGCAGCGTATGCAATATTGATTCCA
>CANIEV010000061.1 GCA_947466535.1 Betaproteobacteria bacterium
CCCGCAACGCTCGAACGACTTCGCGCGCTCAAACCCGAAAAAATGGTGCCTGGTCGCGGGCCGGCACTGAAATCCAAAGCCGAATGCAATATTGCGATCGATTTCACCCAAAACTTCATCCGGAAATTGCTCGATTGCGCAAAATCAGGAGTTGCCGCACAAAAATCCCTCAAGGAGGTCTACCGCGACACTCGCCTTGCGCTCGATCCGGCGTACGGCACGTATCCAATCTACGATCATTGCATGCCATTCGACGTATCCCGGGCGTTCGATGAAGCGAGCGGCATTTCGCATCCCCGCGTCTGGACTGATGAGCGTGACCTCGCAATGTGGACCGAATTGCACGGCTGAGAATTAGCGAGATGGAACGGTTACCGCTCGTTCTGATTCCGGGGCTGCTTTGCGACGCATTGCTGTTTCAGCATCAGATCGCGATGCTCGCCCCATTCGCCGATTGTTGGGTGCCAGCCTGCAGAGGGTCCGAATCAATTGCCGACATGGCCAAGACAATACTCGACGAATGCCCGTTTCCTCGATTTTCTGCTGCCGGCTTGTCCATGGGTGGATACGTCGCGTTCGAACTTCACCGTATCGCGACGGAGCGGATAACCGGCCTCGCACTTTTGGATACAACCGCACGACCTGACACGGCGGAGCAGACCGACAGACGCCTTCGCCTTATGGAAATCGCCAAGGCAGGCCGTTTCGGCACCGTCGCAGAAATGCTTGCACCGGCGCTCATAAATGGCGCGCGACTCGATGATCCTGCACTGCGCGGAATCATACGAACCATGGCATACAACACAGGAATTGACGCGTTCCTGAATCAGGAACGTGCAATCATCGGGCGAGCCGACAGCCGGCCGATGCTCCAGACCGTTACTTCGCCGACCGTCGTTATCTGCGGAAGCCAGGACGCGATAACCCCTCCGGATCGACATGAGGAGATCGCTTCCGGAATTCCACATGCTCAATTGCACATCATTGATGACTGCGGGCACCTGTCGACTCTCGAGCAACCTGAAGCAGTTGGTGTCCTGATGCGTAAATGGCTGCTTGACCGGGCGACGACCGTGTGAATTCTGCGCCTGAACGCCGCACGTCCGGCTATTGCCTCGAACCATAACGTACAACCGCCGTTGTCAGGTCAACGGCAGATCGATGGGCCGCGTTCTATATGCATGCACCCCGCAATTCGATGGCATGCGAATAAATCGCGATGAGTCTTTCCCGCAAGGATCTCGAGCGCGATGGACTTCGGGAGCACTTTGCCGATTGCTATCCCGCGAGCCAGGTGCTTAGTCCTGAACAGCTCGAGTGCTCGATTGATGCAATGCTCTCGACCCACCCGTCGGGCGAGGACCTCTGGCTCTTCGGCTATGGATCCCTGATCTGGAACCCGTGCCTCGATTTCGTGGAACGGCGCGTGGTTCGCGTCCATGGTCATCACCGGAGCTTTTGCATCTGGTCACACATGGGCCGCGGAACACGCGAGCGCCCCGGCCTGGTGCTAGGACTTGCCCGCGGGGGGAGTTGCCATGGCGTGGCGTTCCGAATCGAAGCCCCGAAGGTGCGGTCCGAACTTCGGCTTGTTTGGCGTAGGGAAATGGTCGTCGGGTCCTATTGCCCTCGTTGGGTACGGGCCGAGGCGCCCGACCAGACTCTTCCCGCCATCGCCTTCGTCGTCAACCGGGACCACCCGTCGTACGCGGGAAAACTGCCTATGGAAACCGTGGCCACGACACTTGTGTCTGCGCGTGGCCACCTAGGCACGCCCGCCGAATACCTTCATTCAACAGTCCGGGGTCTGCAGAATCACGGCATCAAAGACAGTTACCTGTCGCGGCTAGCCGGAATGCTCAGTCCAGTCCGAAACACCGCCTGACGACCCCTCGCGCAGGCGACGTCCGGCTCAGGACGCAATACGAAGGCTTCCGACTTCGTATTGAAATAGCCCCTCGGCCATTGATCTTCTCCATCGAGCCGGCGCCTCGACACCGCCGAAGGAAAACAGGTGAAAGCCATCGCCCCCTTCAACCGGAATCGTGGCCTGGAGAGACGCAAATCTGTGCGCCACCTGCTCAGGACCCTCTTCAATAGCAAGATGGGGCAATGCAAGCTCGCGTCCGCGCAGCATCCGTGCTGACGCACCGATTCCGCACAAAGCGGCATAGCGGAGCAAAGCACGCAGCGTGGCAGGCCCCGCCAGCCCAATCCGGACGGGCAGACTGACTCCTCGCAAACGCAAGGCGGATATCCACCGATACATTGCATCGCCGTCAAAACAGAATTGCGAAACCAGTGACAACTCCATACCGGTATCAGCAGCCCAGGCCATGCGCGCATCGAGCGATGCTTTAACGACATCTTCGCCTACGTGCGGATGTCCCTCCGGAAATCCGCCCAGAAAGACCCTTCTAATACCGCCGTTACCCGGAATTCCGCTTTGCAGGATCGATAACGTCGTCGCAAAAGGGCCTGCCGACTGTGCATCATCACCACCGACGAGCAACACCCTGTCGACGTCCGCCTCTGCGCGCAATCCTGCAAATAAGTCCCTTGCCTGGACATCCGATGCCAAACGCCTCGCAACGACATGCGGCACGGGAACAAAGCCCTCCCGCCTCAGAAGCCTCAAAATGCTGATCAGGTGTCGGTATGGCATGCCTGGCACCCATGCGACGAACACCTCGGTCCCGGGTTCGATCCACCGTCCGTATTCGTGAATATCAGCAACATTGCGCGTCGATGTCTCGATCGTCGCGGTCCTTGAAAGACTGCGCAACAGCACCTCGACCCCGGAGCCGGTCTGCAGATCGCCGGTTTCATTCATCGCGTCGGTTTCGAGTTCGCGCAAAGCCACATCACTCCCGATGCCGGGATATAACATACGACTCGTCGTAGAACCACAGGCCGCCATGCCTTTGCAGCACCTCGCGGGTCGCATCGAGATAGCGGCGATCGGATATCACCTCCTCCAGGCGCGCGTCCTCGATCTGACCGACATAGACCGCGTCATTCCATGCCGCCAGAAGCGTCGATGTGCCGATCGATTCGGAAATTTCGGAGGGCAGCGTGTGCATGTCATAGCGAAAAATCGACCGCGCATCCGCATAAGCATTAAAGTTCAGATGCCGGCTGAATCCCGCGAGCGACCGCTTCACCGCCTTCAGAAGCTGATGCCGGTCATGCTTGAACGGATTCTCGCCCGGCCAGATGCCCTGGAGTATCTCGAGGCCAGGGTCCCCCCCGTGCGAGTGAATCCCCAGCAGACGCCCGCCCGGCCCAAGCGCCCGCGCGAGCGGCGCAATCACTTTCTCCGCCTTGAACTCCACCGGTGCGCGGAGTCGATACGGCTGTGAAGCAATCACAAGGTCATAGTCGGCTCGCGTGCCACCTCTGCGCGGGATGATCGGGTCCAGCAGAAACTTGTGGTCGTCGCGGTAAATCACCAGCACGGTCGGGCGCTCGTAGACCGGGTTCCCGCTGGTCTTGGACATGCTCGCCCGCCAGTTCTCGGCTAAAAATGGCTGCAACGCGGTGATCTGCTGCTCGAAATCGTGCGATGTCGAGCCGCTTAGCGAAAGTTCATGCCACGTCAACGACGTCGCGGCTGAAACCGACTGGGGTACCAGCCACGGGGCCTCCTTGTAGTACATGTTCGTGATCACGAACACCGTGGACGGGTGTTCGAAAAAGCGGTCCGGCAGTTTGTCGAGCGTCAGCCGCACGTCTTCGAGCGATATCTCCTTGCTCACAACATAAAGGGGCATGTGCGTGAACCGGTTGTGCATCGCCCGCATTACCCGGGTCAGAACCGTTCCGTCACCCACCCCCGCATCAAAGACGCGGATTGCCGGAGGACGCGGGTGAAGGTTTGACAACTCCATCGCGACACGCTGGGCGACAACCCATTTCTCGGAACAGGTATTGACGAACAACAGATACTTCTGCCGGTTGTCGTAGAAGCGGAAATTCCGGCTCTTTGTCTCGGTCACATCCGGAATTTCAGGCGTAGCGGGCACTAGCGGGAGCGGCCTGCCCACGCTGCTGAACGAACCGGCATCAATTCGGGGAACAGGAACCGCTCCTGATTGCGCCTTGTCCACGATGAAGGAACGGGAGCGCCGCCCTCTTGGTTCAGGATGCGTGGCGATGAATGAGCGGACCTGCTGAAGGGTACCTGTCGTGATTCGCCCGCCATCCCGCAATCGGTTGACGAACTTTCCGTCGTTTACCGCCAGACGGCCGAACGTGGATTCCGCCAACCCGGTTTGGCGGCAATAATCCGAAATCTCCTGCAACAACGCATCAACTTCCATGCCCCTTCCTCCTCAGATGGAACGCAGACACCAATCTCCATCTTGCCCACTTTACCGTCAACCCAAAATAATCCCACTTATTAAGTGGGAATTTAAATGGGAATTTTCATCGATACCTGCCTGAATCAGGCAAAACTCGACTAAAAATTTTATTTATATAAATCAGTGTATTAAGAAGAAATTCAAAGGGGTAAGGCTTTATCAAAATGTTAGTTTTCACTTACTTTAGCGGACTTCCCACGTACCGATTTGCCCACGATCGTTCATAGTTGATCGAATATCGCCTCCTCGCGCCCATGCCAAATACGTGGCGACCAAGCTGAGCACCCCACAGAGCACGCGCTTGACCGGCGTCAAACAGGTGGCAACGGAATCGGGGTTTGATACGTCCGTATTCAACGCTGAATAAACGAGGAGATTGCCGTGCCCATCCAATCGCTCCATCACGTGGCCTACCGCTGCAAGGACGCGCAAGAGACCGTTGATTTCTACACTCAGGTCATGGGCCTCGAATTTTCCATGGCCATGGCGGAAGACAGGGTTCCCAGCACCCGCGAAGAATCGCCCTACATGCACATCTTCTTCAAGATGGAAGACGGTAGCCATGTCGCCTTCTTCGAGGTTCCCGACTCTCCACCGATGGGTCGTGACACGAACACGCCGGAGTGGGTCCAGCACCTCGCGCTGAAAGTCGAAAACGAGGCTGCCTTGCTCGATTACAAGGCAAAAGCCGAAGCCCGCGGGCTCAAGGTGATCGGGCCCGTCGACCACACCATCTTCAGGTCGATTTATTTTCACGATCCGAGCGGACATCGGCTCGAACTGACCACCGATGTCGGAAAGCCGGAACAACTCGCCGAGCTCGCCAAGGCGCGCGACCCGATGCTGAAAGAGTGGAACAAGACCAAGCGGCCGCCGCGCCAAGCCGCATGGGTCCACAGCAAGATCAACTAGCCGTGCGCATCTCAGCCGAGGTGCGAAAGCGGTAGTGCCGTCGTGTCCTTGATCCGCTCGAGGACGAAATTCGACTTCACATCGATCACCGCAGGCTGTTTGAGGACCTTGTCCATTACAAAGCGGGAGTAATGGTCGAGGTCCTCTACGTGCACCCGTAGCAGGTAGTCCATGTCCCCGGTCATCGAATAGCAGGCAACGACCTCGGGCCAGGCCTGCACTGCCTGCGCGAATTCCGCCACCGGCATCGAACCCCGTTTCTCGAGTTTTACATTCACAAACGCAAGCAGTCCGAGACCAACGCGCCCGGGATCAAGCAACGCAACATACTGGCGAATCACACCGGACTCCTCCAGCGCCCGCACCCTCCGCAAACAGGGCGAAGCAGACAAGGCCACTCGCTCCGCGAGGTCGATGTTCGACAGCCTGCCGTCCGTCTGCAGCAACTCGAGCAAGCGCCTGTCCGTCCTGTCGATCAATTTACTTGACATTTTCCACCTCATTTTCGTGATATCTACGCAATTTAATTGCATAAATAGCCAGATCGTCCAGGCAATTCGCAATCGCATGCCCCTGCCTGAGGCATAAGCTCTCCCTCGACTCAGGGAGCCACTGAACAAGGGGGCTACGCCCCCTCGTAACTCCCCCATCTCAGAGGGAACGCTGAACCTTCAAGCCTCGACATTGGATTTGATCAGCGATTCCTTAGACAAGTCCAGGACCCACGGCCTGTGGCCGTGGCACGTACTCGAAGGAACCGAAAATGACCGACCTGTGGAACAACCCGATGCAGACCAACGGGTTCGAGTTCATCGAATACGCCGCCCCGGACCCGGCGGCTCTCGGAAAACTTTTCGAATCACTTGGTTTCTCCGCTGTCGCGCGTCACCGCCACAAGAACGTGACGCTTTACCGGCAGGGCGACGTGAACTTCATTGTCAATGCCGCGCCGCAAAGTTTTGGACAAAATTTCGCCAGACGTCACGGCCCTTCGGTCTGCGCAATTGCGTTCCGCGTGAAAGACGCACTCGCCGCCTACGAGCGCGCGATCGACCTTGGCGCATGGGGAGTCGAATCGAATCCCGGCCCGATGGAACTCGCGATTCCAGCGATCAAGGGCATCGGTGATTCGCTGATTTATCTCGTCGACCGCTATCCCGAAAACGCCTGGGGTCGCACGATCTATGACGTCGATTTCATCCCGCTACCGGGATTCGAGGCCTTCTGGGAAGGCAGGACACCCGCCCCCGCGGGTGCCGGCCTGATAGAAATTGATCACCTGACGCACAACGTCCATCGCGGTCGCATGGGTGAGTGGGCGGACTTCTACGCCCGCCTTTTCGACTTCCAGGAAGTCCGGTATTTCGATATCGAGGGCAAGCTGACCGGACTGAAATCCAAGGCGATGACCAGTCCCTGCGGGAAGATCCGCATCCCGATCAATGAGAGTTCCGATGACCGCTCGCAGATTCAAGAGTACCTTGACGCCTATAGGGGCGAGGGCATACAGCATATTGCCCTGGCAACCGATGACATCTACAAGACGGTTGATACCCTGCTTGATGCCGGAACACGCTTTCTGAAGACTCCGGACACCTATTACGAGAAGCTTGAATCGCGGCTTCCCGGACACGGCCAGCCCGTGAACGCGCTCAAGGATCGCTCGATACTCCTCGACGGAGGTTCTGACGGCGGACTGCTTCTGCAGATCTTCACCGAAACCGTGATTGGCCCGATCTTTTTCGAAATCATCCAGCGCAAGGGCGACAACGGGTTCGGTGAAGGAAATTTCAAGGCCCTGTTCGAGTCGATCGAACTCGATCAGATTCGGCGCGGCTCCCTGAAGTCGCCCGACTGAACATGAAGAATTGCCCGACGAAGAAGGCATGCGATGAACGCCGGTGACAAATCACCGCCCTTGCTCCGTGGCGACTACTCGAGTGCCGGCGCCGACTTTGTCGTCGACCAGAACTGGGGGCACTACTCCGACGCCGATCACGAACTCTGGCGAGGCCTGTGGACCCGCCAGACACGCTTGCTCCCCGGCCGTGCGTGCGATGCCTTCCTCTCGAACCTCACCCGGACCGGTTCAGACGCGCAAGTTCCCCGATTCGAAACAGTCTCCGGGGAATTGCGCAAGGCAACCGGCTGGGAAATCGTGGCGGTACCGGGCCTCGTCCCTGACAACGTCTTTTTTGAGCATCTTTCGCAACGACGGTTCCCAGTCACTGCGTGGCTTCGCCGACCCGACGAATTCGACTATATCGTCGAGCCGGACGTATTCCACGATTTCTTCGGACATGTGCCCCTGCTGTTTGATCCACGCTTCGCGGATTACATGCAGGTCTACGGAATCGGCGGGCTGAAAGCGGTGCGCCTTGATGCGCTCGAATGTCTCGCACGCCTGTACTGGTACACCGTCGAATTCGGTCTGCTGCGTACAGCGCAGGGCCTGCGCATCTATGGTGCGGGAATACTGTCCTCGGGAGGCGAAGTGCTTCATTCAACGACGAGCACGAGGGGCAGGCGGCTGGAATTCCGGCTCGATCGACTTCTTCGAACGCGATACAACATCGATCGCTTTCAGGACACTTATTTCGTAATCGACTCCTTCGACAAGCTGGTCGCCGATACCGCCCACGACTTCACCACGGTCTACGAACGGCTTCGTGATCTTCCGGCCCTTTCTCCTGACGAACCGGCTCCGGGTGATATCGAGGTCCCACTTGCTTCGCAGTTGAAGTAGTAAGCTCTCCGCACTGCCAATACCGAGCAAATCTCCACCTCATGTCCATACCCCGTATCCCGGATGCCCAAGCCGACGCGGCGCTCAAGCAACTTCCCGGCTGGGCCCGGCTCGACGAACGGTCGGCGATATCGAAGACATTCCAGTTCCGCGATTTCAATCAGGCGTGGGGATTCATGACACAAGTCGCATTGATCGCGGAAAAAATGGATCATCATCCGGAATGGTCCAATGTCTGGAACCGCGTCGAAATCACCCTGACGACGCACGATGCGGGAGGACTGTCCGATCGCGACCTCCGGCTCGCGACCGCGATCGAGAACCTTGCCGTCCATTGACAGTCCCGGGCGCCCTCCGGGAATCAGATGCTCCTCAACGTACTGAAACATGCGCTGCGCTCCTTTCTTGGAAAGAAGAAAGCGTCCACCGCCACGTTTGAAGCGCCCCCCAATCCGCAAGAATTCATTCAAAAAGCACAGGAAGAACATTCGCGCGGCTCGCTCGATGTAGCCTTGCACGACTACGACCGCGCACTTTCACTGCTTGAGCCATCGGCAATCCGGCAACGAGCCGCCCTCCTGGTCAACGTCGGCGCACTGCTGCGCGAACGCGTTCGCCTGCCCGAGGCAATCGAGCGTCTGCGGGAAGCCATCCGACTGGATTCTTCACTCGCCCCCGCACACTACAACCTCGGCCTGACGCTGTACGAGACCGGCAACGCGGAGGAAGCCGAACCCGTGCTGATCAAGGCGATCGAACTCGATCCGGCATTCCAGGCTGCTCACAGCACCCTGCTCTGCCTGTATGGGCTGGCACGCAGCCAAGAACCCGCGTACGTGCTCGGACGTCACCGACATTGGGCAACGCATCACGCCGACCCCCTCACTGCGGCGGCAGCCGAACACTCGAACGACCGCACACCCGGACGACCGCTTACCGTCGGTTACGTGTCTGCAGACTTTCGCGAGCACTCCATCGCACGCTTCATCAGCCCGATCCTGGCGAATCACGATCGCTCTCGTTTCAGAGTGATCTGCTATGACAACTGGCCTGTGCCGGATGCGACCACCAGGCAACTGCAATCCCTCGCACATTCCTGGAGAAAAATCGACAAGCTCGATGACGCGAGTGCGGCGGAGCTGATTCGAGCCGACGCAGTGGACATCCTCGTCGACCTCTCCGGCCACACTGCCGGCAACCGGTTGCTCGTTTTTGCGAGGAAACCTGCACCGGTCCAGGCAAGCTGGCTCGGCTACATGTGCACTACCGGCATGGCGGCGATGGACTGGCGTATCACCGACGCTTATCTCGACCCTCCCGGGGCGAGCGAACACCGGTACACCGAAAAGCTCGCCCGAATCGCGAGCGCTGCAGCCTTCGAGCCGCATCCCGACAGTCCCACGGTAACCGAAGCACCCGCGATTTCCCGGGGCTTCGTCCGGTTCGGATCATTCAACAACTACATCAAGATCGACGACGAGGTGATCGTTCTCTGGATCACGATCCTCGCCACGCTGCCAACCTCGAGGCTGATTCTCGTTGCCCTTGGCGGCGATGCGCCGGACGTCCAGGCATCGATCCGCGCCCGCTTCCACAACCTGGCCGGGGATCCCTCAGTGGCCGCCCGGGTGGACATCGTCGGACGCCGTCCGCTCAAGCAGTTCCTTCAGATGTTCAAGGACGTGGACATCGCTCTTGACCCCTTTCCCTACGGTGGCGGAACGACCAGCCTGCACACCCTCTGGATGGGTGTGCCAATTGTCACACTCGAGGGCAACTCCGAATTGGCGCGAAGCACGAGTGGTATGATGATCGGGTGCGGATTGGAGTCTCTTGTCGCCCGCAGCGAAAAGCATTATCTGGACATCGCTGTCCATCTCGCAAAGGATCTGCACCGCCTGGATGAACTTCGCAAAAGCATCAGATCGCGCCTCTCGGAGTCAACCCTCGGCAACGCCGAAAGCGTCACGCGCAGCCTCGAGGAGGCCTATCACACGATGTGGTCGGAATACCTTCGCGAAAAATCAAACTGAGAAAACGGACTAGCCGGACATGGATGACGCCAGCAAATTCATCGAAGACTTCCTGGCTGCGGTCGACTTTCAGGACCCGGTGGAAGTAATACCCGCAACCGCGCTGGCTGACCTTCCCGAATGGGACTCGCTCGCGGCGCTGGGCGTAATCGTCATGTTCGACATGGAATACGGCGCGACCATCACCGGCGAAGACCTCAAGAACTGCGCGACGGTCGGCGATATCCACGGACTGGTCGCAAAAAAGAAAGGCTGACGATCGTGGCACAGGCCGCAGTCAGGAACGTCCGCTTCAAAGGGCTGGCGAGCTGCGTGCCCCGGACGGTCGTGTCCAATCTGGACGTTTCGCCCGAGCGCCGGCCCGAGCGTGAACGACTCGTGCGCAACATCGGCATCAACTTGCGTCACGTCTGCCTCAAGGAACAGCATTTTTCCGACCTTGCCCATCGCGCGGCCACAGACCTGCTCGCTGCATTGGGTTGGGACAAGAGCGACGTCGAGGCGCTGATCGTCGTCACCCAGTCACCCGATTACCCCATTCCGGCGACCGCGATCATTCTGCAGGACCGACTTGGATTGCCGCATTCCTGCCTTGCCTTCGACATCAACCTCGGCTGCTCCGGCTACCCTTATGGACTGATGGTGCTCGGCAGCCTGATCTCGGCCGGCCGCATAAGGAAGGGGCTCGTTCTCGTCGGTGACCGCTCGTCGAACCCGGAGTCGCTCGACAACGGGCTCGTTTCGCTGTTCGGCGACGCCGGCACCGCGACCGCACTCGAGTACGACGAATCCGCGCCACCCATGTACTTCGATACCGGCAGCGACGGAAGCGGCTATCGCGCGATCATCATCGAAGCCGGTGGCCAGCGCATGCCGATGCAGCCGCATCATCTCGAGCGCCTGCCCGGCGCCGACGGTATATCGCGCAAGGGCACCGACGTTATCCTCGATGGCCCGGCCATCCTGAACTTCTCGATCCGTGAAGTACCACCCGCGGTCAACGCGCTGATTGCGTCCACGCCGTACCCGGTCGATACAATCGACTACTTCGTGTTCCATCAGGCAAACCGGATGATCAACGAGACCATCCGTAAAAAGCTCAAGCTGCCGGAAGCGAAAGTCCCTTATACCCTGCACGATTTCGGCAACACCAGTTCCGCCTCCGTCCCGGTCACCATGACGGCACGCCTTCGCGACGAGATTCTCGCCGGGCCGACGCGCCTGCTGATGTGCGGATTTGGCGTCGGCCTCTCCTGGGCGTCCTGCATCGTCGATCTCGACCGCCCGGTGATGCCGGAGATGATCGAACTGTGAGTGAATCCGGCGCGGCCACTCCCGCTGCGAACCCGTTCGCCCTCACCGGCAGCACGGTGCTGGTCACCGGTGCGTCATCGGGCATCGGCCGCCAGATCGCAATTTCATGCGCCGCCATGGGCGCGCGCATCATCGCATCCGGTCGCAATGAGGCGCGCCTGCAGGACACCGTGGCCTCGCTTGCGGGCAGCGGTCATGCCGGTGTCTCGGCGGAACTCACCAACGAAACCGACATCGACCGGCTTGTGGAACAGGCGGGTATCGTCAACGGCTTGGTCCATTGCGCCGGCATCTCCCGACTCGCACCGCTGCGTATGGCGTCGCAGGCGCACATCAGTGAAGTCTGGAAGACAAATTACGAGGCCCCGGTCCTCCTGACGCAGCGGCTGCTCGCAAAAAACCGCGTCGCCGCGGACGGCTCGATACTGTTCATGTCCTCGATCGCCGCACTCATCGGCGTGGCGGGCGTGGGCGTCTACTCCGGGAGCAAGGCGGCCCTCATCGCAACCATGCGCTGCCTCGCGATGGAAGTCGTCAAGCGACGCATTCGCGTGAACTGCCTTGCACCCGCGCTCGTTGAATCGCCGCTGCTCGAAGCCACCGAAAAAATGGTCCTCTCGATAGAAACCACCAAGGCAGACTATCCCCTCGGATTCGGCAAGCCGGAAGACGTCGCCAACGCCGCGGTCTTCTTCCTGTCCGGGGCCAGCCGCTGGATCACCGGCACCACGCTCGTGATGGATGGCGGCCTCACCATTCGCTGACGCCTCCCGGTGAAACGACTCCTCATCATAGGCGCGGGCGGCTTCGGCCGCGAAGTGTTCACCTGGGCACGCGACAACCCCGCCCACCTGTCCGAATGGAACGTCGCCGGTTTTCTCGACAGCCGCAAGGACGCGCTCGACAAATTCGTGAAAGACCCGCGCGAACTGCGCGACGCGATGCCGCACCCTGACAATCTTCAGGCCTGGCACAAGCGTGACGTCGGAATCGTCGGCGATCCCATGACATACGTCCCCGGCCCGGACGATCTTTTTCTCTGCGCCCAGGGCGACCCGGTGGAACGACGGCGCTACGCCACCCCGATCATCGAAAAAGGCGGAAAATTCATCACGCTGATTCACCCCCGCTCGCAGGTGGGGACCTACGTGACGCTCGCCGAAGGCACGATCGTCGGCCCGTTCGTCAGCGTCTCGCCGGATGTGACCATCGGGCGCTTCGTGACCATCAACAGCTATACCAGCCTCGCGCACGACGTCACCGTCGGAGACTGGTGCGAGATCGACGGGCACTGCCTGATCGCCGGTCGGGCGAGCATCGGCGAGAGCGTGCGCATCCACGGCGGCGCGATCATCACGCCCGGCATCAGCGTCGGGGACGGTGCCACCGTCGGCGCGGGCAGCGTGGTGTTCGGCCGCGTTCCGCCCAACACCACCGTCATCGGAAATCCCGCGCGTCGCTTCGACTGGCGTGCCGAACCGCAAGGCGCGAAAGAGCCATGAGCGACAACTTCATCCCGAATGCGGACAGCCTGCGCGCGCGCGAGCGCCTGCTGGACATCGTCGAGCGCTGCCGCAAGGATCGCCACGCGGCGTTTCCGCGTGCGGGTCGCGACGCCCTGGGCGGCGATGCACTGCCCGGGCTTGTCATCTACGGAACCCGCGGCATGGGCTTTCCGCAGCAACTCGATGCGATCGAAGCCGTGGTGGCACGCAACCCGGGCCTGCGGATCGCGGCGATCATCCGCGACGACGAGGTCGAGTCCGCGACGCCTGCGCCGATCCGCAAGCACCGCACGCTCTCCGAGTCGGAGTTCTTCGCCCACGCCGGGGAATTCGAGGGCTGCCTCGTGGTCGACCGCACCTGCACCTGGTATCCGGGCGTTCGCAACAAGGTTCGCCTGCGCAAGGAAGGCCTCGCGATACTGCGGGTAGAACAATTCCTGAACGCACCAGCACTCAATACGGGTGAAGGCTATTACCGCACCCATGCCGATTACATGCTGGAGAATTTCGAATCGCTGCTGCGCTTCGAGTCCGTCTGGGCGGACGAACAGTCGCTGCAGACCTACTACTACGCGCTCGCCTCGTTCATCAGCATGAATCACGAGTATTTCGCGATTCACTGTGGTGACTATCGCGAACGCTATTTCCCCTCCGACCTGCAAATGCGCTTCGCGCCCGATTGCGTCTACGCCGACTGCGGCGCATACGACGGCTACGAAGCCCTGCATTTCGCGAAGATCACCGGCGGCAGGTTTGGCGCGATCCATTCCTTCGAACCCGACAGCGAGAATTTCAGGACGCTCACGCGCAATGTCCATTCCTACATTGCAGCGCACGGGCCCGCGGAGATTTTCTGCCACGAGTTCGGCGTCTACGATCGCAACGCCTTCCTCGGTTCGTCCGGCTACGCCGCGGGCGTATCGGTCACCGGCGACGCCGTCCCGGGACAGGCGGGAATTCATGTCTGCCGGCTCGACGATACGCTCGACGAACTCGGACACCTGCGCCTGGAAATCGAGGGGGCGGAACTCGCCGCACTGCGCGGCGCCGAGGGCCTGATCACCCGTTGCAGGCCGACAATGACGCTCTCGGCCTACCATCTGCCAAGCGATTTCCCCGATCTCATCGGGTTTGTCCAGGGCACGGGCCACGATTACCGCATGCGCCTGCGCCACCAATCGCTTGAACCCGGCGTTCTCTGCGTGTATTGCGACTGAACGGTGACGCACGCAACGGCGCTCAGGCGCACTCTTTTCGATCTGATCGACAAGGGATGCCCGGCCCCTGAACTTCCGGACATCGTCGACACGCTCGATGAAATCCGTCCCGGCTACTTTTTGCGCCTTCGGCAGCACTATAATTTCCACTACGATACGGTCCTGTACGCCTCGCCCCGCGACGGCTGGGACCCGGATGACACCGCGCAATGACCACCGTCGCCCCCGCCACTGCAGACATTCCCGCTATAGACGCTCCCGCCGCAGATCGCGTTCGCAAGGCAAAAGCCCTGTTGATGGATGTCGTCGAGCGCTGCTCGAAGGACCGTCATGCGCTCTTTCCCGCGGATGCGCGGCTTGTCGCTGATGGCAAGACCAAAGGCGTCGTCCTGTTCGGCCTGCGCTCCCCGACCGTTGGCGAACATCTGCGTGCGGTGGAGGAAGTCGTGGCTGCCACCCCGGGCCTCGAAATGCGGGCGCTGGTCGACGATGCGCCTGCTGAACTCGCGCTCGGGTCGATGCAGATTCCAATCCTCACGCCGAAGGAATTCTTCGAGCAGGCCGGGCGCTTTAGCGACTGTATCGTGGTCGACCGATACAGCACCTGGATGCCGGGTGTGAAGTACAAGGCGAAACTCCGGCAGGCCGGCATCCCGTTCATGCGGCTCGAGCAGTTCCTGAACGCACCGGGTCTTGTGAACCTGCCGGGCTACTACCGCGGCAACTCCGATTACATGCTGGCCCACATCGACGAACACCTGGCGATCGGGAACATCTGGTCCGATACGCGCTCGGCGGTGGTGTACTACACCGCGCTCGCGGGCTTCATCAGCATGGACTACACCTATTTCGCGCTTGGCTGCGATGACCACCGGGAGCGCTATTTCCCCTCGGATGTCGGCTATGAATTCGGCGAAGACTCGGTGCTCGCCGACTGCGGCGCCTACGACGGCGCCGAAGCGCTGATCTTCGCGCGCAAGACCGCCAACCGCTTCCGCGCGATTCATTCCTTCGAGCCCGACCGCACCAGCTTCCTGCGCTTGTCGCGCAACATGGCCCGCTACATGGCCGAAAGCGCGATCGACAACATTTTCAGCTATCCCCTGGGTGTCTACGACCGGAACGACTACCTGCGTTTTTCGGGAGCAGCGACCCTTGTCTGCGTGAGCAACGAATCCGTGGATAACGGCCCCGGTCTGCGTGTCGCACGTCTGGACGACGTACTGGACGAGATCACGCATCTGCGCCTCGAAATCGAAGGCGCGGAAGTCCCCGCGCTTCGCGGCGCCGCCGGCCTGATCCGCGCGCACCGGCCGACCCTCGCGGTCTCCACCTATCACCTGCCCGACGATTTCCTCACCATCCACCGGCAGATCGAATCCTTCGACCTTAACTACCGGTTCCGGCTGCGCCACCAGTCGCTCGAGGCCGGCGTGCTCTGCTACCACTGCATCTGATACCGGCCGGCCAGTGCGATCCCTGCTCAAGCCCGCGCACTACCACGACCCGGTGATTTTCCGGCAAGAGTGCGAGCGCATCTTCAGGCGCGTCTGGATGCTCGCCGCGATCCGGCCGATGCTTGCGAAGCATCTAGACTTCCGCACCATCGAAATCGGCGGCGTACCGGTTCTGCTGCAGAACTTCGAGGGCCGTATCCGCGCCTATGCCAACATCTGCCGGCACCGCCTGTCGCGAATTCACATGCTGGAATTCGGCAATGCGCCGCTCGCCTGCCCGTATCACCAGTGGGCATACGACGCCGACGGCGTCCTCGAGGCAGTTCCCTCGAACAGCGAGCTCTTCCAGTACAGCCCGGAGCAGATGCGCGCCATCCGTCTTCGGGAATACAAAGTCGAAGTCGTAGGCGGCCTGGTGTTCGTTAATCTGGACACGGCGCCCTTGCCGATAGACCAGCAGTTCTCGCCGGAGCTTCTGGCGGTTCTCGCCAGGGACACGTCCCACATGGATGACGAATACATCCATACCCGCTACACCGCGGGGCTGAACTGGAAGACCGGGATCGAGAACATCAAGGACCCGCTTCACGTCCAGTGCCTGCATCGCGACAGCTTCCCCTCGAATATCGACACCAGCAACAGCCTGCGCACCGCACCGCCGATGGACCACGATGCACCGCCGCCACGTGCGGCCATGCCGCTAGCCGCCGTCAGCACCGTATGGGACGTGCCGATCGCCGGGCGTTCGCCGCACGCCTGGTACGACCTGGTCGAGAACCTCGAGTCGAAGAATTTCTATCGCGGCGTGCATCTCTTTCCCAATGTCAACCTGATGATCGTAGCCGGCACCTCGTTTTCGGTGCAGATCTACAACCCTCTGGATGCCGACCGCACGGAAATGCACATGTCGGTTGCGCTCACGCGCCCGGTTGCGGACTTCGGCTACAAGCCGGTCGTGCTCTGGGAACACCTTCAAAGCGACATGAGCGTGCTCAAGGAAGACCTGGATTGCCTCGAGGCAATGCAGCGCGGCGTCCGCGCGGCGGAGTTCGATATCCAGCACGGCGCATACGAAGGCGGGATCATCAGCTATCACACCGCCTATCTCGACCTGCTCGAGCGCGACTGAACCATGGAGCGCCTCATCATCTACGGTATTGACGGCCCGGCGGCACGGGTGGCCATGGAAGCCGAACGCTCCGGGCTGTTCGAGATTGCCGCGTTTGTAAGGGAAGGCGCTGCGTCGGGTGAAGCCTTTCTCGACCGTCCGGTGCTCGATGCGCAAGCCGCGAAAGCAGCCTTCCCCCCGAGGTCCGCCAAGGCGTTTGCGGCCTGCGACTCGCGCTTCCTGAACCAGGACCGGCTGTCGCTCTACCTTGCCGCAAAGCAGGCGGGCTACGCGATCGTCTCCGTAGTGAGTCCGTCCGCGGTCGTCGCCCCCGGCGTGCGCCTGCGCGAGAATGTGTTCATCGACGCGGGAGCACGCGTGCTCGACGGAGCGAACATCGGGGCCAACGTCTGGCTGCTCGCCAACGCGATCGTCAACAGCCGGGCAAAACTCGGTTCCTCCTGCTGGCTGGATGAAGGCAGTTCCGTCGGTTCGGAGGCAAATCTCGGCAAGAACTGCACGCTCGCCCGGCACGCGAGCATCGCATCGGGCGTCTCCCTGCCGGCCTGGAGCCTGATCAACCGCGACGTCACGGTCACCGTCTCGCCGTCGGCCACGATCTTCATCGATCCGCTGTTCCCGAATGAAGTCGTGCTTCGCGGCAGCAATCCAAAATCCTGAAATCACGAAGCCCCTGCCCAATGCACGACATCGCCTCGGAACCTCCGCGCAACTACGTCAGCCCCGCACGTTTTGCGCTCGAGACCGAGCGCCTGTTCACCCGGGGTTGGATATTCGCCGGGCTCGCCTGCGAGATTGCGGCGCCGGATGATTTCTTGCGCATCCCGGTGGCTGGCCACGACGTCATCATCCACAACATCGGCGGCGAGCTTCGTGCCTTCATCAATTCCTGCAGCCACCGGCAGTCGCTGATCCACACCGAGTCGCGCGGCCATCGGCCGCTGGTATGCCCGTATCACGGCTGGGTATATGACCTTGCCGGCGCGCCGTCACGTATTCCGGCAAAGGAAGATTTTCCGCAGGTGACCGCCAATCCCGGAGCCTTCAGCCTGAAAGCGGTCGAACTCGACCGGGCAGGGCAGTTCCTGTTCGTGCGCATCACGCCCGGCGGCCCCGGCCTTGCCGAATTTCTCGGCGAAGTCGGTGAGTTCCTAGGAAACGTATCGGACAGCCTCGACCGTCCGCTGGACGAATTCCGGTCCACCATCAATGCCAACTGGAAAATTGCAATCGAGAACTCCCTCGAGGGCTATCACGTGCCGATGGTCCACCGGAACACCCTCGGCGCCAACCAGCAGTTCAGCCGTAACACCGAGGACATCACCGACCATCTCGTGCCGAGCGGCCACAGCTTCATGACCAACCGCGCCAATGCGCGCTGGCTGAAGCGCTGGCAGACGTACGCCTCTGACACCGGTACCTGGCCGTTCTCGTTCAACCACTACGTGCACCGGCTGGTCTTCCCGATGATCACCGTGACGTCGTTTCTCGGTTACAGCTTCCACATCCAACGCTTTCATCCCGATGCGCAAGACCGCACGAGCGTGCATTCGCGGATCTATTCGTCGAAGCATTCCGGCAGGACCGAACGCGGGGAGCGCATGATGGAGGCAATCTTCCGCGAGAACATCGACTTCACCCACCGCATATTCGAAGAAGACCGGAGTGCCTGCGAGACCACGCATGCCGGCGTGCTGCAGTCCCATTCACCGGCTGTATTTGCGAGCACGCTTGAGCAGCGCGTCGCGCATTTCCGCAGCACCTACCTGAAAGCGATGGGCTGACGCCCGGCCACACGCCGTTCAGGCGATAGCCGCCGCAAGCTCCGAACACACCCGGGTGATGTCTTCGTCACTCAGCCCGGGATGAAACGGCAGGCCGAGCAATTGCGGCCCGAGCAAGCGCACCGTAGTGAGATCGGTCGTTTCGCAGGCGGCATACGCCGGATGGTCCGGCACCAGCGGCAGGTACCAGGCCCGCGACTCTATTCCCTGCAACGCGAGTGCTGCAGCAACAGCTTCACGCCTCACGCCCTCGGGCAATGCCACCTGGAAAATCGTGTAGATCCCGTCCGCCGGCCGAAGCTGCAGCGTAACCCCGGCACACGACTTTGACATCTCGCACAGGTACCGCTGATGCAATTCACGGCGCCGGCGGCTTCTCTCCGGCCAGCGCGCAAGTGCAGCCAGGCCCACCGCCGCATGGAATTCACTCATTTTGGCGTTGCTGCCGACCAACTCCGAATAGCCGGTACGTGCATCGATCCCGAAATTCGACAGGCGCCGTACCCGCTCCACATGGCCTGCATTGCGCGCCACCACCAACCCGCCTTCACCGACACCGAAGGCCTTGGTTGCATGCAGGCTGAAAGCAAGCGCGATTTTCTCTCCCGCATGCTGGTTCCCGAACGCCCCCGCGGCGTCGATCAGCACCGGCACGCCGGTCTCCGCGCTGAACGCGTCCCATTCTCCGGCGGGCAAGGGACAACCGAAAGCCGCCACCGGCATCACGCATTCGATTCGCGTGCGCCGCATAGCCTCCCGTGCAATCGCGGGAGTCAGCACCCAGGACCCGGAATCCACATCGCCGATCACCGGCGACAGGCCCGCACGCAGGACCGCGGACGCGCTCGCCACAAACGTCAACGCGGGAATCAGGACTTTCGCCCCCTTCGGCAGACCGAGCGCCGCGAGCCCGAGCTCGAGGGCAAGCGTGCCGTTGGACACCGTCGTCAGAGACGGCACGGGCGCGGCAAACAGGCCGGCAACACCGGTTTCGAAACGGCGCAGCAACGGCCCGAAGTTGGTGTACCAGCGTGCCGCATCGATCTCGCCGAGAAACGGCTCGAGTTCGGCGCGTTCGGGCATGTCGGGAACCAGGAGGGGAATTTTCGCGCGACTCATACGGTGCTCCCGCACACGGCGTCGAAAATATGATGATTGCGTAGAGTTACGTATGACTTCATGGCTGATTGTCCCGCGAAATACACATGCGATCAAAACCAAATTTTTCCGCATTCCGCAGGAAATTGCATGGACACACGTCCAATGACCGTGTACTTTGCATCACGGTCAAACAGCATCAGTAATTCATGATTCATCGCAAAATCAATAACGCGATCCGCCCTTTCGCGTACCGACCAACGCCAATCACGCGCCTGCGTTATTGCGCGCTTATCACGCTTGCGTCGTTCGCCCTGAATGCACAGGCCTATATCGATCCCGGCTCCGGCTCGTTCCTGTTGCAGATCGTCGTCGCGGGATTTGTCGGCGCAATGTTCTACTTCCGCCAGGGCGTCGAGGCGGTGAAGAGATTCTTCGGCCGGGTCTTCGGAAAAAAACAGTAATGAACGCGTGGCGGTCGTTTCGCGATCCGAGCGGATGGGTCGAGGTACGGCCCGACCTCGTCGTGCGCCGATTCTCCGATCCCGACACGGAGTCGACGATACGCGCGTTCTATGCAAGCCCCGCGGGATGCGCCCTTGTCGAATCCGGCCGGCTGATCGCTCTTGTTGATCCCGCAACGCTCGCACCCGACGATCCGCTGCGTGCGGAACCAACGATGCCGATGCTGCATCCCAGAATCGCGTTCCCGAGTTATGCCTATGAGTGGTCCGCCTCGATGCTGCACGCCGCGGCGGTGCTCACCGTCGATCTCGCGATTGCCTCACTCGACGCCGGCTTCGAACTCAAGGACGCCTCGCCCTTCAATGTCCTGTTCGACGGATCGACGCCCGTGTTCATCGACGCCGCGTCGTTCGAGCGTCGAACGCCCGGACGCTGGATCTGGTCGCCACTTGCCCAGTTTGAGAAATCCTTTCTCCTGCCGCTCATCGCGCATCGCGCGTATGGCGACGAAATCCACCGGCTGTTTCTCGCCGATGCCGCCGGTCTGTCGCCGGAGACGCTTGCATCGCGCGTGCGCGGAATGGACCGCCTGAACCCCGCGCTGATACGCCACGCCCTGTTGCCGCGCCTGCTCGGCCGCATCGCATCGCGAAAAAGCACGGTCTACACAACCAGCCGCAAGCCGATGCCGGAAGCACAGGCGCAGTTCGTACTGCGATCGATGTTCACCCGGCTTAAGCGCGAGCTCGCGGCGCTCGCCCCGCGCCCTCCCGCACGCGGCTCGGCCTGGTCGGGGTACGCCGATGATCGCCCCTACGCGCCGGAGGAGTTCGCCAGAAAGGAACGCTTCGTCCAATGCGTGCTCGAGCAAAGCCGTCCCGGGCGCGTGCTGGATATCGGCTGCAATGACGGACATTTCGGAAAAATGGCCGCGCGCGACGGCGCGCAGGTGCTCGCCTTCGACCTCGATGCGCAAGTGGTCGATACGCTCTGGAAATCGAGCGTCCGGGACAAACTCCCCCTGCTACCCTTGGTCATCGACCTTTCGCGCCCGAGTCCCGGCGAGGGCTGGCGAAATCGCGAGCGCCCCGGCTTTCTCGATCGCATTCAGGGGCATTTCGATCTCGCGCTGTTTCTCGCGTGCTTTCACCATCTCGTTGTCACCGATCGCATCCCCCTGCCCGAACTCGTTGATTTCCTCGCGAGCCTTGAATGCCGCGAGGTCGTGTTCGAATACGTCGCACCTGCGGACCCGATGTTCCAGACCCTGCTTCGCGGCCGCGGCGCTCTTTTCCAATGGCTGAACGAGGACGCGGTCGAACGTGCCATTGAGCCACGCTTCCGAATCCGCGACAGGGAACCGGTGAAGACGACGCGGACGCTGTACGCGCTGGAGCGGCGGTGACCGAAGGACGCAAGGCGGCGCTCGCCGCGTTCTCGCTCGCCAACCTGCTGTTCATGCGGGTCTGGTACGAGCTCAACCATCTGCAACACGATCCGCAGCACCAGTACTTCCTCGCCCGCGCCGCTGAAACCCGGGACTATCTGCTTGCGATCGCCGGCATGACGATTTGCGCGCTGCTGTTGTTCCTCCTGTTCCGGTTCAGCCTGTTTGCCAGGTCGGAAACGGCGAAGGCCGTAGGAGCGGTGATCACCTGGCTTCTGTTGCTTCGGATCGTCTTTCTCGTGATCGGGCTGTCCGACATGGTGCCCGAGGTCCTCTGGTGGGAAATCCAGGACGAAGCGGGCGAACTCTGGGATTCCCGGGTCGCGGTGCCCGCTTTGCTGGTTGCGGCATTCGCGCCGATCCTCATCCCCCGCAGCCGACGCGTGATTGCCCGTTCCGGCACACCGCTGACGATACTGCTCACCGTGCTCATGCCCTTCGGCTGCGTCATGATCGCCTACGCACTCATGCATGCGATGCGCGCGCCGGAACCCGTCGCCGCAAGCGCGCCCGCCGTGAGACCCGCCCGCGCGCCAGGAACGCCACGCGTGATCGTCGCGGTATTCGACGAAATGGATTATCGACTGGTGTTTGCCGAACCTCCCGCCGGCATGAAGCTGAACGGCCTCGCGCGACTGCGCGGCTCATCGCTCTTCGCAACGCATGCTTTCCCGCCAAGCAACGCCACCGCGATCTCGATGCCGGCGATGCTCACCAACCAACACGTGCTGAATGTCCAGGTCGCCGGCTGGTCGACGCTGAATCTTTTCTTCGAGAAGGACCGCATCGCCTCCTGGAAGGATGCGGACACCCTATTTCATCGCGCCCACCGTGCAGGATTCTCAAGCGGCATCATCGGCTGGTACCACCCCTATTGCCGGCTCTTTCCGATGGCGGCGGACTGCCTGTCGAAAACCGCCTACGGCTACGCCACGTCCTACAACGTCGGTAATCCTCTGGAAGTGATGGGCGCGCAGTTGCGCCAGATCATCCCGGTGGGCGAGCCTTACGCCGAGCGCCGCTACCGGAATTCCATCGAGCGCTTCAAAAGGATGATTGCGAATCCCTCATTCGACCTGGTGTTCGCACACCTGTCGTTTCCTCACGCACCCTACATCTACGATGCCCAGTCGCAGGAACTCGCCAGCTCCGACCGGATGGCGCCAGTGTCCGGTGATACGGTGAATTATTTTTCCAACCTGATTCTTGTCGACCGGGTCGTCAATTCAACGCTCGACTTCATGCAATCGTCCTGCGCGAGCTGCACCCTGATCGTCACCTCGGACCACTGGTGGCGCTGGTGGCGCTGGTCGCGCCACTACGATGGCCACACAGACAGACGCGTCCCGTTCATCGTTCACGTGCA
>CANIEV010000062.1 GCA_947466535.1 Betaproteobacteria bacterium
CACCGGAAGAATGTTCCCCTGAGCGCTCCCCCGATCTCCAGAAATGAAAAAGCCGACTGGTGAGAGTCGGCTAATCCATTGATTTTCTTGGTCGGGGCGAGAGGATTTGAACCTCCGACCACCTGCACCCCATGCAGGTACGCTACCAGGCTGCGCTACGCCCCGAGAACACGGATTTTAACGTAAAGCAACGCACGGTGCCTAAACGATCAAACAAGCAGGAGATTAATTACGTTACAAATTTCCTGGCGAACCGCTCCGATATCAAGCACAGGAGTCTGCTCAGAGACTGCGATCTGCTGTGCCTCGGGACGAGTTGATTTGCCTGCACCGGCGCCTTCGTCCAATCTATTGCGCGCCCCGCTGATCGTAAAGCCCTGCTCATACAACAGGTCGCGAATACGGCGAACCAGCAGAACCTCGTGATGCTGGTAATAGCGACGGTTTCCGCGTCGTTTCACCGGCTTCAGCTGCGTGAATTCCTGCTCCCAGTAGCGAAGCACGTGAGGTTTAACACCACACAACTCGCTAACTTCACCAATCGTGAAGTAGCGCTTTGCAGGTATCGGCGGGAGACTAACCTTGCCCGCTTTGCTGCTGTTCAGTTCCATGTGCCTGTTCTACCAACGCCTTCAGCTTCTGGCTGGCATGAAACGTTACCACCCGCCGCGCCGTAATCGGAATCTCTTCCCCGGTTTTCGGGTTCCTGCCTGGCCGTTGCGGTTTGTCGCGCAATTGAAAATTGCCGAATCCCGACAGTTTTACGCTTTCGCCATTTTCAAGCGCCAGGCGGATTTCCTCGAAGAAGGTTTCCACCATGTCTTTTGCCTCGCGCTTGTTGAGCCCCACTTTTTCGAAAAGCATATCGGCGAGTTCTGCTTTCGTTAGCGTCATCCCTGCTCCCTAGGCACGTAATTTCGCACCAAATCCCGACTTGAGTACCTCGGTCAGCGTAGCCATCGCTGCGTCGGCTTCCTCATCTGTCAAGGTCTTAGCAGTATCTTGGATAACTACCCGAAACGCAAGGCTTTTTTGCCCTGACTCGACCCCTTTTCCGCGGTATACGTCGAACAGTGAAAGGGCCTGGACCGAGGCTCCTCGCGCCTCCCACATCACGTCTACAAGCGACTGTGCTGCGACTCCCTCGTCGACAGTCACCGCTAGGTCTCGAATTACGGGCGGAAAGCGCGAGATTTCGGAATATACGGGCATTTCAAGACCGAGAAGAACATCGCAATCAAGTTCAAAAAGAATCGGCGCAACCGGCAGTTCATATTTCTGCTGCCATTTCGGATGCAACTCACCGATCCAGCCGACGTTTTTGTTGTCGATCATTACCACCGCGGCACGGCCCGGATGAAGGGCAGCATGTACGGTCCGCTCGAAGCGAAGTACCCGTGGTGACGCAAGTGCCTCAATATCCGCCTTGACATCGTAGAAGTCGGCGTTGCGCACATCGACGCCCCATTGTTCCGGGAACACAGGACCATACGACAGTCCGCCGACCCGTCGCGGCTGCCTATACCGGGGAACCGCTGATTCGATATCCCCGCCGGGTTCACGAGTAGACGTTTTCTCGAACACCCGTGCAACCTCGAACACGCGCACTCGATTGATCTTGCGCGAGAGATTCAGTCGGAGGTTCGCGATCAGGCTACCCGTTAAACAGGAACGCATGACACTCATCTGAGCCGCGATGGGATTCTCAAGAGCGACTTGTGCTACGGCACCGGAGAAATCGCTTTCCCATTCAGCATCAACGAAACTGAAGTTTATGACCTCAAAATAATCACGCTCAACCAGGAGGGATTTGAGCCGTGGCACCCCGCGAGTCTGCTCGGGTTCGCGCAGCATTGAGAGTTCCGCACGCGGTGCCCGCGACGGAATGTTGTCATATCCATATAGGCGCGCAACCTCTTCCACGAGGTCCTCTTCGATTGCAAGGTCAAAACGATGCGACGGCGGTTCCACCATGAATCCGCCGTCCTCCCTCGTGTGATTGACCTGAAGTTGCGCAAGCGTGCCCGCTATGTCGTCATCTGAAAACGGGACGCCGAGTATCCGAGTGACCCTGGCGGTGCGCAGGTGTATCGGTTTTCTTACCGGGATTTCTCCGACCGCCTCGGTTACGGGGCCGGCTGCCCCTCCGCATATCTCGAGAATGAGACCGGTGGCACGCTCAAGCGCATCGACCGAAACCGCAAAATCGACACCCCGCTCAAACCGGTAGGCGGCGTCACTGTTGAGCTTCAAGCGCCTTGCTCGACCGGCAACCGCCACCGGATCGAAAAACGCGGACTCGAGGAAAATTTCGGTCGTTGCGTCGGTAACCCCCGATTCATCGCCCCCCATGACACCGCCGAGCGCAAGAGGCTTTCGCTCGTCGGCGATCAGAAGCATGTCCGGGTCGAGAGGAACAACCTGCCCATTCAGGAGTTTGAGCGATTCTCCGGATCTCGCACGACGAACAATGATCTCGCCCTCCAGCATGGCGTTATCAAAAGCGTGCAATGGCTGCCCCATTTCCAGCATCACGTAATTTGTGACGTCCACCAGTGCTGACACTGGACGCAAGCCGGATCGCTCGAGTCTTCGGATCATCCAGTCCGGCGTACTCACACGCGGATCGACTCCCTTTATCACGCGACCGCAATATCTCGGACAGGCATCCGAATCAACTATAAACACCTTGCGCTGGTCTTTGATCGAAACATTAACCCGAGTCGGCCCGGTTAGTTTTAGCGGACTCCGGGAAACGATCGATACCTCTCGCGCTACGCCGTGCAGACTCAGGCAGTCACCTCGATTCGGTGTCAGTTTCAGCGTGAGCAGCCGATCGTCTAGCTGAAGGTAGCTTCTTATGTCCGCGCCAACCGGCGCCCCCTCCGAGAGTGCGAGAATGCCGCCGTGATCCTCGGACAAACCAAGTTCTCTGGCCGAGCAAAGCATCCCCGAAGACTCGATTCCACGTACTTTCGCCGCAGAAATCGTGAGCCCGGGCAACTCGGCACCCACCAACGCCACCGGCGCTTTCATTCCGGCTACAACGTTAGGCGCACCGCAGACGATCGAAAGCGGGGTATCAGTGCCTATGCTTACCTTGCACAAGGACAGTCGATCGGCATTGGGATGTTTCTGGACATCAAGCACCTCGCCCACAAGGACTTTCGAGAACACAGGGGCGACACTTTCGATCGCCTCCACTTCCAGTCCCGCCATCGTGAGTAGACGAGCAAGATCCTCCGTGCCCATCGGAGGATTGACGAAGTCACGCAACCATTGCTCGGAAAACTTCATGGTCTTCTCTGATTCATCGCGTCGGCATGGGCAGTTCGTCAGGCGAACTGGGAAAGGAACCTAAGGTCCCCGTCATAGAACAAGCGCAAATCGTTGATGCCGTAGCGGAGCATGGTCAGCCGATCGGGGCCCATGCCAAACGCAAAACCGATATACCGCTCGCTGTCTATTCCGCAATGACGGAGGACATTCGGATGTACCTGACCACTTCCTGCGATTTCAAGCCAGCCCGTATGGCTGCAGACCCGACACCCGTCACCACCGCAAAATACACAGCTCATGTCCACCTCGGCGGACGGCTCGGTGAACGGAAAAAATGAGGGACGAAATCGCGTGCGGATCGAATCGTCCTCAAAAAAACGCCGGAGAAACAGCGTAAGCACGCCCTTGAGATCTGCAAAGCTCACCGACTCACCAATCCAGAGTCCCTCCACCTGATGAAACATCGGTGAATGCGTGGCATCGGAGTCGACGCGATAGACCCGGCCGGGCGCGATGATACGGATTTCCGGCATCGACGCCTGATCCTTGTAACGCTCACGATGCGCCTGCATGTAGCGAACCTGGATCGGCGATGTATGCGTCCGCAGCAGGACATTCTGGCCTTCGCCCTTGAGGTAGAACGTATCGTGCATTGACCGCGCCGGATGATGCTCGGGCTGGTTGAGCGCGGTGAAATTGTGGAAGTCGGACTCGATCTCCGGACCATCTGCAGCTTCGAAACCGATGGATCGGAAAAGACGTTCGATGCGCTCGAGCGTGCGCGTCGCCGGATGAAGCGCACCACGCGACGCCCCCCTACCGGGCAGCGTGACGTCAAGCGCTTCCTGTGCGAGTCGCCCCTCGAGCTTTGCGTTTGCGATCGCGGCGCGCCGTTCGTTCAAGCCAGACTCGATGGCGTCTTTGGCCTCGTTGACCAGCCGCCCGGCCTCTCGCCTTTGTTCGGAAGGAAGCTTCCCGAGAGCCTTCATTGCCTCGGTCAGCGACCCTGTCTTGCCGAGGTAGCGGGCCTTTGCCTGTTCGAGTCCGGCCGGGTCGGAGATCGACGCAAACAGCGCGACCGCCTCCTGAACGATTCGTTCTAGATCCTGCATGACGTACATTTCCGGAGTCGTTCAGCGGGACGCGCGAGTCAGTCCCGCTGCCTCCCCGGTTTAGTCGGACATCAACCGAGCTTTGCCTTCGCCTGATTGGCGATTTGCGCAAATGCAGCCTTGTCGGCGACAGCGAGATCCGCAAGCATTTTTCGGTCAATTTCGATCTGGGCTTTTTTCAGACCATTGATCAGGGTGCTGTAGGAAAGACCAAGTTCGCGTGCCGCCGCGTTGATCCGGGCGATCCAGAGTGCGCGGAATGTCCGCTTGCGGTTTCGCCGGTCGCGGTAGGCATACTGCTCTGCCTTCATCACCGCCTCTTTGGCGACGCGGAAGACATTGTTGCGGCGGCCTCGAAAACCCGAGGCCTTGTCAAGAACTTTCTTGTGCCGGGCTCGTGCGGTTACTCCGCGTTTAACTCGTGGCATGGAATACTCCTTTAGCTTCTCGCCCCAGCAGTGCCCTCGGGCTCAGTGATGCGGCTTGCGTGTACGTTAAAAAGAAATTAAACCGACCGGATTGCTGGCTCAGCCGTAGGGCATCATCGCCTTGACAGCGCGCTTGTTGGTGGCATGAACGGAAGTGGTTCCGCGAAGCCCACGCTTGCGCTTGGTGGCTTTCTTAGTAAGGATGTGGCGCAGAAACGCTTGGGAGCGCTTGATACCGCCCGTGCCCTGCACGCGAAAGCGCTTTTTGGCGCTGCTCTTTGTCTTCATCTTTGGCATAACACTGCTCCTGTTTTCTGCAGCGACAGGTGGCCGACGGCAAGATTTTCCGCGGCGCTTGAAACCTTGGCACTGCTTATTTTAGACCCGGTTGACCGGATCGACCTGCATATACCCGCCTGCTATTCCTGCTTCTGCTCTGCCTGCTCTGTCTGCTCTGCCTGCTCCGCAGTACCGTCGGACTTCTTCTTGGGCAAAACCTTCTTCGGCGCCAGCACCATGATCAACTGACGTCCTTCCATCTTCGGGTACTGCTCCACGACCGCGAACGGCTCCAGATCCTGCTTCACGCGCTCGATCAGCCGATGTCCAAACTCCTGATGCGCCATTTCACGCCCGCGGTACCTGAGCGTGACTTTGGTCTTGTCACCCTCTTCAAGAAATTTCATCAGATTCCGAAGCTTGATCTTGTAATCACCCTCATCGGTTCCCGGACGAAACTTCACTTCCTTTACGTGAATCTGCTTCTGCTTGAGCTTGGCTTCGTGCGCCTTTTTCGCTTCACGGTACTTGAACTTGCCGAAGTCCATAAGCTTACACACGGGTGGCTGCGCCAGCGGGGCGATCTCGACCAGATCAAACTCCCCCTCTTCAGCCATCCTGAGCGCCTCGCCGATCGTCACGATCCCGAGTTGCTCTCCATCATCACCGACCAAACGTACTTCGGGGGCGGTGATCTCTCCGTTCAAGCGCTGCGGCTTTTCTGTGGCGATGTTGCTTTCTCCTCGAATTCGAATCTGGACGGTAGCCGCTAGCGGTTCGCCATTGCCCCGGGAACCGACTCGGAACGAAGACGTTCGATGAAGTCCTTGAGGGGCATGACCCCGAGATCCTCACCTCCGCGGGCGCGTACCGCCACGCTTTGCGAAACCTTTTCCTTCTCGCCTACGACGATCTGGTAAGGCAGCTTCTGCAAGCTATGTTCCCGAATTTTATAGGAAATTTTCTCATTCCGCAAATCGGCCTCGACCCTAAAGCCGGCCGCCTGCAGGGCCTTCGCGACTTCACTCGCGTAGTCCGCCTGCTGCCCCGCAATATTGAGCACCACCGCCTGAACCGGGGAAAGCCACAGCGGAAGCGCACCCGCATAGTGCTCAATCACGATCCCGATGAATCGCTCCATCGACCCGACAATCGCCCGGTGAAGCATCACCGGAACCTTGCGCACGTTGTCATCTGCGACATACTCCGCACCAAGTCGCCCCGGCATCATGAAATCGACCTGCATCGTGCCGCATTGCCACGCCCGGCCAATGCTGTCCTTGAGGTGATACTCGATCTTCGGGCCGTAGAACGCCCCCTCGCCGGGCAATTCCTCCCAAGTCACGCCGCAGACGCCAAGAGCTGTGCGCAGCGCCCCCTCGGCCTGGTCCCAGGTTTCATCGCTTCCCAACCGCTTTTCCGGACGAAGTGCGAGCTTGACCGCAACATCAGTAAAACCGAAGTCTGCATAAACCTTCAGCGCCAGCCGATGAAAATCAACGACTTCCGACTCGATCTGCGACGGCAGGCAGAAAATGTGCCCGTCATCCTGGGTGAAGGCCCTAATGCGCATGATCCCGTGCAAAGCACCCGAGGGCTCGTTGCGGTGACAAGCGCCGAATTCACCGTACCGCAGCGGCAGATCCCGATAGCTACGCATCGAGGAATTGAAAATCTGAAGGTGCCCAGGACAGTTCATCGGCTTGATCGCGTACTGCCGATTCTCCGAGGCCGTGAAAAACATGTTCTCGCGGTAATTGTCCCAGTGCCCGGAGCGTTGCCAAAGCGAGACATCGAGTATCTGCGGGCAACGGACTTCCTTGTATCCGTTATTGCGGTAAATCGCGCGCATGTACTGCTCGACGTCCTGCCACAATGTCCATCCCTTGGGATGCCAGAAAACCATCCCGGGCGCTTCTTCCTGAACGTGGAAAAAATCAAGATGGCGACCAAGCCGCCTGTGATCGCGCTTTTCCGCCTCCTCAAGCATATGCAGGTACGCGTCCTGCTCTTCCTTGCTCGCCCATGCGGTGCCGTAGATCCTCTGCAACATCTCGTTTTTCGAGTCGCCCCGCCAGTACGCACCGGCAACCTTCATCAGCTTGAAAACCTTGAGCTTCCCGGTGGACGGTACATGCGGCCCACGGCAAAGATCCACGAACTCGCCTTCCCGATAGAGCGTGATCGAATCCACGGCCGGGATCGACGCAATGATCTCCGCCTTGTAGCTCTCGCCGATGGACTTGAAGAACTCCACCGCCTTGTCACGCTCCCACACCTCGCGCAAAACCGGAATATCCTGCTTCGCCAACTCTGCCATCTTCTTTTCAATCGCCGTGAGATCTTCCGGCGTGAACGCGCGCTTGAATGCGAAGTCGTAGTAGAAGCCGTTCTCGATCACCGGACCAATGGTTACCTGAGCCTCCGGGAACAGTTTCTTGACCGCATACGCCAACAGGTGCGCAGTCGAATGCCTAAGGACATCCAGCCCATCCTTGTCCTTCGCGGTGACTATCGAGACGTCAGCATCACGCTCAATCCTGTGTGAAAGGTCAACAAGTTCGCCGTCGACCCGTCCCGCAACGGCAGCACGGGCCAAGCCAGCGCCAATCGACTGCGCAAGTTCCGCAACGGTTACCGGGTCTGGAAACGGTCGTTCCGAACCGTCGGGCAATCGGACTACGGGCATAGTTCACTCATCTCAAGATTATTAGCTAACAGTCGATCCGGCGCCTGACGCAACATCGCGCGAATCATCAATCTATCCAATAATATCATCGGGTTAGGCTACCGCCCCCACATCGTCGTGGAGCTACCGGCCGTACACGGAAACAAAAAGGGGCTGCCGAAGCAGCCCCTTTAAGGGTTTTGTTGGTAGGCGCGATTGGACTCGAACCAACGACCCCCACCATGTCAAGGTGGTGCTCTAACCAGCTGAGCTACGCGCCTGCAGAAGAGGCCGGATTCTAACGCAGCCCGCGGTCAGTGACAAACGCAAAACGTAGGACTGGTTAAACCTACCCGCCCCAAGACCTGTTCTTCGAATCGTAACCGTACGGTTTGGTCCTGAATATGACCGCATCGCAACGGAGGGTAAATTCCGCGCCCGTCAACTGATACACGAACGCCGAGCCGTTGGGACAGAGCGGCATCGTTTCCATGAATTTCGGCTGAAGCTTGGCCAGGCTGTCCGGATACGCCCCGCCCTCGAGTTTGAAACGCGTGAGGCCCTGAATGATCTGCAGGCCTCGCGATTCGACCGTCGTCGCGTTCTTCTCGCCTGCGCTGTAGAAATCAAGCGCAACGTAGCCGATCGCCAACAGCACCGCTATGACGACGAGCACAATAATCTGCCCCGCGCTGGTTTTTGTCTTTGCTGCCTGCTGCATTTGGTCCTCTCCCGATATTTCCCGCAGGGAAACTTTACCAGATGTCACCGGAAATTACCGCTATTCGTCTAGCGAAGCCCGAGCATTTCCGCCGCATGCCTGCGGGTTGTGGGCGTAATCTCCACGCCCCCCAGCATACGGGCGATCTCCTCGATCCGCGCATTGGCATCCAGCACGGTCACCTGGCTGAGCGCCTCACGACCACTCGCCTTCGCAACCGACCACTGTGCGTTCGCCTGAGCCGCAACCTGGGGAAGATGCGTCACGCAGAGTACCTGTCGCTCGGCACCCAGGGCGCGCAGCTTTTTTCCGACGACCTCGGCAACAGCGCCACCGATACCCGCGTCCACTTCGTCAAAAATAAGCGTCGGCACCGCCGCCGAGCGACTGGTTATCACCTGAATGGAAAGACTGATGCGCGACAATTCCCCGCCTGAAGCAACCTTGGCGAGGGACCGGGGCTCACCGCCAGCATTCGCCGCGACCCGAAATTCAATCGTTTCATTTCCGTGAATGCTGCCGTCCGGTGCAAACGGGATGAGCGCGACCTCAAATCGGGCACCGGCCATTGCCAACTCCTTCATTGCACCGGTTACCTCTTTTGAAAGCCGTGCTGCCGCCTTTTTACGCTCCGCACTTAGCTTCAACGCACGCTCGCGGTATCGCGCCCGTGCTTGCTGCTCTTTCCGGGAAAGGTCCTCGAGGTTTGAGGCAGCGTCAAGCTCCAGAAGGCGCTCGCGCTTGCTCGTCAGCAGTTCCGCCATTTCCTCCGGCTTGACCCGCAGACGCCTGGAGAGCGAGTGGGCCGCCTGAAGCCTCTCCTCCACTTCGCTCAACCGCCCCGGGTCAAGCTCCACCCGATCCACATATCTGCGAAGCGCATGAACAGCCTCATCGAGTTGCGCCTGTGCAAGGTCAAGCAACGCGAGCGGCTCACCCAAGGCCGGGTCGTAGGAGAGAAGGTTACGCACGCGGGAAGCAGCACCGCCCATCGCCGCGCCCACCGATTCGTCCGCCTCCGCAAGCGCATCCACCGCCTGTTGCACACCATCGATAAGACTTGCCGCATGCGCCAGGCGGGTGTGTTCCGCCTGCATCGATTCCCACTCGCCAGGCGCCAGATTGAGACGCGACAACTCGTCAACCTGCCACGCAAGTTGCTCTCGCTCCACATCTCGCGCTGCCGCGTTGATCTCGTGTTCCGCCAGCTCCTTCGCGAGGCGTTGCCAATTCCGGTAAGCCTCGGCGACCTCTCGCGCAGTCGCCCCCAGCCCGGCGTGCCCGTCAAGGAGTTCCCGCTGGGCATCCGCTCGAACGAGCGACTGATGGGCGTGCTGTCCGTGAATATCCACCAGACCATCGCCGACTTCGCGCATCTGCGCAACCGTCGCGGGCCGACCGTTGATGAATGCGCGCGACCGTCCGCCGGTGTCGACAACCCTCCGCAGGATCAACCGTCCGGGATCGCCCTCGAGCGCCTGGTCTTCGAGCCAGCGCGTTACCGCGGGATGCGCATCAATGGAAAATTCCGCGGTGATTTCGGCGCGCTCGGCCCCTTTTCTTACCTGAGCGGGATCTGCTCGCTCGCCCAATGCAAGCGCAAGCGCATCGATAAGGATCGACTTGCCGGCACCAGTCTCCCCGGTGAGCGCAGTGAAGCCATCTCCAAACGCCAGGTCCAGCGCGTCCACGATGACAAAGTCCCGAATGGATAGATTCTGAAGCACGATAGTCAGCCGGATACGTAACGCGCTAGTGCATCTCGCCCCAGTGCAGCTTTTCCCGGAGCATCGCAAAGTAACTGTAGCCCGGCGGGTGCACGAAGCGGATTTTCTGTTCTGCTCGAGTGACCAGAACCTGGTCCTGCTCGTGCAAGTCGCACTGCGGTTGACCGTCAAAGTGAAGCCGCGCATCAATTGCCCGCTTGAGCACCACCTCGATCCGCGAATTTTCGCTCACAGTGATCGGCCTGTTCGAAAGCGTGTGCGGACAGATCGGCACAAGTGCAAACCCCGGCATTGAAGGCTGCAGAATCGGGCCGTTGGAGGAAAGCGCGTAGGCAGTTGACCCCGTGGGAGTTGCGACAATCAGGCCGTCGGAACGCAGGTCGTAGACAAACTCGCCATCAATTCGAACAAGAAACTCTATCAGCCGGCCCACCGCGCCCTTGTTGACCACAACATCATTGAGCGCAAGGGTGGAAAAAATGGTCGCATCGCCGCGGACCACTCGCGCCGAAAGCATCGTGCGTTCCTCCATGCTGTACTCGCCATCGAGCACCCGCCCAAGGGTCTCCAGCATCGTTCCTGCGGCGATGTCGGTCATGAAACCGAGCCGCCCGTGATTGATCCCGATCAGAGGAACGCCGTGCGCCGCCAGATGGCGCGCTGCGGAGAGCATGCTTCCATCACCGCCCAGCACCACCGCAAGATCGCACTCGGATCCGATCTTCTCGTAGGACGACATCGGAAATCCGCTCACCCCGCAACTGTGCGCCGTGTCCTTCTCCATGCATACGCGGCTGCCACGCGCAGCGAGAAACTCGCCAAGTTGCACGAGCGTGCCGGCGCTTGCGGGAGTGTTGTATCGACCTATCAGGGCGACGGACTTGAACGAGGCGGATCGGGACATTAATCTGGAATTAAAACAGAAAGTCGCGCACTGTACCAAACCCGGGGCACATCATGGCACCTTGCATGCATTCTTCTGTAGAATCGATTGCATGCTCGATCGACGCGCACAGATACTGCTGAAGACGCTGGTAGAACGCTACATCAGCGACGGCGAGCCTGTCGGATCACGGTCCCTGTCAAAGTATTCCGGCCTCGACCTCAGTCCGGCAACCATCCGCAACATCATGGCGGATCTCGAGGAACTCGGCTTCATCGCCAGTCCCCATACCTCCTCCGGCCGTATCCCGACTCCACGCGGTTATCGCGTCTTCGTCGACACCCTGCTGAAGGTCAAGCCTCTGGAGCAGGTCGAAATCAACCGCCTCGAAGGCGAGTTGCATCCGGACGACCCGCAACGACTCATAAGTTCCGCATCCCAGTTGTTGTCGCAACTCACCCGCTTTGCAGGCGTCGTCGTCGCCCCCAAGCGCAAGGCGGCTGCTTTCCGGCATATCGAATTTCTCGCCCTTTCAGAGCGGCGCGTGCTTTTGATCATCGTCACACCCGATGGCGATGTTCAGAACCGGATTCTATTTACGGAAAAGCATTACTCTCCCGCTGACCTGACCATGGCCGGCAACTTTCTCAACCAGAACTACGCCGGCCGTACCTTCGAGGAAATACGCCGCGGCCTGAACGACGAACTGAAGAAACTACGCGAAGACATGACCCTGCTGATGAGCGCTGCGGTCGAGGCCGGGGACCGCGCGTTATCGGAGTCATCGGAGAGCTATGTAATTTCGGGCGAAAAAAACCTTCTCGACTCCACCGACCTGTCATCGAACATGGCACGCCTTCGCGAACTGTTCGAACTGTTTGAACGCAAGACGCTGCTCATGCAGATTCTCGACAAGAGCAACCGCGCTCAGGGCGTCCAGCTTTTTATCGGTGGTGAATCCGGAATCGCCCCATTGGATGAGTGCAGCGTAGTCACTGCCCCCTACGAGGTCGACGGCCAGATCGTCGGCACGGTCGGTGTCATCGGGCCGACGCGCATGGCGTATGAGCGCGTGATCCCGATCGTCGACATCACCGCAAAACTCCTCTCGAGCGCGTTCTCGCAGCATTAGAATTGCCCCGGCTTCCGGGAGTATTTTCCGGACCGTCCACTTTGCACGAACGCCCACACCATGCGATTTCTGCCTGAACCCGAACACCGCCATGGCTCTGGCGGAAAGATCGCCATCCTTCTGGTCAATCTCGGGACCCCCGACGCACCGTCAGCCGGTGCCGTACGCCGATACCTGAAGGAATTTCTCTCCGACCCCCGTGTGGTCGAAATTCCCCGGCTGGTCTGGTGGCTGATCCTGAACGGCATCATCCTCAACGTCCGGCCTGCCGCAACCGCGAGAAAGTACGCCCGGGTCTGGCTGCCCGAAGGCTCGCCCCTGAAAGTGCACACCAGTGACATGGCCAACGGCCTTGGGCGGTTGATCGCAACACCGGACGCCGACGTGATCGTTCGCTATGCGATGCGATACGGCAACCCTTCGATGGGCAACTCGCTCTCTGCCCTGAAGGCCGAAGGCGTAACGCGCATCCTCGTGCTCCCGCTCTATCCCCAGTACGCGTCTAGCACCACCGGCGCCGTGATGGACGCACTCGCCGCCTGGACTGCGCGAACACGAAACCTCCCGGAACTCAGAATTGTGCGAGGTTTTCACGATCACCCCGCCTATATTTCTGCGCTGGCATCCAGTGTTCGCGAGCATTGGCAGACGCACGGGCAGCCGGACAAGTTGCTCATGAGCTTTCACGGCCTGCCGAAGTACACGCTGGACAAGGGCGATCCGTACCACTGCGAGTGCCACAAGACCGCCCGACTGCTCGCCGAAGTGCTCGAATTACGGCCGGAGCAGTGGCAAATCGCTTTCCAGTCAAGGTTCGGACGCGCCGAATGGCTTCAGCCTTATGCAACTGAAGTCCTGCGCAAACTCGGCGAAGCCGGAACCGGGCGCGTGGACGTCATCTGCCCGGGATTTCCGTCAGATTGCCTGGAGACCCTCGAGGAACTCGGGATCGAGGGACGCGAAATTTTCATCGGCGCGGGCGGCCGTGACTACGGACTGATCCCCTGCCTGAATTCGAGCGACGCATGGATCGCAGCCTTGGCGGCCATTGCAGCCAATCACACGGGAGGATGGGAAGCACCGACCAAGGCAGACCTCGCGGAGTCCGCCCGTCGCGCGCGCGAACTCGGCGCGTCGAACTAGCAGCGAGGACAGGCCTGATCCGGGGCTCGGGTAAAAAAATCGACGGACGGGGCTTGAAACCCTGAAAACCGCCCCAAATTAAGCAGGATTCTTGAGTCAAGCCGGAGCCATTGTCCCCATGCACGACGAACACCCCGCCCCCTCGGCCAGCAAGCCGGAAAACAACGCAGCCACGGCTGCACCGCAGGCCGACGCCAGCCAGACCAAGGAAAGCATGCCGAGCCTTGAAGAACTGCTCCGCAAGGCAGAACTCGATGCGCAGGAGCATCACGATGCCTGGCTGCGGGCGAAGGCGGAAGCGGAGAACGTCCGCAAGCGCGCTCAGGCAGACGTCATCAATGCGCAGAAATTCGCACTGGAATCCTTTGCCAAGGCCTTGCTGCCGGTCCGGGACAGCCTTGAGGCCGCGCTCGCCGTCGAAAACACCGCCACCGTCGACGCGATGAAAAGCGGTGTCGAACTTACGCTCAAGCAACTGGTGACGGTGTTCGAGAAGGAGCGGATAGCCGAACTCAACCCCGCCGGGGAAAAGTTCGACCCGCACAAACACCAGGCAATCAGCGCTCTGCCCTCGGACAAGGAACCCAACACCGTGCTCAACGTCCTGCAGAAAGGGTATGCGCTGAACGACCGCGTGATCCGCCCGGCGCTTGTCACGGTCGCCAAGGCAAAGGACGCTTGAACTGGGGCATGGCCACCCCCACATTAATAACAAGGTTGTTTGGCAACGGATTGAAACTCCTGCAAAAACGTTCGAAACAGATTGCGCCGGGCGCTTGAGCAGTCATCAAAGGAAAGAACATGGGAAAGATCATCGGAATTGACCTGGGGACCACGAACTCGTGCGTCGCGATCATGGAGGGCGGAAAGCCCAAGGTGATCGAGAACTCCGAAGGTACACGCACCACGCCCTCGATCGTCGCCTACATGGACGACGGCGAAGTCCTCACCGGCGCGCCGGCGAAGCGCCAGGCGGTCACCAACCCGAAGAACACCCTGCACTCGGTGAAGCGGCTTATCGGCCGGAAATTCACCGACAAGGAGGTCCAGAAGTCGATCGAACTCGTGCCCTACACGATCGCGGCCGCCCCGAACGGCGACGCTTGGGTCGAAGTGCGCGGCAAGAAGATGGCGCCCCCGGAAATCTCCGCGCAGGTGCTGGTCAAGATGAAAAAGACCGCCGAGGACTACCTAGGCGAAGAGGTGACCGAGGCGGTCATCACCGTGCCGGCCTACTTCAACGACTCCCAGCGCCAGGCCACCAAGGACGCGGGCCGTATTGCCGGACTCGAAGTCAAGCGCATCATCAACGAGCCGACCGCGGCCGCGCTCGCCTTTGGCATGGACAAGGCCGCCGGCAAGGACCGGAAAATCGCCGTGTACGACCTCGGCGGTGGCACCTTTGACATCTCGATCATCGAGATCGCCGACGTGGAAGGCGAAAAACAGTTCGAAGTACTCGCGACCAACGGCGACACCTTCCTTGGCGGCGAGGACTTCGACCATCGCGTAATCGACTACATCTGCGACGAGTTCAAGAAGGAACAGGGCATCGACCTTCGCAAGGACGTGCTCGCGCTGCAGCGACTCAAGGAAGCGGCGGAAAAGGCGAAGATCGAGCTGTCGTCCTCGCAGCAGACCGAGGTGAACCTGCCCTACGTCACTGCAGACGCATCCGGACCGAAGCACCTCGCGCTCAAGATCACCCGCGCGAAATTCGAGTCGCTTGTCGAGGATCTTGTCACCCGCACGATTGATCCCTGCCGCACGGCGCTCAAGGACGCGGGCCTCAAGGTATCTGACATCGACGACGTAATTCTCGTCGGCGGCATGACCCGCATGCCCAAGGTACAGGACGTGGTTCGCGATTTCTTCGGCAAGGATCCGCGCCGCGATGTGAATCCCGACGAGGCGGTCGCCGTCGGCGCATCCATCCAGGGCGGCGTGCTCAAGGGCGACGTCAAGGACGTGCTGCTGCTGGACGTGACGCCGCTGTCGCTCGGCATCGAGACACTCGGTGGCGTGATGACCAAGCTCATCCAGAAGAACACCACCATTCCGACCAAGGCGCAGCAGGTGTTCTCCACCGCCGATGACAACCAGACCGCGGTCACCATCCAGGCACTGCAGGGCGAGCGCGAAATGGCGCGCGACAACAAGTCGCTCGGCCAGTTCAACCTCGAAGGCATTCCGCCGTCCTCCCGCGGCACGCCGCAGATCGAGGTGGCGTTCGACATCGACGCCAACGGCATCCTGCACGTGACGGCCAAGGACAAAGCCACCGGCAAGGAAAACAAGATCACCATCAAAGCGAACTCCGGCCTGTCCGAGGACGAAATCAAGCGCATGGTGAACGACGCCGAAGCGCATGCCGCCGAGGACAAGAAACTTCGCGAGATGGTCGACACCCGCAACCAGTGCGACGCACTGGTGCACTCGGTGCAGAAATCGCTCAAGGAACATGGCGACAAGCTGAGCCCCGAGGAAAAGACCAAGATTGAGTCCGCAATCAAGGACGCCGAGGAAGCGCTCAAGGGCGATGACAAGGAGGCGATCGATGCCAAGTCGATGGCTCTGTCCGAAGCCGCCCAGAAGCTCGGCGAGAAGATGTACGCCGATGCGGCGGCGGCCGGCGCCGGCCCCGGTGCGGATGCCGCGGGCGGCGGCAAGGCCGATGGCAAGAAAGAGGACGACGGTAACGTGGTAGATGCCGAATTCACCGAGGTCAAGGACAAGAAGTAAATCACGATCCGCATCGGAAACCGGCCCGGGGGGGAGGAGTAATATCCTCGCCCCTCTGTCATTTCCGCGCCACTGATTTCGCCCCACACAATTTCGATCCACAGTCCGAACTACACCGCACCCAACCATGGCCAAACGCGATTTCTACGAAGTCCTGGGCGTCAACAGGGACGCCGATGACGATGCAATCAAGAAGGCGTACCGCCGGCTTGCGATGAAACATCATCCGGACCGCAATCCTGACGATAAATCGGCCGAAGATAAGTTCAAGGAAGCGAAGGAAGCCTACGAGATACTGTCCGACGCAAACAAGCGCGCAGCCTACGATCAACATGGGCATGCAGGGGTCGATCCATCGATGGGCGGAGCCGGCGGCGCCGGCTTTGCGAATTTCACCGACGCATTCGGCGACATCTTCGGCGACATCTTCGGCGGCGGCGGGCGTGGCCGTGGCCGCAGCAATGTCTATCGCGGCGCGGACCTTCGCTACAACCTTGAAATCACGCTTGAGCAGGCAGCTCACGGCACCGAATCCCGCATCCGGATCCCGACCTACGAGGCCTGCACCACCTGTAACGGCAGTGGCGCGAAACCCGGAACCAAACCGAGCACCTGCGGCACCTGCCAGGGTCACGGGCAAGTTCGCCTGCAACAGGGCTTCTTCTCCGTCCAGCAGACCTGCCCGAAGTGCCATGGAACCGGCAAGACCATCGGTGATCCCTGCAACACCTGTTCGGGACAAGGCAAGATCAAGAAACAGAAAACGCTCTCTGTCAAGATTCCCGGCGGCGTCGACGAAGGCGATCGCATCCGACTCACCGGCGAAGGCGAACCCGGCGTCAACGGCGGTCCGCCCGGCGATCTTTATGTGCAGATCCACATCAAGGAGCACGCCGTTTTCCAGCGCGAAGGCAACGACTTGCAATGCGAGATGCCGATCAGTTTCGCCACTGCGGCGCTTGGCGGCGAAATCAATATCCCCACCCTCGATGGCTCAGCCTCCATCAAGGTTCCCGCGGAGACTCAGAGCGGCAAGGTCTTTCGGTTGCGCGGCAAGGGCATCAAGAGCGTGCGCAGCCATGAAACCGGGGACCTGATGTGCCACGTCATCCTCGAGACGCCGGTGAAGCTCACCGAACGCCAGAAGGAACTATTGCGCGAGTTCGACGCGATCAGCCTGAATGACGCCGAACGCCACAGCCCGCGCGCCAAGTCCTGGATGGACAAGGTCAAGGAGTTTTTCGGCAGCTAGTGCCCCGCGCGGGTGGTTGAGCGCGCGCTGGACGCGTGGTACTTCAGCACCTCGGGGTCCACTGTCGGCGGTGTCTGCACCACGTCCTGCGGTTCGTTCGTGAACGGCGCCTTCGCCGGATCAGGCGCGCCCTATGCCTCGGGCGCCTACCGGATCACGCCGCCCAGCGACACTGTCAACGGCGTGGCAATTTTCAAGAAGCAGTAGACGAAGCGCGGCAGCCCTTGCGCCTGCCGATTCACAGTTCGACTCAGACGCGCTTCCAGCGCGTCCCCTGCGGCGTGTCCTCGAGCGCAATGCCGGCGTCGAGCAATTCCTTGCGCAGCCGGTCGGCCTCGGCATAATTCTTCGCCTTTTTCGCAGCGTTGCGCGCTTCGATTCTGGATTCGATGTCCGCATCGCCGCCGGAACTCACGGCGCCGGTTCCTGCCTGGAAATATGCGGACGACTCACGCCCGAGAAGACCGATCATCGCACCCAGCGCGCGCAGCTGCCGCGCAAGCGCCGCGTCCTTCGTGCGGTTCGCCGCGCTGGCGAGATCGAACAGAACCGCAACCGCCTCGGGCGTGTTGAAGTCGTCGTCCATTGCCTCGCGAAACCGCGTCGCGTGCGGCTCGTCCCAGTCCACTTCTGCCGCAAGCGGTGCGCCGTCGAGCGCCGTGTAGAGCCGGCCAAGCGCGGCGCGTGCGTCGTCGAGATGCGCGTCCGAATAATTCAGCGGACTGCGGTAATGCGCGCGCAGGATGAAAAAGCGCACCACCTCCGCGTCATAGCTCTTCAGTATTTCGCGAATGGTGAAGAAGTTGCCGAGCGACTTGGACATCTTCTCGTTGTCCACGCGCACGAAACCGTTGTGCATCCAGGTGTTCACGAAGCGCTCGACGCCCGCGCCTTCGGACTGCGCGATCTCGTTCTCGTGATGCGGGAACTGCAGGTCCTGTCCGCCGCCGTGGATGTCGAAGTGCGCACCGAGCAGCTTGGTGCCCATCGCGGAACACTCGATATGCCAGCCCGGTCGGCCCCCTCCCCAGGGCGATTTCCAGAAGGGCTCGCCCTCCTTCGCCTTTTTCCAGAGAACGAAATCGAGCGGATCCTGCTTGTCCTGGTCCACGTCCACGCGCTCGCCCGCGCGCAGGTCCTCGAGCGACTTGCCCGAAAGCTTGCCGTAACCCGGGAACTTCCTCACCGAGTAGTTCACGTCACCGCCCTGCGCCTCGTAGGCAAGGCCATTGCCGATGAGCTTGCCGATCATCGACTGCATCTCTTCGATGTAGTCGGTCGCGCGCGGTTCGGCGTCGGGCTTTTGCACTCCGAGCGTTGCCGCATCCTCGTCCATCGCGCGGATGAACCGCTCTGTGAGCTGCGAGAAGGTCTCGTTGTTCTCGATCGCGCGCTTGATGATCTTGTCGTCGATATCGGTGATGTTGCGCACATAGGTGAGCTGGTAGCCGCTTGCGCGCAGCCAGCGCTGCACCACATCGAACACCACCATCACCCGCGCATGGCCGAGATGACAGAAGTCGTAGACCGTCATGCCGCAGACATACATGGCCACGCGCGGAGGCGCGATCGGGACGAAGGTTTCTTTTGCCCGCGTCAGGGTGTTATAGATTCTGAGCATGCCGAAGGAGCGGAAGCAGACGTTGGAACAGGGGTTGAACGGGGCCGGGATCAGGGCCGGATTCCGCGGCCGGCGCGGGTACGTCCGCCGGCGGCAAAAAAGCTTGGGCAACTTGACAGGAAACCCGCAAAAACTATTGATTATTGTGGATTTTGCGGTGTTCTTGCTACAATGCCCGGATACCTAAAACATGCCGGGAAGTATAGCACGATGGTCCGTTTCCCTTCGCTTCTTGCCGCGCTTCTCACCGCCTCCACGGCGTTCCTGTTGTCTGCCGGCGCTGTGCACGCCGATGAGCTCCAGGACATCGGCAAACTCCTCAAGCAGGGTCAGCAGGCGCAGGCGCTCGAACGTGTCAATCAGTATCTCGCGCAAAAGCCCAAGGACGCGCAAGGCCGGTTCCTCAAGGGCCTGATCCTCACCGAGCAGAACAAGGCGGCTGATGCGATCGACGTCTTCACCAAGCTCACCCAGGATTACCCCGAGCTTCCCGAGCCGTACAACAATCTCGCGGTGCTCTACGCGGCGCAGGGGCAGTACGAAAAAGCGCGCCAGTCGCTCGAGATGTCCATCCGCACGCACCCGGCCTATGCCACCGCCTACGAAAACCTCGGTGATGTGTACACCAAGCTCGCAAGCCAGGCGTACGACAAGGCCCTGCAACTCGACTCCGGCAACGCCGGCGCTCAGTCCAAACTCGCCCTGATCCGCGACCTGATCGGCGGGCGCGGCCAGCAACGCCCGACCGCGAGCACTTCGGGCGGCCGCATCAACGAGCAGCAGCGTCCCGGTCAGGCCGTGGTTGCCTCCGCGCAGAAGGCGGCCGCTCCTGCGGCTCCCGCTGCTCCGGCGGCCGCGCCTGCGGCTTCCGCCACACCGCCCGCGGCCGAAGCCAAATCCGCGAAAGCCCCGGAGAAGGCCGCCGAACCGAAGACCGGCAATGACGATGTCGTCAAGGCAGTTCGCACATGGGCCGCGGCATGGGCATCGAAGGACGTGAACGGCTATCTCGCGCATTACGCAAAGGAATTCAAAGCACCCAAGGGCGAATCCCGCGCCGACTGGGAAAAAGGTCGTCGCCAGCGGATCATGGCGCCGAAGAAAATCGAAGTCGGCGTCGAATCCCCGAAGGTCCGGATGATCGATGACACGCACGCCACGGTGACCTTCCGTCAGAACTACCGCTCGGACTCGCTCAGCATCTCCAGCACCAAGACGCTGAGCCTTGTTCGAGTCAACGACCGATGGCTCATCCGCGAGGAGCGGGTCGGAAGCTGATGGGCCGGATTGTCTCCGCTCTACTTGCCGTACTGGCAGTCTCCTTCGCCACTGCCCTCGTTCTGTCCGTCCCGCCGGCGGTCCCCTCGGCGACCGCGAAGTCCGCCCCGCGTTCTTCGCAAACCGGCGGCTCGCCCGAAGCAAAGCTCTCTGCCGTATTCGAGGAAATCGGCCGGCAGCGCTTTGACACCGCCCTCGACGAAGTCGACAAGTTGCTCGCCGAGCATCCGAACTTCCGGCTCGCACACCTGATCCGCGGCGACCTGTTGCTGGCCCGCACCCGCCCCTTGTCAACGATGGGCAATGCGCCCAACGCTCCGGTCGAGCGCATGTCCGACCTGCGCGCGGAAGCGATCGCCCGGCTGCGCGGCTATCGTGAAAAGCCGGGCACCGAAAAGCTTCCACGCTACCTGTTGCAGATGCGTCCCGACCAGGAATACGCGGTGGTGGTTGACACAGGCCGCTCGCGGCTCTACCTGTACCGCAACGACCGCGGCCGCCCCCGGCTGGTGTCGGACTATTACGTAAGCTCGGGCAAGCGCGGCTCGCAAAAGACCCGCGAGGGTGACCAGAAAACACCAGTCGGCGTGTACCACGTCACCTCCAGCCTGCCTCGCGCCAAGCTCACCGACTTCTACGGATCAGGCGCCTTTCCCATCAACTACCCGAACGAATGGGATCGCCGCCAGGGCCGCAACGGGCACGGCATCTGGCTGCACGGCACACCCTCGGACACCTATAGCCGTCCGCCGCGTGCAAGCGATGGCTGCGTCGTGCTCACCAACGGCGACCTCGACCTCGTCGCCAAGACCATCCAGGTCGGCGTCACACCGGTGGTCATCAGCGACGAAATTCAGTGGGTGTCCACCGACGAGTGGACGAGCGAACGCCAGCAGTTCGCCAACCAGATCGACCAGTGGCGCCGCGACTGGGAAAGCCGCGATACCGGGAAATACCTTTCCCACTATTCGAAGGACTTCCGTTCGGGCAACGACACCCTCGCCAGCTGGCGCGATCAGAAGGAACGCGTCAACGCGGGCAAGACCTGGATCAAGGTGAAGCTCGGCGAGCTGTCCTTCTTTCGCAGCCCCGGCAAGGAAGACCTGATGGTCGTCACCTTCGAGCAGGAATACCGATCAAACAACCTAAACAACGTCATGAAGAAACGCCAGTACTGGATGCGCGAAGGCAATGCCTGGCGCATCGTGTCCGAAGGTGCCGCCTGATCCGGCACCGCCGGGATGTTTTTCACTTCAAAGGAAGCCACATGAAACACCTGATCGCCTTCGTCGCGGCGTGCGTAGCCGCGCTCAGTTTCGCCGGTAGTGCCGCCGCGCAGCAAAATCCGAAAGTGGAAGTGAAGACCAGCCGCGGCACACTGCAGATCGAGCTCTTTGCCGACAAGGCACCCAAGACAGTGGCCAATTTCCTGCAGTACGTGGAGAGCGGCCAGTACAAGGGCACGGTCTTCCATCGCGTGATCGACGGCTTCATGATCCAGGGCGGCGGCTTTGACCGCGACATGCGCGAGAAAAAGACCCGCGACACGATCCAGAACGAAGCCGGCAACGGCCTGAAGAACACCGTGGGCACGCTCGCGATGGCGCGCACACCCAACCCGCACTCGGCAAGCGCCCAGTTCTTCATCAACCTGAAGGACAACGACTTCCTCAACTATCGCGAAGCCACCAACCAGGGTTATGGCTACGCGGTGTTCGGCAAGGTCACCCAGGGCATGGATGTCGTCAACACCATTGCCAAGGTCTCAACCGGCAGCGCCGGCCCGCACCAGGACGTGCCGCGCGAACCGATCGTCATCGAATCCGTCACCCTCATCAAAGGAAAATGATCCCATGATCCGTCTGCACACCAACCACGGCGCAATCGACATCGAACTCGACGCAGCCAAAGCCCCGATCAGCGCGAAGAACTTCACCGACTACGTTGAAAGCGGCCACTACGCCAACACCGTGTTCCACCGCGTGATCTCGGGCTTCATGGTCCAGGGCGGCGGCTTCGAGCCGGGCATGAACCAGAAACCCACCAAAGCCAACATCAAGAACGAAGCCAACAACGGGCTTAAGAACGACAAGTACACCGTCGCGATGGCGCGCACCCCCGATCCGCATTCGGCGAGTTCGCAGTTCTTCATCAACGTGAAGAACAACGACTTCCTCAACTTCAGAAGCGAAACCCCCGATGGCTGGGGTTACTGCGTGTTCGGCAAGGTCGTGGCCGGCCAGGACGTGGTCGACAAGATCACCGCCGTTCGCACCGGCCACAAGGATTTTCACGATGACGTGCCGCTCGACGATGTGCTGATCGAGCGCGCGGAAGTCATCTAAGCCGAGTATTCGGAACCCACGGGCACAAAAGGTCACACCATCCGAATGCGCCCGTCGCTGTTCGTCTCCGACCTTCATCTCAGCCCCGAGCGGCCGGGCATGACCGAGGCCTTCGGGCGCCTGCTCGAAGGGCCGGCTTTGCAG